>NZ_JBSFLB010000053.1:0-39331 GCF_053598835.1 Streptomyces sp. NPDC001070
CTCCGTGTGGTGCAGTCCTAGACAGCTCCACCACACCGGAGGTCTTCGCCATGATCAAGCCCGGGCCAGTGTCAACAACGTTCGTGATCAATACACCTAGCCCGTGGTGACAGGCGGCGCAGAAAGAGCCGGCCGCGACCGGTGCTCAGGGCACGGGCATAAGGGTCGTCTGTCCACGGCTCGCCGGGTTGCGCCGGGAGATGGGCGGGCCAAGCCACCGTCCGGGGGTTCCTCAGGGCCGCGATCCGCGCCGCCCGCTCGGCGATGACGGGGTCCGAACCACCGGCCGCGCGGCTCACCGGCTCCCCTCCGCGAGCGAGTGCAGCGAGCGTGGTGGCGAAGTGGGAGCCGGACGGGCAGCAGGCGGCGACGTCCATGACGTCGGCGGCAGTGTCCACATCGCGCAGCACTGGCAGATCGCCCACGCTGAACCCCGCCTCGACGAGCCGGCACCGCTGCGTCGCACCCGTGCGGGCGGTGGACACCGGCACACCCCGGACGAGGGCTGCGGCGCGTGCGGGGTCGGCGAGACCCAGCGCCCAGAAGCCGCCATCCGCGGCGGGACCGAACCAGGCGTCATGGCCGTCGTGCCCGACACGCGAAAGCAGTTCCGGCGTCAGCTGCGGAGTGTCCATGCCGACCAGGAGGGCCGGCCCGCGCTCGCAGTGCGCGAAGGCGGCCGCGATCCGCTCGTCCAGGCCGCCGGCTTCCTGGGGCACGACATCGAAGCCGGGTGGCAGCCAGGGACCGGGCGCCCCGTCGAGGACGAGGACCCGACGTCGAGCGGGGGCTCTGAGTACCGCGTGCAGTGTGTCGCTGAGGGCGGCCTCCGCCAGAGCGGCCGCTTCCCGGGGTGTGTAGGGAGGGGTGAGCCGTGTCTGACCCGTCCAGGAACGGGTTCCTTCGCGATGACCAGCAGTGTCACCGGCCTCGTGGCCGGTTGCCGCAGGCTCATCGCCCCGTTCCGCGGGCGGACGCCGTCGCCACCGGACCAGTGGCAGGCCGTTCTGCCAGGACGGCGCGCATGTCCCGTACCGCGTGCCAGGTGCCGCGCCAGGTGCCGGTGACCTTGGAGCGGCCCGCGCGCGGCCGGTACGGCACATCCGTCTCCTCGACCCGCCAGCCGGCGTCCGCGGCGCGGACCACCATCTGCAGCGGATATCCGGAGCGACGGTCGGTCAGGTCCAGGGCCAGCAGCGACTCACGGCGGGCGGCGCGCATCGGTCCCAGGTCATGGAGCCGCAGACCGGTGCGCCGGCGGACCAGCCGGGCCAGCTCCAGGTTGGCCAGCCGGGCATGCAGGGGCCAGGCGCGGCGCGTGACGGGCCTGCGGCGGCCCAGGACGAGGTCGGCGGCGCCGTCGAGGACGGGTCCGGCGACGGCGGGCAGCAGCGCGGGGTCGAGGGAGGCGTCGCAGTCGCAGACGCAGACGACGTCGGCCGTCGCGGCGGTGACGCCCGCGTGACATGCGGCGCCGAAGCCGCGCCGCGGTTCGTGGACCACGTGCGCCCCGAGTGCACGGGCGACGTCCGCCGAGCCGTCGGTGGAGCCGTTGTCGACGACGATCGCGCGCCAGCCCGCCGGGATGCGGTCCAGTACCCACGGCAGGGCCTCCGCCTCGTCGAGGCACGGCAGCACCACGTCCACCGAAGCAGCAGAAGAAGAAGGGGATGTCTCGATCACTCCACTCACCCTACGGGGACAAACAACTCAAAAGGGATCCAGCGACCTTACGGATCGCTGACGTCCGCTCCCGCTCCCGCCGACGGCCGAAGGCCGGGTGCCAGACTCGGCGGCGTGAAACACGTACTCGTCGTGGACGACGACGCCACCGTCTCCGAGGTCGTCGCCGGCTACCTGAACCGGTCCGGCTTCGACGTCGACGTGGCGTCCGACGGACCCGCCGCCGTGGCACTCGCCGCCGCCCGGGCACCCGACCTCGCGATCCTGGACCTGATGCTTCCCGGCATGGACGGCCTGGAGGTCTGCCGCCGCATCCGCGACAACGGCCCGATCCCCGTGATCATGCTGACGGCGCGCGGTGACGAAGAGGACCGGATCCTCGGCCTGGAAGTCGGGGCCGACGACTACGTCACCAAGCCGTTCAGCCCCCGCGAACTCGTGCTCAGGGTGGAATCGGTACTGCGCCGTACGGGACATGCGGCCGATGACCGGACCGCCCCGTCCGGGTCCGGGCTTCGCGCCGGCCCCCTCGCCCTGGAGCCTGTCGCTCGCCGCGTGACTCGTCACGGCACGGAACTCGCCCTGACGATCCGCGAGTTCGATCTGCTGGAGTTCTTCCTGCGGAATCCCGGAAGGGCCACGAGCCGGGAGGAGTTGATGCGCCGGGTGTGGGGCTGGGAGTTCGGCGACCTCTCGACCGTCACCGTCCACATCCGGCGGCTGCGCGAGAAGATCGAGCAGGACCCGGCACATCCCCGCCTGATCAGCACCGTGTGGGGCGTGGGCTACCGGTTCGACCCTCCGACCGCGGACGAGGGAGCCCCCGATGGTGCATGACACCCTCCTCATCGTCGCCTACGCCGCCGTCGGCGCCGCCTGTGCCGGCCTGCTCGGCATGGGCGTTCTGCGGCTGCTGCGCAACCGCTCGGTCGCACTGTCCCTCGCGGTGGTCGCAGCCGTCACCGTCGCGGCGATGCTGGCCGGAACCATGCTGGTGTCCTGGGCCATGCTCCTGTCCGACCACGACCTGTGGGTCGTGACCATGGTCTGCTCGATCGCGGCCGTGGTCTCACTCGGGGTGGCCCTCGCGCTCGGTCGCGGTGTGGTCCGCGGCAGCCGGGCCCTCACCGAGGCCACGCGGGCTCTCGGCGACGGCGGCCGCTTCATCCCGCCCGCCGCCGCACCCACCGCCGAACTCGCCGAACTCAGCCGTGAACTGGCCGCCACCAGCGCGAAGCTCGCCGCCTCCAGAGAGCGGGAGAGGGCCCTGGAGGAATCCCGCCGCGAACTGGTCGCCTGGATCTCCCATGACCTGCGCACCCCGCTCGCCGGGCTGCAGGCCATGACCGAGGCGCTGGAGGACGGCATGGTCGACGACCCGGGCGTGTACCACGCCCGCATCCGCGCGGAGGCCGAACGCATGACCGGCATGGTCGGCGACCTCTTCGAACTCTCCCGTATCCAGGCTGGCGTCCTTGCCCTGAACACCACCCGGGTGTCGGTCTACGACCTCGTGGGCGACGCGCTGGCGGGCGCTGCCGCCCTGGCCGAGGAGCACGGCGTGCGGATCGTCGGGGACGGGGTCGAGCCGGTCCCGGTCGAGGTCGACGGCCGCGAGATGTCCCGGGTACTGGCCAATCTGCTGGTCAACGCAATCCACCGGACTCCCGCCGACGGCACGATCGCTGTCTCCGCCTGCCGGGAGGCGAACAGCGTCGTGGTGTCGGTTACGGACGGCTGCGGCGGCATTCCCGTGGAGGACCTGCCCCGTGTCTTCGACACCGGCTGGCGCGGCACCGACGCACGGACCCCGCCCGCCGGAGCGGGTCTGGGCCTGGCGATCGTGCGGGGGATCGTGGAGGCCCACAAGGGCCGGGCCGTTGTGCGCAACGTGCCCGGAGGCTGCCGGTTCGAAGTCCGCCTGCCTGCCGCTGCCTGATGCATCCCACCGGGCGCCGGACCCGTCCCCGCGGGGGAAAGGGCCCGGCCTGCAGGTCCGGCCGACAGCTCAGCCGGCGCGCAGCGGAGCTGTGGCGAACTCCGCCATCCCCTCCGCGAAGCCCACCTGCGGCTTCCAGCCCAGCTCGTCGCGCAGCCTGCGCGACGAGGCGGTGATGTGGCGGACGTCGCCGAGCCGGTACTCGCCCGTGACCACCGGCACCCGGGTGCCGTGCGCCTCGGCCAGGGCGGCGGCCATCTCCCCGACGGTGTGCGGCTCGCCGCTACCGGCGTTGTACGCCCTCGCGGTCCCCTCCAGCAGGCCCGGCAGACCGTCGAGAGCCGCGAGATTGGCCCGTGCCACGTCGCGTACATGGACGAAGTCACGCCGCTGCCCGCCGTCCTCGAACACCCGTGGCGCCTCACCGCGCTCCAGCGCGGACCGGAACAACGAGGCGACCCCGGCGTACGGGGTGTCACGCGGCATCCCCGGCCCGTACACGTTGTGGTACCGCAACGCGATCACCCTTCCCCCCACCGCTCGCGCCCACGCGGAGGCGAGATGCTCCTGCGTCACCTTGGTCGCGGCGTACACATTGCGCGGATCAAGCGGGGCGTCCTCGGCCACCAGGCCGGACGCGAGCGGTTCAGCGCACTTCGGGCATGGCGGTTCGAAGTGTCCCGCCCGCAAATCCGATACCTTGCGCGGTTCCGGCCCCACGACGCCGTGCGTCGGGCACTCATAGCGCCCCTCGCCGTAGACCACCATCGAGCTCGCCAGCACCATGGACCGCACTCCGGCCTCGGCCATACCGGCCAGGAGGACGGCGGTGCCCAGGTCGTTGCAGCCCACGTAGGCGGGTGCGTCTGCGAAGTCCTTGCCAAGGCCGACCATCGCCGCCTGATGACAGACGGCATCGACACCCCGCAGGGCGTCGGAGACGGCCGACGCGTCACGGACGTCCGCGTGCCTCCAGTCGACCCCCTCGGGAATCGGCGGGGGTGTGCGGTGCGCGGCTGGAAACAGCGCGTCGAGCACGCGCACCCCGTGCCCGGCGCCGGTGAGGGCGGTGACGACGTGCGAGCCGACGAAGCCCGCACCTCCGGTGACCAGGATCAACATGTCATCGACCGTACGGCGGACAGCCCGGCCCGCGGCCGTACGACGCCGACACGTCAGGGGTTCGTAAGCCTTCCCGACGCGCTTCTGAACCGACGGCTGCGGCGGGCACCCCGCACGACCAGCACGAGGGCCGTGACCACCGCCACCGCCCCCAAGGCGACCAGCCAGTTGCGCGGGTAGTCCAGTGGCAGAACCGATGAGTTGGCCGGCTTCCCCGGACGCAGCATCACCGGCAGGGCGACCGCCGTCACAGCGCCCGCGACGAGCAGTGCCCCGCGGACGGGGCCGCGCACACCCCCACGAACCAGCACCGACCCGATGAGCAGCACCAGCGGCGCGATCAGCACGTCGTGCAGTACCACCGCTCCGCCGAGCCACATCAGGACGCCCGTCACGTCAGGCACGCCCAGCAACAAGAACGCTCCCACTCCCGTGACTACCAGACCGACCGCCCCCGTGAGCCACCGCGTCACGGTCATGACATCACCTCCAGTCGGCCGACCCACTTGGTCTGCAGCACACCGGGCCGGTTCGGGGCGATCAGACGTACCGGGTAACCGTGATCGGGCGAGAGCTCCTCGCCGTTGAGACGCAAGGCGAGCAGGGTCAGCGGGTCGCGCGCGTACTCGTGCCCCATCTCGGAAACCCGGTAGCCGCCCCGCCTCTCGAGCGACACCACCCGCACCCGGGCGTGCGGCGGGGCCCCCGCGAGGTCCAGGAGGTCCCTGACCCGCACCCCCGTCCAATGTGCGGACTTGCTCCAGCCCTCCACACAGGCGATCGGCAGCTCCACCTCGTACTGCGGAAGGCCTCTCAGCTCACCCAGTGTCAGCACGTGGGGTCGCGGCCCGGTGACCGTCAGGCGGTAGCCGCCGGCCGCGATCAGTCCCACTCCGGCCGCCACGGCGGTCCGGTTGACCGGCAGGCCGTCCGGACCGTGGTCGGGATGACGGGGAGCCAGCAAGTCGACGCCTTTCAGAGGGGTGAAGGACTGGCCCACGGTGGTCACGGTGACGGCACCGACCCCCGCCGCCAGCGCGGCGAGCAGCGAACGCCGGTCGGGCCCGTCCTGATCTGGAAGGGCCAGGGTTCCCCGCGACCGCCGGCTCCAGTGGGTCCGGATCTCCGGGGCCTTGACCGCAACGTGCAGCAGGAGCGATCCGGTCACCAGCCAGGCCACGGCGTAGTGCACCGGCACGAAGGAGAACGGCCACGGATACCACTGGACGATGTTCAGCAGGCCGGTGACGACTTCGAAGACGGCAGCCGCTACCAGCACGGCCACCGACAAGCGCTCCAGAGCGTGCCGCACCGATCGCACCGGCGGCCAGGAGAACAGCCGCGGGTACACCGTCCACAACTTCGCCAGCACCAGCGGAATCGCCGCGAGCCCCGAGGCGACGTGCAGGCCCTGCGTGAGGCGGTAGCCCCACACCGGGCGAGTCGGCAGATCACCCACCAGCCAACCGGGTGGATGCTGCAGCACATGACTGACCTGACCGGTGACAAAGCAGACCACGAACGCGAGGCCGAGCCACCGTCCGATCGAGGTCGCCGTACGGGCATCGTGCAGCCTGCCGTTGAACACTGGCGGAAACAAGCGCGATCTCATGCCTCCCATCACAGCCGCCACACGACTGGCGCGGAACGCCCGAAGCCCTTACGAAACCCGGACATTCAAAGCCCGGAGCGATCCGCCACGACAGACACCGACATCCGCCCGCCGCTCCTGCCCGACAATCGTCGACACGCTGATGGCGCGCTCGGGTGACAGGTCGGGTCGACGCGGGTGAGCACATGAACCTCTGAGCCATTCGGCGGGGTGAGCACATGAACCTCTGAGACCATTCGGCGGCCTTGCGGTAGCGCCTGCCGACACCCATCCTCACTCTGGAGCCGGAGAACGCTTCGCCGCGCTTCATGTGGCAGCAAGGCCCTGGGAGGTTCGCGTGACCGCTTCGTCGCCCGCCATGAACGCGCCTCCGGCCCGGTACGACGACCTTCGTGCCGTGGTGATCAACTGCACTCTCAAGCGGTCGCCGGGGACGAGCAACACCCAGGGGTTGATCGACCGCAGCACCGCCATCATGGATGCGCAGGGAGTGCAGGTCGACGTGGTCAGGGCCGTGGACCACGACATCGCCACCGGCGTGTGGCCCGATATGACGGAGCACGGCTGGCAGACTGACGCCTGGCCGGAGCTGTACCAGCGGGTCATCGCTGCCGACATCCTGGTGCTGGCCGGCCCCATCTGGCTCGGCGACAACAGCTCGGTGATGAAGCGGGTGATCGAGCGGCTTTACGCATGCTCCAGCCTGCTCAACGAAGCCGGCCAGTACGCCTACTACGGACGGGCCGGCGGCTGCCTCATCACAGGCAACGAGGACGGCGCCAAACACTGTGCCATGAACGTCCTCTACAGCCTCCAACACCTGGGCTACACCATCCCTCCCCAGGCGGACGCCGGATGGATCGGCGAGGCGGGACCGGGCCCCTCCTACCTCGACCCCGGTTCGGGCGGCCCGGACAACGACTTCACCAACCGCAACACCACGTTCATGACCTGGAACCTGCTGCACCTGGCCCGTGCGCTGAAGGACCTCGGCGGCATCCCCGCCTACGGCAACCAGCGCACCACCTGGGACGCCGGCTGCCGTCACGACTACGAGAACCCCGAGCACCGGTAGAGGCACCGCGCCCTTGCCCGTCGGCGGGCGTGTCGCGTCGGCAAGGCGGAGCACCACGCCGCGATCTCCCCGCGCAGGCACCGGCGGCCGAGTGGCATGCGGGCCGCCTCGTCTCCGTCGGGCCCTGGCGGCGCCGCGGCAACCCCAGACC
This sequence comes from Streptomyces sp. NPDC001070, assembly GCF_053598835.1. Taxonomy (NCBI): domain Bacteria; kingdom Bacillati; phylum Actinomycetota; class Actinomycetes; order Kitasatosporales; family Streptomycetaceae; genus Streptomyces; species Streptomyces sp. NPDC001070. The sequence continues at coordinate 7,583 of NZ_JBSFLB010000053.1, forward strand.
GCCACGGATCTCGGCCTTCGTGGTCGCCAAGGACCTGTCCGGAGTGCGGACCGCGGCGCTGACCCCCCTCACTGCTGGGCGCCGCCGATCACCGGGAATGCCGTGACACCCGAACGGGCGTATTGTCCGTACATGGGCGACGTGCGCTGTGATTGGTGCGGCGCTCCACTGGAGGCGCCACGTTCCGGCCGTCGCTATTGCGGGCCGGCGCACCGCCAGGCGGCGTGGCGCGCCCGGCAGCGCGCGGCTGGGGCTGGGGCAGGAGAGCTTCCCGAATCAGGCGCCGGACGGATGTCACAGCGCCTCGGTGGCGCGGCTGCCCGAACTGGCCGGGCTGCTGGTGCGCCTCGCGGTACAGGCGGACCGGCAGACCGGAGCCAGCTGGGCGCAGATCGACACGGGCCTCGGCATCAGTGCCGAGGCGGCCCGTGCCCGCTTCGGACGCGCCAGGTCGGCCGCTGTCATCGTCGAGAGGAAGTGAGTGTGCCGTGCGGCAGCATGCTTCTTCCGTCACAGGAGACTGGGAACGGTTGCGGGATTCCTTCAGCCGGGTGGCGCAGGACACCGGTGCCTCCGTCGCCTTGCTGTACCTGATCCTTCCCGGCGGCCAGGTCCATCAACTGGCGATGATCATCGGGGTCTCCCGGCAGATGGCCGCTCCTTGGACCCGGGTGGCACTCGACGCCTCCACGCCGGTGACGGACGCCATTCGCGAACGGCACCTGGTGTGGTTGAACAGCCCTCAGGAGATCGCCCGCACCTACCCCACCGTGGGGCTCGTGGTGCCCTACGACTTCATGCTGGCCGCCGCCCCGATCACGTGCGGCGCGAACGCCTGGGGCGGAATCGCACTGTTCTGGCCGCTCCGGCATCCGCCTCAGCTCAGCCCACGCGAGCGGGACACGATCAACACCTACTGCCACCAGGCGGGCTTTCTTCTGCAGCAAGCCGCCGGCCGCGGTACACCCCTGCTGCCCGGCCGGGAGCCGCAGGTGCTTACCCCGACCCGGCGCAGGCTGCCAGGGCCGGCGGAAGCCCTGGCAGCCGTGGAGTTCACCGAACGCCTGCCCTTCGGCTGCTGCGCCCTGGACCTGGACGGCCGGGTCACCTTCGTCAACGCCGCAGCGGCCGATCTCCTCGGGACCGGCGTCGACGGCCTATTGGGCACCGAGCCCTGGGACTCACTGCCGTGGCTGAGACACCCTGCCTTCAACGACAAATTCCGCGCCGCGGTGATCGGCCACCAGCCCACGTCCTTCACCACGCTGCGGCCGCAGGGCGAGTGGCTGTCCTTCCAGCTCTACCCCGACAGCTGTGGCGTCAGCGTCCACATCTACCCCTCATCCGCAACGTCCGGCACAACGGTGACCCAGGATCGGCAGAGCGCACCGGAGCAGAGCGCACCGGAGCAGACTGCCGCGTACTACCAGCTGATGCACCTGGCGGCTGCCCTCAGCCAAGCGGTGGGTGTCCAGGACGTGGTCGACCTCGTGGGCGATCAGCTCGTGCCAAGTTTCGGGCCGCAGGGCCTCGCACTGATGCTGATCGACGAGGGCAGGCTCCGCATCGTCGGCTATCGCGGTTACAGCGCCGACTTCATGACCCGCTTCGACGGCGCCCTCGTGAGCGCCCTCACTCCGCCGGCGCAGGCCCTGGCCAGCGGCACGCCCGGCTTCTTCACCAGCTTTGCCGACTTCCAGCGGGCCTATCCCGAGGCCGTCCGCTACGGCTCCCGCGACGCGTGGGCCTTCCTGCCGCTGATCACCACCGGCCGCCCCGTCGGCACCCTCGTGCTGTCCTACGACCGGCCCCGGCCCTTCCCCCCTGCCGAACGTGCCGCCCTGACCGCAATCGCCGGCCTCGTCGCCCAAGCCCTGGACCGCGCCCGTCTGTTCGACACCAAGCAGCGGATCGCGCACAGCCTGCAAACGTGCCTGCTGCCCCGGACCCTGCCCCGCATCCCCGGCCTGGAGGCCGCCGCGCGCTACCAGCAGGCCGGCCGCGGTATGGAAGTCGGCGGCGACTTCTACGACCTCATCCACTGCAACACCGCCGGCGCGGCCGCGGTCATCGGTGACGTACAGGGCCACGGCGTGAACGCCGCCGCCCTCATGGGCCAGATCCGCGCCGCCATCCACTCCCACGCCACCGCCGGCCCCCACCCTGGCGAGGTCCTGACCTGTACCAACCGCCTGCTCGCCGACCTGGACATGGGACTGTTCGCCAGTTGCCTGTACGCCCGACTCGACCTGGACCACCACCGCGCCCAACTGGCCAACGCGGGCCACCTGCCACCGCTGATCCGGTACCCGGACGGCCGCACCGACATCGTCCGCCTGCCCCCCGGCCTCCTCATGGGCGTCGAACCGCACACCGACTACGCGACCACCGATGTCCCCCTGCCCCCCGGCAGCGTCCTCGCGCTGTACACCGACGGTCTGGTCGAGGCCCCGGGGACCGACATCGACGACGCCATCACCGACCTCGCCCGCCACCTCGCCCGGGCCGATGACCAGTCCGCGGAGGATCTCGCGGACACGCTCATGCATCACGCCGCAAGCACCACGCCCGGCACCGACGACATGGCCCTGCTGCTGGTGCGTTCCACCGGATAGGGCGCCGATGAAGCACTTGTGCATTTGGCGTTCCGCCTTGAACACGCACGACGGCCTCATCGGCTGGTGGACCACCGGAGTGAACCGCAAGGGAGACATCCTCTTCTTCGACTTCCCCCAGATCCCCGAGCCCTTCCAGCTCCGCCGCGATCGCGCGGACGAGCACGAGGTCCGCTGGACCTCCGTCGGTGCGTTCCCCCCGCACTGGTCCGGCACCATCATCACCTGGCAGCTGACCGACGTTCCCGAGGCGCCCGGCACCCGCGTACTCTTCCGGCACACCGGCCGGCGGGACAGCGACCCGGGCCTCCCCCGGCCGCATACACCTGGGGCCGGCTCATGACCCGGCTCAAGCAGTACACCGAGACGGGCATCCCGCAGCCCCTGTTCACCCTCTGATCGGCCCGGTCCGCCACCCACGACAAGGCAGCTCCATGACGATCGACGAGACAGCGGAGCGGGTGATCCCGCTCCCGCCCGGCCAGGTGGCGGACTACGCCATGGACTGGCGCAACGACCCCAAGTGGACCCAGGGCATCCGCGAAGCGGCACTGACCCGGGCGGCACACGCGGGCGGCTTCGGCGTCGGCGCCGAAGTGACCCGCACCGCGTACTTCCTCGGCAAGCGCATCGACTACGTGCTCCGCATCGCCGAGTACGAACCCTCAAGGCTGCTGGACATGGTGTCGGTAGCGGGCCCGATGCCGATGCACGTCACCTACAGCTTCACCCCGCATCCGCACGGCACCCTCGCGCGTATCAGGGTCCGGGGTGACGCCGACGGTTACTACCGCCTTGCCGCGCCCCTCATGGCGAGAAAGGTCCGCTCCTCCATCGGCAAGGACCTGCGCGACCTGGAGCGCAGGCTGATGGAGCCGTCATGGTCCCCGAAGACCTGAATGGGGGATCCGGCACACGCACCAGCCCCAGCGACCAGGAGCGCGTGGCGCTCGTCGCCGTCGGCCAGGTCCGCGGCGTCGAGGTGTCCGGTGGCCTCGCACAGGTCGCCCATCTCGTCGAGGATGAAGCCGAGCGGCTTCATGCGGCGGATGACCATGAGAGGAACGACGTCGGCCTCGGTCTGGCGGAGAATGCCGCCTGGCAAGCGGGTGGACGGCGTCACCAGACCGGTCTCCGCGTAGTGCCGGATGGTGCGCAGGCACAGTTCGGTCCGCGCGGCGCCTCGCCGATCTGCATGTGTTTACTGTCCACACTGGCGGTCGCCGCGAGCCGGCCGACGCTCCTGCGGTTGACACACGCACTGCCCGAGCCGGTGCCACACACGCCCAGGCACGTCCATGGCACGATCCTGGTGGACATCGAGACCCGTCGTCCGATCGACCTGCTGCCGGACCGGGCCGTCTCGACGGTGGCCGCGTGGGTCGCCGATCACCCCGGGGTGGAGTTGATCTGCCGCGACCGCTCGTGGCTCGCTGCGGCCTCGACGCCAGGAGGCAGTCGCCAACTCCCCATCCCGAATGGGCATGGCCATGGCCATCACCAGTCCCATCGTCAGGAAGAGAACGATCGGAACACCCCCACAACCGCGGGGTGAAGGTGCGGTCGGCGGCTCTTGCGTGCAGCGGCCAGGGGAAGGCCGTCACGGCGAGCGAGGAGCCGGCGTGCTCCTTGCCGCATTCGACCTTGGCGTGCCGGGGCGCGTTCTCCCAGAGGTCGGTCCGGGTCACCGCGCATCGGCCGTAGTCGTTGGCGGTGACCGTCGCCCGAACCGGCTGGCCCAGACCGTACGCGTATACAACCGGGGCAAGGAGCGCGGTCGTCGCGAGCAGGGGAACCAGGGTCCCGGCCGACACGCACCGCCACACCGGACGCCCAGCACACGACCCGGGTCAGGGCCAGTGCCGACCACCAGGGGTGACGGGGGCCTGTCACCGAGAGCACCGTCCCCCACCTCCGAACGAGATCGCCGCGCGCCCGTACGGGCGGAACGTCAGCCCATCCGACCCATTCCGCGCGAGGCACCCCCGCACCAAGCGCCACGGGTATACGGCGGTGCGTTCCCCCCATGCGGCACCAGACGCGGACGCGCTGTCCCGTGGTCGCCTTCCAGAGCCAACGCTGTCCCGTCACGGTCACGGCCACTGTTCTGAGCAGGAGAGACGCGATCCAGACGAGACCAGGCCACGGCATCCAATCATGCCCGCACCAGTAGTAACGCACGGTATACGACGGCGGGGAAGGGCGGGTCCCTGCAGTGGAACGGACGATTCGCTGCAGTAACCGGGCACGTCCCGCCGCACCGGCCTCGCCTTGACGGTTTCTTGACGCCGCACGCCGCGATGTTGACGTAATCTTGGTGGCCGGTGTGCCGGGAAGTCTGGTCGGCGAATGCAGTCGTTGTCACCCGCCGTCACGAAAGGCCTTCCATGGCCGCCTCACAGACAGCCACCGTCACCCGGGCCGGTGTTCCCGCCGGCCAGGAGCCGCGCCGGTACGTTCTCTTCTTCGCGTTCGCCTTCGCAGTGATCGCGGACCCGGTCTCCTCCGTCGCCTACGCGATCGAAGCCGCCCTGCGCGCCCTGCACGGGGACCTGGCACTCCTGCTGCCGGCCATGTCACTGGTGGTGGGACTGGTCGTGGTGATCACCGCCAACTACTGGCAGTTGGTGCGGCGCTTCCCGAAGGGCGGGGGTGCTGCAGCGGCGGCTGCCCGGGCCTTCCGACCCCGCTGGACCTTTCTGCCGATCGGGGCCCTCGTCGTCGACTTCGTGCTGACCATCGGCATCTCCATCGCGGCCGCCACGAGCGCGGTGATCGCGCTGTCCCCCGTGCTGGCTCCGGCACGCATCCCGCTGGCCTTGCTTCTCCTGCTGGTCGTCGCAGGACTGACCTGGTTCGGGCACGGCGGACGCCTAGTGTTCGCGACCATGACCGTGGTCTTCATCGTGATCTCCGTGGCCGTGGTGGTCCTGGGGTTCACCGCCCCTCACAGCGCGGGCGCCGTGGCCACGACAGCGGACCCCGGCCACTCCGCCGTGCTGGCCGTGGTGCTCGCTTTCCCTGTGGCCATGGCACTGGCAACCGGTGTCGAAGCGCCGTCCACCGCAATCGCACAGCTCGGCCAGCTCGACGACACCCACCGTCGGCGGTTCGGCCGCGGCACCCTGGCGCTGCTCCTGGTCGTCGTCGGCGGCCTGACCCTCGCCCTCACCGCCCTGGCTGCCCGCCTTCACATCGGGCTGCCCGGCGCGGACTCGACCCAGATCGCGGACATCGCCCGTGCCGCCGCGGGGCCGGGCTGGCTCTACGGTGGCTTCCAGCTGGCCAGCTCGCTGCTCCTCCTTGCCGCTGCCAGCTCCTCCTTCCAGGCCGGCCCGGGACTCCTCAAGGCACTGGCGGGAACACCCGGTCACCCCGGTGTTCTGCCGCCGGTGCTGGGCCGGGTCAACCGGCACCACACTCCGTACTGGTCCGTCGTGGTCTACCTCGGCGCAGCAGCTGTCATCATCGTCGCCGCGGCCGGACAGGAACAGGAACTGGTGCTGTTCTACGCGGTCTCCGTCTTCGTCAGCTTCCTCGTCGGCCTGCTGGCCATGTCCCGCTTCGCCCGCACCGAACGCAAACCGGCCCTGGCCGCGCTGAATGCCCTCGCGGCGACGGCGGTGGCCTTCACTCTCCTGGTCAACCTGCTCCGCGGCTGGCCGGTGCTCTCCCTCGCCGCCACCCTTGCCATCGGCGGCGCTCTGTACGTCCGCTGGGTCCGCGCCGGCCGACCTACCGGGGTGGAGGACGTCGAGAGCCGGGCCGAAGCGGCCTGACACGGCACCGTCGACGCGCCTGATGAAGGTTGCGCGGTATGCCATGCACCGGGGGTTGCTGCTCATGATCCTCACGGGGGTGAACGACCGCTCCAGAAGGGCGGGCCCTGCCTCGGGCCTCCGGGAAGGGGCTTTCCGGCGCTCACATGGCCGTACGTATCGGCTACTGATCCGCGGCATGCGCGCCGTCTCCGACGACCCGACCGCCTACGCCGCCCTCCGTGACGCGGAAACCCACCGCACCGCCGAGGTACCGCACGAGATCGGACGGCCACCTCGTGGGCAGCTGGACGAAGGCCCGCGGGCCCGACTCTGCTGCCCGAGCGGACCTGCGCCAGCCGCTGGTCGCGGCCACCGAATCGACCCGCCTGCTGAAGAAAGAACCAGGGCAGAGCCCATCCCGCGGATTCCGGGATCTCTTGTCCGAGATCAGGGAAGGTAGGGGCGTGCAGACGTTCCCGGTCCAGAGTCCGCATCCTCCCCCCGCCTCGCACATGGTCGTATGCGGGGACGACGCCCTCGCGCATCGGCTCGCCTACGAGCTGGCCGCCGTCTACGGCGAGCGGGTCACCGTGGTGCTGCCGTCACTGCGCCGTAACCATGGGCCGCAGATCGCCGCACTTACCCGGCAGCACGGAGTCTCGGTGGTGGAGGCCGTCGAGCCGGGCGACGACACGCTGAGTGAGGCAGGAGTGGAGAACGCGGTGGCGCTGGCTCTGGCGTACGGCGACGACCAGACCAACATCCATGCCGCCTTACGGGCCCGGCGGATGAACCCTGACATCCGCCTGGTGATCCGGATGTACAACCGCAAGCTCGGCCGCCATCTGGAGGAGCTGCTGGAGCGCGCCGCCGCGGCCCGCTCCCCGCAGCTGCGGCCCTATGAACTCGACGCGTCCACCACCGTGCTCTCCGACGCCGACACCGCAGCCCCGGCTCTGGTCGCGGCGGCAGTGGTGGGCAGCAGCAAGGTGGTCCAGGCCGACGGGTTGCTGCTGCGTGCCGCTGAGCGCCCGCTGGGCAGCGATGAAGACGCCGAGAACGGCAGGCCCGCGCTGTGCACCCTGGCCCTGCTGTCCGACTCCGCCGCCGACCCGGGCGGCGAGGACAGCGGCATCGGGGCGAACGGCGCGCGCCTGCTGCCTGATGACGAGGCCGTACGCGAAGCGGAGGGCATGCACGGGCGCGTGGTGCTGGAGGCGATCACCCGACATCCCGGGCCGTCCGCCGTCCGGCGCCGCAAGCAGGGCGGTCCGCCCCTGCGGGAGTTGTTCTCCCGACGCCTGCGGCTGACACTGGCCGGACTGATCGCGCTTCAGGTGGTGTTCGCGGTCCTGACGTGGCGGGTCATCGGCGGACCCCCACTCCACGCGGCATACCTGTCTCTGCTGGACGTACTCAACATCAACGACCCGGCCGTCGACGAACAGCCGGGACGGCAGATACTCCAGCTGCTGTCCGGCCTGGCCGGGATGGCGTTGCTGCCCCTGCTCTTCGCGATTGTGCTGGAGGCGATGAGCACCTTCCGCACCGCGTCCGCGCTACGCCTGCCACCACGCCGGCTCTCCGGGCACGTCGTACTCGTCGGACTGGGCAAGGTCGGCAGCCGTGTGCTGGACCGCCTGTGCGCACTGGACATCGATGTGGTGTGCGTGGAGCGGGACCCGGGCGCGCGCGGCGTGGCGCTCGCCCGCGCCCAGCGGGTGCCTGTGGTGATCGGAGACGCCACGCAGGAAGGCGTGCTGGAGGCGGCACGGACCGAACGAAGCCGCGCGCTGCTGGCCCTCGCCAGCGACGACACCACCAATCTCGAGGCCGCGCTGTCCGCACGTGAAGGCGCCCCGGGGCTGCGTGTGGTCATGCGGCTGTTCGACGACGAGTTCGCCACCACCGTCTACCGCGCGCTGCGCGACTCCCACCCCACCGCCACCACCCGCAGCCGGAGCGTCTCCACTCTGGCGGCTCCCGCCTTCGCCGGCGCCATGATGGGCCGCCAGATACTCGGTGCCATCCCGGTGGAGCGCCAGGTGCTGCTGTTTGCCGCAGTCAAGGTGCACGGCCACCCCGAGCTGGAGGGGCGCACCATTCGTGACGCCTTCAGCCCCGGCGAGTGGCGCGTACTGGCCCTCGATCTCGCGGCTCCGGCCGACCGGCGCCCGGACCTGGCCGCCACGCTGGAAGACGGCCGCGGCCGGCCAGAGCCCGAGCTGGCCTGGGAGCTGCACCCCGGCTACGTGCTCCAGCCCGAGGACCGCGTCGTCCTGGCCGCCACACGGCACGGACTGGCCCAGCTGCTCCAACGTCCTGCACGGAGCACGCCGGCCAACCCGCCATGAGTGATGCCATCAAGCCGGGGTCGCGGGGCGACTGTCGGAGGGCGTAACAGGGCGGTGGCCACCGACGAGTTCTCCGCTGAGTGTCTGACGGAGGTCGGCGCTGCGCTCGTTCAGCCCGGCGACCTGGACGGTCTCGATCCGGCCCTTGACACGTCACAGACCGAGGACTGAACATCTTTCTGCCGTCTGCTTGGAGGCGCATGTCCCCCCAGGTATCCCCCCGTGACCTGGGGGGACACGGTCTTCACGGATGCTCGCGGCGAAACCCGGGGTCTCTGGGTACTCCTGGGAACGCCGCCGCTCAGGACCGGGCTGTGCGGCGACGGTGCCCTCTGGGCATGCGCTACTGGTGCTTGACGGGTACCGGCTGCGCTCGGGTCGCTGGACTGCCGTGCGATGGTCTCGAGAGCCCGCAGTTACAGGGAGCTCACGCGCGTTCGCGATAACGGAGCGAGAGCATGGCCGCGTCGTCGTGCGCCGGGCCTTCTGCGTGGGTCTCGAGGTCTCTGCGAAGGGCCTCCAGCGGGCGTCCAGGTCAGGGCCCTTGAGGAGGTAGGCGCGTCCGCCGAGGGGTAGAACCGACCCGCGTGGTCTCGGGCTTCGGTCACGCCGTCGGTGTAGAGAAGCATCTGGTCGCCTGGGAAAAGTGGGACCTGACGAGGGACCGGACCCTTAGGGCCGAAGTCGGCGAGCCCGAGCGGCGGCGCCGGCTCGGGCGGCTCCACGAAACAGCAGGTGCCGTCGGCGCGGAGGATCATCGGGGTATGGCGCCCGCAATTGAGCAGCGTGACGGTTCGGTCGTGGTTCACCTCTGCCAGGACGGCGGTGACGAATTCCTCGCCGGCCAGGCGCCGGTTGAGGGCTGGTTCCAGGCGTGCGCTCACGGAGACGAGGTCCGGCTCGTCGTGGGCGGCCTCCCGGAAAGCGCCCAGTACGACGGCGGCGGTCTCGACCGCGTCCAGGCGCTTGCCCTGGACGTCACCGACGATCACGCGGGCCCCTGCGGGGGAGGTGACCCGTTCGTACAGTTCGCCGCCGACGCGGGCCTCGGTGGTAGCCGAGGTGTGGGAGACAGCATGCTGCTGTCTCGCCTTGGTTCGGCCGAGCCGGACTCCCATGCGGTCGGTGTCATCGGCACGGAGATCGATGCTGGGCCGGTGCCTTCCCACCGAGCCGCGCCGTGAACCATGGCTACCCCTCGTTGTGCGCGTACGGGCGACCCTGCGTCCGCGGCTTGCTGTGACGCCCCGAACTGATCACGACGTCAAGACCGCGTAGGCCATGCGTCAAAACCGTGTAAGGTTTTTCGTGGAGTGCCGGGAAGTCTGGTCGGCGAACAAGGGATGAGTCTCTTCACCGATCGGGGCGGTTCTTGTGGTGCTCGTGGTGGTCTTCGGGACCGCACTGCTGGTAGCAGTGCTGCTCTCGGGCCTGGCGGCCCGGTCCGTGCTCTCCACCTCGCTCCTCTTCCTTCTCGGCGGGGCACTGGTCAGTGACGGTTTCCTCGGTCTGATCCACATCACGCCGGACAGCGGGATCGTGGCGGTGACGGCCGATCTGGCGCTCTTCGCTGTGCTGTTCACCGACGGGATGCACGTTTCTTTCCCCGCGTTGCGCAGCGCATGGCGCAACCCGGCACGAGCGCTGGGCCTCGGGATGCCGCTCGCCTTGGTGGGGATGGCTCTGGTCACGCACTTCCTGGTCGGGCTGGACTGGACCACGTCCTTCCTGGTGGGCGCCGTTCTGGCACCGACCGACCCGGTGTTCGCATCGGCGATCGTGGGCCGCAAGGAAGTCCCGACTCGGTTGCGGCAGTTGCTGAACGTGGAAAGCGGCATCAACGACGGGCTCGCACTACCGGTCGTCCTCGTGCTGATCGCCGCGGCCGGGCCGACGGCTGTGGGCGTCGAGGCGGACCTGGGGAAGATCGGGCTGGAGCTGATCGGCGGCCTGGCCCTCGGCGTCGTGCTGCCCCTGGTTGTCGCCTGGCTGGTGCGCTTCCGGCTGCTGGGCGCCGAGCCGAAGCTGCAGCCGCTGCTGCCGCTCGCGGTCGGAGTGATCCTTTACGCGGCCTGCCACCTCACGCACGCCAACCCCTATCTGGCCGCCTTCTCGGCGGGCGCCGTCCTCGCCTCGGTCTCACCGGAGAGCAGGCACGCCTTCGAACCGCTGGGCGAGGCGCTGGCCGAGCTGGCCAAGTTCGCCGCGCTGCTGGTCTTCGGAGCGCTGCTGACGCCGCACCTGTTCGGTCAGCTGTCCTTCGGTGGATACGTGGCCGTGGTGCTGGCGATCGTGCTGATCCGGCCGGCTTCGCTGCTGATCTCACTGATCGGCACTCGGACGATCGACCGGCGGGAGAAGCTGACGGCCGCCTGGTTCGGGCCGAAGGGCTTCGCGTCGGTGGTGTACGGGCTGCTGGTGCTGCAGTCCGGGATTTCGCGTGGCGAGGAGGCGTACACGCTGATCGCGGTGTGCATCGCGTTCTCGATCGTCGCTCACAGCAGCACCGACGTGCCCATTGCCCGGATGTTCGACGTGGAGGACCTGGTCGGCATTCCAGACGATGATGAGGCCGAGGACGACGACCGGAAGCCGCTTACCGCGGCCCGGAAGGAGGAGACCGGCCATGCGCGCACGTGACCTGGCAGTGGAGTACCCGGCGGTGACCCTGGACAGCGACGCCCTCGACGCGGCGCGACTGCTGGCCGAACGGCGGCTGCCAGGGGTCCTGGTGGTGGATGAAGACGGACAGCCGTACGCGATCCTGCCCGCCTCGCGGCTGGTGAAGCTGATCGTTCCGGACTATGTCCTGGAGGACCCCACACTGGCGGCGGTCGTCGACGAGAGGCACGCCGACCGTCTGTGCCGGGCTCTGTCCGGCCGGCCAGTCCTCGATGTTCTGCCCAAGGAGCGGGAGGTGCCTGCGGTGTGCGACCCGGACGACACCGCGCTGGAGGTCGCCACGCTCATGGCGCGGGAGCGTAGTCCGCTGGTGGCCGTGGTCGACAAACCCAAGAAGGGCGCGCGGGACGCGGCAGCTCCGCGCCTGCTCGGGGTGATCACCGCCGCGCATCTGCTGGAACAACTTCTTGGGGCGGTATGAGCGACTGGCACAGCTGGGCGGCGATCGCGGTCTTCGCCGGCGCGTACGTCCTGATCATCAGCGAACGCGTCCACCGCACGGCCGCCGCCCTGGGCGGCGCCGCACTCATGCTGCTGATCGGTGCGACCGACGACAGGACTGCCTTCTACAGCGAACACGCGGGCATCGACTGGAACGTCATCTTCCTGCTGCTCGGCATGATGGCGATCGTCGGCGTGCTGCGGCAGACAGGCGTCTTCGAGTACCTGGCGATCTGGTCGGTAAAACGGGCCCGCGGCAAGCCCTTCCGCGTCATGGCCATGCTGATCGTGATCACCGCACTCGCCTCCGCCCTGCTGGACAACGTCACCACCGTCCTGCTGGTCGCCCCGGTCACGCTGCTGGTCTGCGAACGCCTGAGCCTGTCAGCCGCGCCGTTCCTCATCGCGGAGGTCCTGGCCTCCAACATCGGAGGCACCGCCACCCTCGTCGGCGACCCGCCGAACATCATCATCGCCAGCCGCGCCGGCCTGACCTTTAACGACTTCCTGGTCAACCTCGCACCGATCGCCGCCCTCCTCACACTGGTCCTGCTGGTGCTGTGCCGGATCATGTTCCGCACGACCTTCGTCTACGACGAGGAACGCGCCGCCGAGATCATGGAACTGGAGGAACGGGAGGCCATCCGCGACCCTCGCCTCCTCGTCCAGGGCCTGGCCGTACTCGCCCTGGTCATCGCCGGCTTCATCCTGCATCCGGTCGCGCATTACGCGCCGAGCGTGGTCGCCCTGCTCGGCGCCGGACTGCTCGTCCTGATCTCCAGAGTCGAGACCACCGAGGTGCTCAAAGAAGTCGAGTGGCCCACACTCGCCTTCTTCGCCGGGCTGTTCATCATGGTCGGCTCACTGATCGAGACCGGCGTCATCGGCGAACTCTCCGACGCTCTCGCGGGCGCCCTGGGCGGCGACGAACTCGGCGCCACCATGGGCCTGCTGTTCGGCTCCGCCGTCCTGTCCGGGGTCGTCGACAACATCCCGTACGTCGCCACCATGGCCCCCATCACCGCCGACCTCGTCAAAGACCTGGGTGGCGCGGCCACCAGCCACCACGTGCTGTGGTGGGCTCTGGCACTGGGCGCCGACCTCGGCGGCAACGCCACCGCGATCGGCGCCTCCGCCAACGTCGTCGTCCTCGGCATCGCCGAACGCAACCGCCAACCCATCAGCTTCTGGACCTTCACCAAATACGGCCTGATCGTCACTGCAGTCACCGTCTCCATATCGGCGGCGTATTTGTGGCTGCGCTACTTTGCCCTCGCATAGCCCCTGAGTCCCAACAATCGACAGCGGAGCCCGGCGACGCCGTCGCACCGGAAAGGCCGGGGCTTTGGACGACCGCCGCCCAGGCTCGTAGGCAACCAGCCCCCTGATCCCACGCTGCCTCACACCACCGGAACCGAAACAGCACAAACCTCTCCATCCCAATCCCCCCGGTGAGGACGATAAGTGCGACGAGCGTTCCTGCCCCGCAGCCAGCGCGTCCGCGTCCAGCCGCTCGAGTTTTCCCGCAGGGTGTCGATGAGGACGTGGTCCGGTGTGCGGCTGAGTGAGTGGTGCGGGTGGTTTGAGCGGTCGTGCATGCCCACGGCGCCCGCCTGCCGGTAGCGGGCGTCGGTGGTGTGGCTGACCTGGAAGCGCTCAGCGGCCCGACGCAGCGGCCACCCGTCGTCCACGACGCACCGGGCAAGACACAGACGGCCTGTCGGAGTCAGCGGGGGCATTACGGCGAGACGCGAGGGCCTCCTGATGGTCGGCGGTAGATGTCGCAATCCCCATCGACCCCAGAGGGCCCTCGCCTGTTCAAGCACCCAGCACGCGTGTCACCAATGCCCCAGGACAGCACGCCTAGGCCGCGCGAGCTGCGGCGGGTAGTGTGTAAAGAACACGCAAAGAGGCGTGGGGTGTGCCGGGAAGTCTGGTCGGCGTCGAAGAGGCCTGTGTGCCCGTGTGCCGATGCCCCGGAGGTTTCCCCGGATGTGTTCTGCCCCGCGTGAGCGCTCCGTTTTCCTCGGGCTGCTGCCCTGGCCGGAGCGTGTGCAGGTGGCCCGGGCCCTGCGCACGGAGACGGTTGGCGGGCTGGTGCTGCTGGGGGCGGCCGTGGTGGCGCTGGTGTGGGCGAACGCTCCATGGAGTGAGGCCTATGAACATATAAGTGACTTCCACTTCGGTATCCCTGTGCTCGGTCTGGATCTGTCGGTGGAGCACTGGACCGCCGACGGTCTGCTGACCGTCTTCTTCCTGGTCGCGGGGATCGAGCTGAAACGCGAGCTGGTGCTCGGCGAGCTGCGTACTCCCGCCACCGCGGCTCTGCCGGTGGTCGCCGCCGTGTGCGGCATGGCGGTGCCGGCCGCCCTGTACCTGGCCACCACCACACTCGGCGGAGGCGGCGCTCAAGGCTGGGCGGTGCCGATGGCCACCGACATCGCCTTCGCGCTCGCCGTCCTTGCCGTGCTGTCCACCCACCTGCCCTCGGCGCTACGAGCCTTCCTGCTGACCCTGGCCGTCGTCGATGACTTGGGCGCGATCCTGGTGATCGCCGTCTTCTTCACCGCGGATCTGAACCCGCTCGCGCTCGCCGGGGCGCTGGCCGGGTTGGTCGCCTTCTACCTGTTCCAGCGGTACCGGGTCCGCGGCTGGTGGTGGTATCTGCCACTGGGTGTGGCGATCTGGGCGCTGATGTACAACGGCGGGGTGCACGCCACAGTGGCCGGGGTGGCGATGGGCCTGATCCTGCGCACCACCCGCGACGGGGGTGAGAAGGCGTCGCCCGCGGAGCGGACCGAGCATCTACTGCGGCCGGTCTCGGCCGGCGTGGCGGTGCCACTGTTCGCCCTGTTCGCCGCCGGGGTGAGCATTTCGGCTGCGGCACTGGGCGAGGTGTTCACCCGCCCGGAGCCACTGGGGGTGGTGCTCGGGCTGGTCGTCGGTAAGACGGTGGGGATCTTCGCAGGCACATACCTGGCGGCGCGGTTCACCCGGGCCCGCCTCAACCCGGACCTGGCCTGGGCGGATGTGTTCGCCCTGGCGGTGCTGGCCGGGATCGGCTTCACCGTGGCCCTGCTGATCGGCGAGCTCGCCTTCCCGGCCCCGGGCCAGGTCGAACACATCAAGGCCGCCGTCCTGCTCGGCTCACTGGCCGCCGCCGTCGTGGCAGCGCTGCTGGTCAAGCGCCGCAACGGGATCTATCGCCGCCTGTGGGAGGAGGAGACGCGGGACGAGGACGCCGACGGCATCCCCGACATCTACCAGCAGACCAACCGCGGCAGCGCCGCGGGAGAAAGCTAATGGAGGACGGTCATGCGCGCACGGGATCTCGCTCAGCCCTTCCCCTTCGTGACCACGGACGACGACGCGAGAGACGCGGCCCGGATGCTGGCAGGGCAGTCGCTGCCGGCCCTGCTGGTTCTCGACTCCGACGGGCAGCCACACTCCGTCGTGTGCGACTCCCAGCTCATCCGGCAGTTCATCCCCACCTATGTCACCGAAGCCCCGGCGCTCGCCGGCGTCGTCGGCGAGCAGCACGACGCCGAGTTCACCGAACGGCTTGCGGGACTCACGGTGGCCGAATGGGCGCCACACCGCTTGTACCCGCCGCCCGTCGTCGGGCCGGACGCATGCCCCATGGAGGTCGCGGTTTTGATGGCCCGCACCCACAGCCCTCTGGTCGCCGTCATCGAACGCGACGGCACCCACGTGACGCTGCTCGGCGCGGTCACCGCCGCGCGCCTCATGCAGCACTTCATCGCAGCGGCAGGATGAACGGCGTCCGCGCGGCGATACTGCCGGTGCCATCGTGACGGCGCGCTGGTGATCAGGACGGCGATCGGCGAGATACGCCGCCCCGGCAGCGCTCGGCACCAGTGGACGTTCGCGGCAAATCGCCGATCCCTGACCGCCGGCGCGACGGCGTCCCTGGTTGTCGGCGCGACGGGATGGCACCAGGCCGGGCCCGCGGTACTGACATGGGCCGTGCTCGCCGGCGCCCTCGTCGCCTCCCTCGCGAACCCGCCCCCCGACAAGCACCCCGACGACGACTGGGCCTGACACACCAGGCTCAGCGATCACCAACTGTGAGCACTCGTGCACCCTCGCGGCAAGCGGCCCGCCGTTACCAGAAGCCAGCAACGTTGGTAGCGTCCGCGTGCCGGAAGACGGCGACGCAAGCAGTCATGGAGGGGTACGTGGCGAGATCGGGGGGCGTACCGCCCGAGTTCCTGGACGGATATCCGGAGATGCTGGCCGAGGTGTCGGCGACCAGCCGGCGGCTGCGACGGGCGGAGCTGGACACACTGCGGGAGCTGGGGGAGCGCGGTGCCGAGGCGGGCGTGGGCCTGCGCGAACTGGTCGGGGGTTATCTCGCGGCGACCCGCGAGGCGTGGAGCACCCTGCCCGGCGTGGACGTCCGCCAGGTGGGCGAGGCGGTTCTGGCCGCTGTTGACGCGGCGGTGCAGGCACTGGGCGAGGGACACGAGCGGGCGCAGCGGATTCTGGCTCGGCAGGAGGAGGCGGCCCGCCGGGAGTTCGTCGACGACCTGCTGTACGGGCGCAGCGATCCGGGGCGGCTGGCCGAGCGCGCCGAGCGGTTCGGGCTGCGCCTGGGCCGTGGGCACGCGGTGGCGGTGGCTCGAGGCATGGAGGCGTACGAGGACGGCCATCCGGTGGTGCGGCGGATCGAACGGGAACTGGTCGGCCGTTTCGGGGAGCGCGATGTGCTGCTGGCCACCAAGGACGGCCGGTTGGTGTGCATCGCACCAGCCGGTGAGCACGCGGTCGTCGAGGCGTTCGCCGACACCGCGCTGCGGCCGGGCCCGGGCTACGGCGCCGCGCGGCGCGTCGCGGTCGGACGCACCCACTCCGACGCGGGCGGGATCGTCCGCAGCTACGAGGAGGCGCTCGGTGCGCTGGACGTGGCCGACCGGCTGCGCCTGCACCCACCCGTACTGCGTGCCGCGGAGCTGCTGGTCTTCCCGGTTCTGATGCGTGACCGGGCGGCGATGGCCGACCTCGTGCGCAGTGTGCTCGGGCCGCTTGACCAGGCGCGTGGCGGCGCCGGTCCGCTACTGGAGACCATCGCGGTCCACGCCGGGGCCGGCTACGTCAATGCCGAGGCTGCCCGGCGCCTGGGGCTGGGGGTGCGTACCCTCACCTATCGCCTGGAACGGATCAGGACCCTGACGGGATACGACCCGGCCGACGCTCTGCACCGCTACACATTGGAGACCGCCGCGATGGGCGCCCGGCTGCTGGGTTGGCCCGAGCAGCCGCTGTAGCACCTGATCGGCCGTTAACAAGTCGTCAAGAACGCGTAAAGATTGCCGGAATCCGGCAATGACCCGGGGATGCGCCCCGTGACACCATCGCGATGTCTTCGGGAGATCGGCGAACTGGCGGGGGCGGGGATGGAATGGTTTCTCGGTCTCGGCATCACCGGTCTGGTGGTGCTGGCCCCGGCCCTCATCTTCGACGGCGTTCTGGACGGGCTCTTTGACGGGCTCGGCGGATTGGACGGACTGCTGTCGCTGCCAGTGATCGCCGGATTCGTGTCGATGCTCGGCTTCGCCGGCGCGATCACCCTGGGCACCACGGGGCTCGGGACGGCGTTCGCGGCCGCGGTGGGGGTGGTTGCCGGAGGTGTGGCGGGGTGGCTGACGTGGAGGTTCAGCCGGGCTCTGATGCGCGGGGGGACCTCGGCCGCACCGCGTGGCGACGACCTCGTCGGCGGCACGGGAACAGTGGTCACGGCGATCCCGGCGGGCGGCTACGGCGAGGTACTCGCCTACTTGGCCGGGCAGCCCGTGAAGCTCGCCGCCAAGAGCGCGGTCCCTCTGCCGCGGGGCACCAGGGTGTGGGTCGAGGCGGCGCTGTCGAGCACGTCGGTCGCCGTGCGCTCCGTGGAGCACTGAACACCCGGGCCCCTGACCACCTCGTGTCTTTGTCGTATCTGTTCTGATCAAGGGAATCCGGCATGAGCCCTGTACTTACTGCTGCGGTGGGCATCGTCGTACTCGTCGTCCTGCTCGCTCTCGTCGTCATCACCCGCTACAAGGTCGCGGGGCCCAGCGAAGCGTTCATCGTCACCGGCCGGCGGGGCAAGAAGTCCACCGACCCGGAGACCGGCCGGGTCTTCACCGACAACAGCGGCCAGAAGGTCGTGGTCGGCGGTGGCGTATTCGTCGTGCCCTTCGTCCAGCAGAAATTCACCCTGGACCTGTCCAGCAGGCACATCCCCGTCGCCGTACGCGGCGCGGTCACGCTGCGAGGGGTGAAGGCCCACCTGGAGGGCGTCGCGATCGTCAAGGTCGGCGGCACCGAGGACTCCATCCGCGCGGCGGCCCAGCGCTTTTTGATGCAGCAGGACGGCATCGTCGGCTTCACCCAGGAAGTCCTGTCCGGTGCCCTTCGCTCCATCGTCGGGCGGATGTCCGTGGAGGACATCATCCGCGACCGCGCAGCGTTCGCCGGACAGGTGGCCGAGGAAGCGGAGGCCAGTCTGTCCGGCCAGGGCCTGGTGCTGGACGCCTTCCAGATCCAGGACATCACCACCGAGGGCTCCTACCTGGAAGACCTCGGCCGCCCCGAGGCCGCCCGCGCCAAGCAGGAAGCCGACATCGCCGAGGCCGTCGCGCGCCAGGCGTCGGAGCAGGCCCGGCTCAAGGCCGAGGAGGAGATCGCGATAGCCCAGCGGACGTTCGCGCTCAAGCAGGCCGAGATCAAGGCAGAGACGGACGAGGCCGCCGCCCGCGCCGCAGCCGCGGGCCCGCTCGCCGAGGCCGCCCGCAGCCAGGAAGTCCTCGCCGAGCAGGAGAAGGTCGCCGCCCGCCAGGCCGCACTGACCGACCGGGAGCTGGACACCAAGGTCCGCAAGCCCGCCGACGCCGCCCGGTACCGGGCCGAGCAAGAGGCAGAAGCCCGCCGTATCGCCCTGGTGAAGGAGGCCGAGGCGGACGCCCAGCGATCCCGGCTGACCGGTGAGGTCGAGAAGGCGCACCGCGCCGCACTCGCCGACGCCGTACGCATCGAGGGCGAGGCACAAGCCGCCGCCATCGCCGCGAAGGGCTCGGCAGAGGCCGAGGCCATGCAAAAGAAGGCCGACGCCTTCGCCCAGTACGGCGACGCCGCGGTGCTGCAGATGCTGGTCGAGGTCCTGCCTCAGGTCGTCGGCAAGGCATCCGAGCCGCTCAGCGCCATCGACAAGATGACCGTGATCTCGACGGACGGGGCGAGCCAGCTGTCCCGCACGGTCGCGGACAACGTGGCCCAGGGCATGGAACTGCTCAGCTCCACCACGGGAGTCGACCTCGCCGAGCTGCTCAAGGGGCTCTCCCGGCGCGGCTCCGCGGCAGCCGTTCAGGCCGAGGCGTCCAACGGCAGGATCGAGATCGCCGACTGACGCAAGGCAGCAGGAGGGCCTTGAGGGATCAGCTTGATGGCACCCGCGGGCCCGGCCGACGCTCTCACCTTTCTGGGCGGGGCCGGACTCGCATCAGCGGGACTCCCCCGCAGGCGCTGCCATGAGGGGCGTCCGTGTCGACCCCGCCCAGACGCTCCCAGAGTGAGAGGAGGAAGGCATGCGCGATTGGGCTGCAGGTACCTCCCTGGCCGTGGGCGTCGGCGTCATGAGCACGGTACAGATCGTCAACATCGGCCTGGCCGCCGAGCTTGGCATCATTGCCGTCCTGTGCGGGCTGGGAGGACTGGTCCGGTGCCTGCTCTTCGGGAAGTACGGACACTGGCTGGTCCACACAAGCGCGGTCGTGACAGGCACGGCAGGAGCAGTCATGAGCTTCGCGCTTCCAGTGGGGTACCTGCCCTGGCAACACGTCTGACACGAGGCGAAGACGCCTTCTCCACCGAACGCAACCCGAGTCCGAGCAGAAGGAGATGGCCACCATGACCGAGGCGGAACGGTTCACCTTGGTCGCTCGACTGGACCAGGGCCCGGCCGAGTACCGGCTGGAACGACGAGGTGACCGCACAGTGGTGGTTCTGCACGGCGGGCACATGCGGGCCGGCCTTTCGTTGGGCGAGGAAGTGTTCGCCAAGGCCGGCTACACAGTGCTGGCGCCGTCACGTCCCGGCTATGGCCGCACGCCGCTGTCGACCGGAGGCTCGGTGAGCGGATTCGCCGACGTCACCAGGGCGCTGTGCGAGCACCTTGGTATCACCGAGGTCGCCGCCGTCGTGGGGATCTCCGCAGGCGGCCCCACCGCGGTGACGATGGCGGCGCGCCATCCCGACCTGGTGCAGCGGCTGATCCTGCAATGCCCCGTCGGGTGGCTTCCCTGGCCGCATCGCCTCACCCGCATCGGCGCACACGCGATATTCACCGCGGCAACCGAGCAAATCACGTGGGGTGGGATACGCGGGCTCATGCGTCTCGCCCCCGAGAGGGGCTTGCGGCTGCTGCTGCGCAGCCTGTCTACGCTGCCGGTCCGGGACGTCGTAGCCTCCCTAGACGCACAGGACCGCGCTGCGTTGGTTGCGCTGTTCTCCCGGATGCGGTCGGGGAGCGGGTTCGTCACCGACCTCCAGCCCACCCCCGACGTCACCGCCGAAGTCGGTCAGCCCACCCTGGTGATCGCCACCCGCAGGGACGGCGCCGTGCCGTTCGCCCACGCCCAGTCTCTGGCCACGGCCATCGCCCACGCCGAACTGGTCGAGAGCCGCGCAGACAGCCACTTCGTCTGGTTCGGACACGACTGGCCCGCCATCGCCGAGACCATCCGCGCTTTCCTCACCACCGATCCGCTTCAGCCGCTGTAAACAGCGCGTCCGCGTTGGCGCTGGTACCGAAGGACTGGGGCGAGCCGGCGGGAGGGAAAATCGCGGTCCGATCAGCCGTCACGGGTTGCCGACCCTGGTGCGGCGTGCGGTGTGTGGTGCCGTGAGCCTGTGGATGCAGTGGGAGATCAATTCCGTCGGCTTGGCGGGGCAGCCTGTCGGCGATGTCCATGGGGCCGTGCGCGTCCTGGATGAGGCCGTTCGGCATGCTCAGGCGAAGGCTCCGGCCGACACGAGCGGCCTGGGCGGGACTGCAGAGATCGTGGCCGGCCGGATCCTCGATGACGCGCAGCGCGTATTGGAGGCCGGCAGCCTTGAATGGTCAGCAACGGTTGGAGCGATCCGGGTCCACCTGGTGTCCCTCCCGGACCCGCGGCACAGCCGTCCCCAAGGACCTCAAGCGTTCTGGCGACGCACGCTGACCCGGCGTGTGTGCTGGACTGTCAGGCGTTGGTCCGCCTGTTCGGCGGCGGCGGTGAGGGCGCTCTCGGCGTGCTCGTAGATGTCGGGGATGCCGTCGGTGTCCGCGTCGATGTTTTCCTCGTCGCGCAGACGTCGGTACTGCCGGTGGCGGCGGTGCAGGAACAGTGAGTGGCTTTATCGAGCAGTAGTGACGTCGCTTGTCGATGAGTTTGGGAGGCGCCCCGTTCCGCGGACGGGTGGTGTTGATGAGTTTGGGAGGCACCGGGTTTCTTGCCAGGGAGCATCGGGATGCTCCTGGTGAAAGGTGCTGGTCATGGCCGCAGATGTCGAAGGTCGAGCTGTACGCGGCGATCCGGCGTGGACCATCGCGGCGGCATCATCGAGACCGGCACCGACTCCTACCGCCTCGCCAGCACCCGAGCACGAGCCGAAGAGCCTGCCAAGGCCGGCTGATTCACTGGAAGCCGACTCGGCCCGACGATGTATCTGGCCGGGGATAGGGTCGGCGGATGCGCCAGTTCACGGGTAGTGAAGCCTTGTCAGGGATCGTGCATGAGGCACTCGGAGCGGAGGCCCGCGTTGTCGGAGTGGACCGGTTGCGCGGCGGGAGCAAGAAGGGGGTCTACCGGGTTCACACGAGCGGATCACATGCAGCGAGTGTGATCGTCTACAGCTGGGCCGAGACCGAGAACTTCTGGCCGGCTGCGGAAGCCATCGACCCGGCCCACCCGTTCGCTCCCGCCTCCGGGCTGGCCCCCTTCCTAGCGGCCCAGCGGAGACTGGACGGCCTTGGAGTCCGGGTTCCAGGGGTGTTTCTCGCTGACGACGGCCGACGCCACTACCCGGCGGACGTGGCAGTTGTCGAGGACGTTGCCGGCGGCACTCTGGAAGCACTCCTGAAAACGGATCCCGCACGCGCATCACATGCCTTGCGCGAGCTGGCCGCAATGCTCGACGTGATGCACCAGCAGCACAGTCAGCACTACGGCAGGGTGGACGTGCTCGAACGGGGCGACAAAGCGAGTGGCGATTCTTGCGAGCAACTGGTGCTCGAACGTGCCATCGAGGACCTCGCAGAAGCGGCCGAACGCGACCCCAACATCGGATCAGCCGCGGCTTCTTTGCGCGATCGCTTGCAGGAGCCGGCCACACGAGTGACTCCGCGCACGCAGCACGGACTGATCCACGGCGAACTTGGGCCCGACCACGTCCTGGTCGATGCCTCCGGACACCCTGTCCTCATCGACATCGAGGGCCTGATGTTCTTCGATGTCGAGTGGGAACACGTGTTCTTGCAGCTTCGTTTCGGTGACCAGTACCCAGCCTTGTCCCGCCCCGGACTCGATCCAGCACGGCTCGACCTCTACATGCTCGCGATGCGTCTCTCACTGGTGGCCGGCCCCCTTCGCCTGCTCGACGGCGACTTCCCGCACCGCACGGCGATGCAGGAAATCGCCGCGCACAACGCGAAGGAAGCGCTGGCTCTGTTGGTCCAGTGACACGGCGTCCGCCACACACGTATCGCTCCTGCCGCTACCTGCCTCGACGGCCAGCCGCCCTGACGGGCGGCTGGCCGTCCCGCGTTCCCTTCATTCACTCGGCAGTGCCGTCATTTCTCTTCGACACTCGCGAGCCGGCTGATCGACAGCTGACTCCAGAACCGGTCGACAATCGCTGTTCCTGGAGATGAACGAAGCCAAGTGAGGCGAGGCGGCCGATGTCAGGGAGGCAAGGAGCACGGCGGCTTTGGAGTACTCGCCCTGCGTGGTGGCGGGGAAGGCGAGTTCGCCGATCAGCAGGACGACGGTGAACCGATGCCGCCCAGGGGGAAGCTGAGGACGTCGGCCCAGACCAGGTCCGGGTTGAGGCGGGCGCGGGTGAAGCGGGCGGCGGGGCGCGTCCCGCCGAAGCTGCCGATAATCTCGCGACTCCGGCGGACAGCGGGTAGGGCAGATGGCCGGTCGCTCGCCTGGCGACGCCAGTTCGCCGTCGCCCCAGGTGGTGCGCAGGATCAGGCCCACGGCGACGCCGACGACGGTGGCGTACATGCTGCCGTTGTACGGCATCAGCCTGAGCCGCACCTATCACCAGCGCCGTGGTCGCGGGCAAAAGCGCGGAGGATGTTGCGAGTGGTGCCGCCGACATGGAGGAAGCGTTCGTCGAGGATGGCCGCGAGGTCGTCCAGCGCGACGGCCAGGACGGTCGCCGCGACCTTGACGTCGGCGCGCCGGGCGGCGCACCCCCGCTCGGCGAGTTCCGCCGCGTAGTCCGCATTGACGGCCAGGGACGTGATGTCCTGGCCGTCGTGGAAGTAGTACGATTCGGCATACTGCAGAAGATCCACGCTGATGCGCCCAACCTCGCTGGCCAGCCCGTCGAGCAGGGCAGCGCCGGTGCCGGAATCCAGTTGCTCGCTGGTGGGGTCGGCGCGCCGCAGGTACGAAATCCGCAGCGCCAGGGCCCGCCGTCGTGCGAGGGCCGGATAGATGCCCAGGATCCAGGAGACGGTCGCGGTCAGAAGGGCGAAGCCCACCAACGCTTCCATGGGCCCGGCGATGCGTAGCCATCCTGCGGCCGGCGCGATGTCGCCCAGGCCGAGAGTGGCCAGGGTGACCAGGGATACGTACACGGCATCGACGAGGCGAGCATGTTCGGCTGGTTCCAGACCGGTTGCGAACGAAAACGCCTCCGGCAGGTGGGGCCAGTAGACCAGCGCCCACCCCATGGTCACCCCGCTGGCCCACATGGCCACCACGGTCACCATGCCGAGCGGACCCGCGAGTCCCGCTTCCCGGCGGCTCGGGCTCAGCCGCGAGGAGAGTCTCCATAGAGTGGTCATGACGAACCTGCTCAGACCTCCGTGCCGGGTCGGATGCCACAGCGTGTGAAAAACATCCCGCAGGATGAGCACGACGATGCCGGCACCGGCCACAGTGATCAGCCATTTCATGTGTGACCCTCCGCGAGTCGCAGGCAGTGTGCTTGCCCTGCACCTCGAGTGTGCTGTCTGTTGGGGCGGACGGCCGCGGTCAACATGCTGCTGCCGGTTGTCACCGGGATATCCGTCACTCCCACGGCCATGGTGCGTCACAGGGGGTGTGGGGTTGGGCTATGGGCCGCGCCAGCCGGCGCGCCATGAGTGACCAAGGGGCTTGTCATGCCCATGGACCAGTTGCGAAAGCCCCCACCTGACATGAGTGACGCGGGGGTGCCGGACGGTGGTGTTCGCCGAGCCCCCACGCGGGAGTTGGCCCGTGAGCGGTTCAGCTCGACCCGGGTCAGCGATGGGGCTGGTCCGCAGGGCGATCAGCGGACATCGCTCCGCGTCCTGCGACGTCGGCGCATGTCGCACCCCAGCTGCCAGACGGTGGTGACCTGAAGGAGAACCGTCGACGCGACCCACCAAACCGACTCACCGGACAGATATGCCTGTACGCCGCCCGTGAGCAACATGGCACTGACCAAGACCGCCAAAGCGGAGATCAGCAAGCTCACCCGATCAGTCACCGGCGCATTGTCGTGGGCCGAAGGTTCCTCCGTCCAGTCCGCTGACGAGCAGGGTGGCCGCTGCCAACGGCAACGCTCAAACGGGCCGCCCCACGTACTCAGGTCGGTACCAGGCGGGCCGCGGGGTCTTCTGTTAGTGAGGCGTATGGATGCCGCAGGCGTGCGTAAGAGATGCGTCAAGGATACGGGCCCGAGCCATCAAGAAGGGGTTACCTCGTTGCGTTGCCTGCTCGCCGAGCGGGTGTCGTCGTCGAGAGAACTCAAGGAGCACACGATGGCCGACCTGGCCTTCGTCGTCACCACGATCGCGGTCTTCGCGCTGGTGGCCCTCATCGCCAAGGGGGTGGCGAAGCTGTGAGCGCCGAGAACATCGTCGGCCTTGTCGTGGCCGTCGCCCTCCTGGGCTATCTGGTCCTCGCCCTGATCTTCCCGGAGAGGTTCTGATCGCCCGATGAGCCCGGTTCTCGCTGACGTTCTCCAGGTCACCGCCCTCGTCGCGGCGCTGGCACTGGCGTACCGCCCGCTCGGCGACTACATGGCCGCCGTCTATTCCTCCGACAAGCACCTGCGAGTCGAGCGCTGGATATACCGTGCCGTCGGCGCCGATCCTGACGCCGAAATGCGCTGGGGCGCCTACCTGCGGTCGGTGCTGGCCTTCTCCGTCGTGGGTGTGCTGTTCCTGTACCTGTTCCTGCGGGTGCAGAACCACCTTCCGCTGTCGCTGGGGTTCGCGGCGATCACGCCCGACCAGGCGTTCAACACCGCGGCTTCGTTCGTTTCCAACACGAACTGGCAGTCGTACTCGGGTGAGTCCGCCATGGGCCACCTGGTGCAGACCAGTGGTCTGGCCGTGCAGAACTTCGTGTCCGCTGCGGTGGGAATTGCCGTGGCCGTGGCACTGGTCCGCGGCTTCGCCCGGTCCCGCACCGGGGAGCTCGGCAACTTCTGGGCCGACCTGGTCCGCGGTACCGTCCGCATCCTGCTGCCGATCTCCCTCGTCGCCGCCGTCGTGCTGGTCGCCCTGGGCGCGATCCAGAACTTCGCCGGCGTCCACGACATCGCCACGCTGACGGGGGGCACCCAGCACGTGACCGGCGGCGCGGTGGCCTCCCAGGAGGCCATCAAGGACCTGGGCACCAACGGCGGCGGTTTCTACAACGCGAACTCCTCGCACCCCTTCGAGAACCCGGACGCGTTCACCAACCTCTTCGAGATCTTCCTGTTGCTGGTGATTCCGTTCTCGCTGACCCGCACCTTTGGCAGGATGGTCGGCAGTCTGAAGCAGGGCTACGCGATCCTCGCCGCGATGGGCGTCATCTGGGTGGCCTTCGTCGCCCTGCAAACGGCCGCAGAGTTCGCCCATCCCGGCTCCGCACTGCAGGTGGCCGGCGCCGCGATGGAGGGCAAGGAACAGCGCTTCGGCGTCGGCGCCTCCTCGCTGTTCTCGGTGAGCACCACGCTGACCTCGACCGGCTCGGTGAACTCCTTCCACTCCTCCTTCACCGGCCTCGGCGGCGGGATCAACCTGCTCGGCATGATGCTGGGCGAGATCGCGCCCGGCGGCACCGGTTCCGGCCTGTACGGCATGCTGATCATGGCGATCATCGCGGTGTTCATCGCGGGCCTGATGGTCGGCCGCACCCCGGAGTACCTGGGGAAGAAGCTCGGCACCCGGGAGATCAAGTTCGCGGCGGCCTACATCCTCATCACCCCGGCGCTTGTCCTGGTCTTCACGGCCGCAGCGATGGCACTGCCGAGCGCTCGTGCCTCGATGCTCAACGGCGGCGCGCATGGCTTCTCCGAGGTCCTGTACGCCTATACCTCCGGCTCGAACAACAACGGTTCCGCCTTCGCGGGCCTGAGCGCCAACACGCAGTGGTACAACACCACGCTCGGCCTCGCGATGCTGCTCGGCCGCTTCCTGCCGATGGTCTTCGTCCTGGCCCTGGCCGGCTCGCTCGCCGAACAGCGGCCGGTCCCGGCGACTTCGGGCACCCTGCGCACCGAGAAGCCGCTCTTCGTCGGGCTTCTCGTTGGCGCGATCCTGATCATCACCGGCCTGACCTTCTTCCCGGCGCTGGCTCTCGGGCCGCTCGCGGAGGGCCTGTCATGAGCCGCACGACCACCCCCACCCCCGCTGAGGAATCCATGTCCACGCAATCGCCCGTGCGCGCCCCCAAGGGGGACCTCGCACCGCACGCCCCTGACACGGGCCACGGCGCAAGCCGCGTCTCGGGCGGCCTGTTCGATCCGGCCCAGCTGCTGAAGTCCCTGCCGGACGCGCTGCGCAAGCTCGATCCCCGCTTGATGATCAAGTCGCCCGTCATGTTCGTCGTCCTGATCGGCTCGGTGCTGACCACCGTCCTGGCGGTGCTCTCGCCGGCCGAGTGGTTCGGCTGGGCGATCACCGCCTGGCTGTGGCTCACCGTGATCTTCGCCAACCTGGCGGAGGCCGTCGCCGAGGGCCGCGGCAAGGCGCAGGCGGACACCCTGCGCAGGGCCAAGACCGACACCGTCGCCCGCCGGCTCAGGGACGGCGCAGAGGAACGCGTCCCGGGAACGGACCTGCGCGTCGGCGACCTGGTGGTCTGCGAGGCCGGCGACATCATCCCCGGTGACGGCGATGTCGTGGAGGGTGTCGCGTCGGTCGACGAGTCGGCGATCACCGGTGAGTCGGCCCCGGTCATCCGGGAGTCCGGCGGTGACCGGTCGGCGGTCACCGGCGGCACCAAGGTGCTGTCGGACCGGATCGTCGTCCGCATCACCACGAAACCCGGTGAGACCTTCATCGACCGGATGATCGCCCTGGTCGAGGGCGCCGCCCGGCAGAAGACGCCCAACGAGATCGCGCTCAACATCCTGCTGGCCTCGCTGACCATCGTCTTCCTGCTGGCGGTCGTCACCCTGCAGCCGTTCGCGATCTACGCGGGCGCCGAGCAGTCGATGATCGTCCTGGTCGCGCTGCTGGTCTGCCTCATCCCGACCACGATCGGCGCCCTCCTGTCGGCGATCGGCATCGCGGGCATGGACCGCCTGGTCCAGCGCAATGTGCTCGCCATGTCCGGCCGCGCGGTCGAGGCCGCGGGCGACGTCTCCACCCTGCTGCTGGACAAGACCGGCACCATCACCCTCGGCAACCGCCAGGCCGCGGAGTTCATGCCGGTCAAGGGCACCACCGCCGCCGAACTGGCCGACGCAGCCCAGCTGTCGTCGCTGGCCGACGAGACGCCCGAGGGCCGCTCGATCGTCGTGCTGGCCAAGGAGAAGTACGGCCTGC
This sequence comes from Streptomyces sp. NPDC001070, assembly GCF_053598835.1. NCBI lineage: Bacteria > Bacillati > Actinomycetota > Actinomycetes > Kitasatosporales > Streptomycetaceae > Streptomyces > Streptomyces sp. NPDC001070. Next base: position 35,442 of record NZ_JBSFLB010000053.1, read on the forward strand.
GGGCCCGGCACGAGGGCGAGCTCGGGCACGCCGAGTTCGTACCCTTCACTGCCCAGACCCGCATGTCCGGTGTGGATCTCGACGCCGGGGAGGAGCAGCGGTCGCTGCGCAAGGGCGCTGCCACCGCCGTGATGAAGTGGATCCGCGACCACGGCGGACATCCCACCGATGACGTCGGCCCGCTTGTCGACGGAATCTCTGCCAGCGGCGGTACCCCGCTCGTCGTCGGCGAGGTCGTGCGGCACGACGGCACACTCGTCACTGCGCGGGTGCTGGGCGTGATCCACCTGAAGGACGTGGTCAAGGAGGGCATGCGGGAGCGATTCGACGAGCTGCGACGCATGGGCATCAAGACCGTCATGATCACGGGTGACAACCCGCTGACCGCCAAGGCGATCGCCGAGGAGGCCGGGGTCGACGACTTCCTGGCGGAGGCGACGCCCGAGGACAAGATGGCGCTGATCAAGCGGGAGCAGGCGGGCGGCAAGCTCGTCGCGATGACCGGTGACGGCACCAACGACGCCCCGGCGCTGGCCCAGGCGGATGTGGGCGTGGCCATGAACACCGGCACCTCGGCCGCCAAGGAGGCCGGGAACATGGTGGACCTGGACTCCAACCCCACCAAGCTGATCGAGATCGTGGAGATCGGCAAGCAGCTGCTCATCACCCGCGGCGCGCTGACCACCTTCTCCATCGCCAACGACGTGGCGAAGTACTTCGCGATCATCCCCGCGATGTTCGCGATCGCCTACCCGGGCCTGGACAAGCTCAACATCATGCAGCTGTCCTCGCCGCAGTCCGCGATCCTGTCCGCGGTCATCTTCAACGCGCTGATCATCATCGCCCTGGTGCCGCTCGCCCTGCGCGGTGTGCAGTACCGGCCGATGAGCGCGGACAAAATGCTCCGCCGGAACCTCGGGATCTACGGCCTCGGCGGCCTGATCGCCCCGTTCATCGGCATCAAGATCATCGACCTGCTCATCTCTCTGCTCCCGGGGATCGGCTGACCACCATGAACACTTCCATCCGCAGCGCCGGCAGGCTCCTCGGGGCGGCACTTCGCGCGCTGCTCGTGCTGACCGTCCTGGTCGGCGTGATCTATCCGCTCGTGGTGTGGGGCGTGGCCCAGGCGGCCTTCCACAACAAGGCCAACGGCTCCGAGGTCAAGGCCGACGGCAAGGTCGTAGGCTCCGGACTCCTCGGCCAGAACTTCTTCACCAAGGACGGGAAGCCGGACCCCAAGTGGTTCCAGTCCCGGCCCTCGGCGGCGGGTGATGGCTATGATCCGACCTCGACCGGCGCCTCCAACCTTGCCGCGGACAGCCCCGAGCTGACCAAATCGGTCAAGGAACGCAAGCAGCAGGTCGCCGCCTTCAACGGCGTCCCCGAGTCCAAGGTCCCCGCCGACGCGGTCACCGCCTCCGGATCCGGCCTCGACCCGGACATCTCCCCGCAGTACGCCGCCATCCAGACTGCGCGCGTAGCCAAGGCCAACGGCCTGACCACGGCGCAGGTTGACAAGCTGGTGAAGGACCACACGGACGGACGGCAGCTCGGCTTCCTCGGCAACCCGACCGTCAACGTCCTGGAACTCAACATCGCCCTCAAGGAACTCGACGCACGCTGACCCGCGGGGAGACCAGCCCATGCCCTAAGGACATGGAAAGGCATGGGATGCCCCCGCAGGCAAACGTGAAGGTGGTGGCCGGGGCAGCCGGCCACCACCTTTCGACACCCGGACAACACGCCGGAAGTGGAGAACCCCGGCGTGACTGCGACCGAACCGCCACGACGCACACGAGGGAAAGGAGCCCCGATGACGCGGGTGCTCGTTGTGGAAGACCAGCCGCAGATGATCCGCGCCCTGGTGCTCAACCTACGGGCCCGCAAGTACGAGGTGGACTCCGCCCAGGACGGCGCGACCGCCCTCCAGCTCGCCGCTGACCGTCACCCGGACCTCGTCGTCCTCGACCTGGGGCTGCCGGACATGGACGGTGTCGATGTCATCCGAGGCCTACGGGGGTACAGCAACGTCCCCATCGTTGTTCTCTCCGCCCGCCAGGCGTCGGCGGAAAAGGTAGAGGCGCTCGACGCCGGTGCGGACGATTACGTCACCAAGCCATTCGCCATGGACGAGTTCCTGGCCAGGCTGCGCGCCGCCACCCGCAGAGGCACTCCCGCAGAGGCCACCGGACCGCAGCTGATCGCGACGGACATCTTCAGCATCGACCTGGCCGCGAAGAAGGCCACCCGCCACGGCGCAGACATTCGCCTCACCCCCACCGAGTGGCACCTGCTGGAAATCCTGACCCGCAACACCGGCCGACTGGTCACCCAGCAGCAGCTTCTCGACGAGGTCTGGGGCCCGTCGTACCGCACCAACACCAACTACCTGCGCGTCTACATGGCCCAGCTACGCCGCAAGCTGGAGGCCGACCCCGCGCATCCTCGTCATCTCATCACCGAGTCCGGTATGGGCTACCGCTTCGAACCCTGACGCCCAGGCATTCAAACCGACGCCCTACGCCGCGCTTGGTGACGTGCGTGGACCACGACGACGGCCCCCAGTTTGACCCGGTCACGGCATGGCGTTGGCCGGCAGACGCGAGCCGGAGGACCGGTCCGCATCAGCGGCCTGCAGGGTGAGCACCATGGTCAGGCCGCCACCGGGCGTGTCCTCCGCGGCCAGAGTGCCGCCCATCGCCTCGGCGAATCCGCGGGCCACGGCCAGGCCGAGGCCGACACCGTCGCCCCGGGGTGCGTCGCCGTACCGCTGGAACGGCTCGAAGATTTCGTCCTTGGACTCGTCAGGGACGCCGGGCCCCTGGTCGACGACGCGCAGTTCGACGCGGCCGCCCAGGGCGCTGGCGGCAACCAGCACCCGCTCCCCGTCGGGGCTGTACTTGACGGCGTTCTCGACGACGTTGGCGACGCTGCGTTCCAGCAGACCCGGGTCAGCAACCACCATCGGCAAGCTCTCGGGTATGTCGAGGACGACGCTGTCCCCTGGGACCCCGCCGAGCGCCATGGGCACAACCTCGTCCAGGTCTACCTCCCGGATCAGCGGGGTGACGGTGCCGGTCTGCAGCCGGGACATGTCGAGCAGGTTGCCCACCAGGTTGTCCAGCCGGTCCGCGCCCTCCTCGATGCCCGCCAGCAGCTCGGCCTCGTCCTCCTCGGACCAGGCGACGTCGTCGGAGCGCAGCGAGCTGACCGCCGCCTTGATGGCGGCGAGCGGGGTGCGCAGGTCGTGCGAGACGGCGGCGAGCAGGGCGGTGCGGATGCGGTTGCCCTCGGCGAGCTCGTGGGCCCTGGCGGCCTCGTCCTCCAGCCGCTGCCGGTCCAGGACCACGGCGCTCTGGGCCGCGAAGGCGGACAGCACGCGGCGGTCGGAGGCGGGCAGCACCCGGCCGACGAGGGCCAGCGAGAGCGTGTCGCTGACCGGCACCTCCACGTCCGCCTCGTCCGGTCGTACGCAGGGACGCGGACCAACGCCGGCGGCGCAGGTCCAGGCCTCGTGCTCGCTCTCGCGTTCGAGCAGGGCGACGGACTCCATACCGAAGGTCTCCCGGACCCGGTCCAGCAGGGCCTCCAGGGAGCGCTCGCCACGCAGCACACTGCCCGCCAGGTACGACAGGATCTCGGCCTCGGACTGGAGTCTGGCGGCCTGATGCGTACGACGGGCCGCCAGATCCACCACGGAGGCCACCGCGACACCGACCACCACGAAGATCACGATGGCGATCAGGTTCTCGGGCTCGGCAATGGTGAACGTATGAACGGGCGGGGTGAAGAAGTAGTTCAGCAGCAGCGAGCCGCCGACGGCCGAGACGAGCGCCGGGTAGAGGCCTCCGATCAGGGCCGCCGCGACCGTCAGGGTCATGAACAGC
>NZ_JBSFLB010000054.1:0-39120 GCF_053598835.1 Streptomyces sp. NPDC001070
GGGGACGGCCGGACCCTGCCCGAGGGCACCGAGCTGATCGTCACCTCGCCGGGCTGGAAGCCCACCAGCCCGCTCTTCACGGCCGCCGAGGCCGCAGGCCCGCGCCAGTTCCCCCTGATCCGCGTTTTCCGCCGCTGACACCCTCGAGGGCCAGAAGTTCGGTACTTGGCCCTGCGGGACGGTGGCTACTCAGGCGGACTGCCGGGAGATAAGGCGTACCAGTACCGCGTGGCCGGATACCCGGAGAAGGAGGTGCTGCTCCCCGCGAGCATCTCCGAGAGCGGCGCTCTGATGGTCGACGGGTTGGGCAGGACCGACGGCCTGGCGATCGAGGCTAAGCACGTCCGGAACCAGCGGAGCTGCGCTCGTACGCTGGACGGCATCAGACAGGCCCACCTCCCCGGCAAGAAGGACTTCCTGTACGCCGGCGACCGCGAGGAACTGGCCAAGTACGCCGCCACCATGTCCGATCCACGGAACAAGGAGATGAGAGGCGTTGAGATCGACACCGACTACCAGGACTCCGTCCCGTACTGGCGCGCGATGATGGCCGCGTACGGCGTCAAGGGCTATGCCCGGTACGTACCCTGACCAGCAGCAAGACGACCACACCTGGGAGCCGCGAAGATGTCTGTGCCTCACACGTCGCTCAACGAGATCCGTGTGACGTTCATCCTCTCGGCACCCGATGACGGCGACTGGGGGATGACCCTGGAATCCTCAGCTGACGCACTTCGCGAGCGCAACGCGGAAGAATTCCTCAAGTTCTCGGGCGAGGGGACCGGGCCCGGAGCGACGGGTGCCTCACTTTCCTTCGGTATCACTCTGGGGGGCGAGGACTTCGAGGTCATCGCGATGACAGCCCCGCAAGGTGCTTCGATCGAGAACTGCACTGCCGGCCACGCCGCGGAGTTCGCCTACTGGTTGAGGCAGCGCATCGTGCCCTCGGCCGCAGAGATCACCTTCAATACTGAAGCTGGCATGGGGTGGGAGTTTCCTGATGTGACGCTCCCGGAGGCGCCGGTGGAGGAGCTTGAGACGCTGTTCCTCGCTCACTTGGCAGCGGTCGTGGCAGAGGACGAGCGTGACGCCCGCGAGGGTGGCTGAGGACTTCCAGAGACATGAGCGCACCGGCGGCTTGCACGCCGGTAGGTACGTGAGGCGCACATCCGAGGTGGAGTAGCAGCTTCGACCGCCCAACTCGCGGCGCTGCCCTGGGCATCGATCGGTCGTCAAAGGTGCGACTCAGAGTGCAAGAAGCCACATGCGTTGGCTCCTGCCTGTCGTGGTTCTTGGCGACGCGGCACGGCCAAGCCCAGGCTGCGCCGCCTTGTTCCCTGACGCCCAGACCGCCCTATTCCGTGTCACGTTGCGGCGTCCATGCGGCCGGGCCCTTCCCCCGGATCCTGCTCAGGTACCCCTTGAAGCGTCCCAGCGTCTCCCCGGCGTCAGTCGGCTGCGGACACCCGTACACGAATTCGAGTACACGGGAATCTGAAAGTGTGTTGACGACGCTAACAGATGTCGTTCATCCTCGTTGGAGCAACGATGCCTGCCACCCGCACGCGCGGGGGCGTTGATTTGCCGAGCCCGCCTCAAGGAGCACTTGCGATGACCGAGGAACCGCAGCCCGCCCAGGACTCCCTCCGCGACCTGCTGCTGAGCCGCCTTCCGGACTCGGGCCTCACGCCTGCCGCGCAGGAACTGCTCCGTGAGCTGCTGCCCGACACTCCGCCCCGGGGCACCGGGCGTGCCGGGCCGGTGTACCTGCGATCCGTCACGGCCACCGGCTGGCGCGGCATCGGCCCCGCCACCACCCTCGAACTGCGTCCCGAGCCTGGCCTCACCGTCATCGCCGGCCGGAACGGATCGGGCAAGTCGAGCTTCGCCGAAGCCGCCGAGATGGCGCTGACCGGGGACAACTTCCGCTGGCAGGGGCGTACGCAGGTCTGGAAGCAGGGGTGGCGCAACCTGCACCACGGAGCCGAGCCGCAGGTGTCGGTGGACCTCACCTTCGGTGACGGGAGCGACCCCGCCACGGTCCGCCGGGTCTGGCACGGTGAGCAGCTGGCCGACTCCGTCACCGTCGTGGAGACGTCCGGTGCCCCCGCAGAGCTTAACGACGTCATCGATCCGGAGGAGCTGTCGCTCTACCGGCCGTTCCTGCCGTACAGCGAACTCGGCGCGCTGATCAACGGCCCGCTCAGCGCACTGCACGACGCGCTCTCCGAGATCCTAGGTCTGGAACTCCTCAGCGACACCGACGCCAACGCCCGAGAGCTCGCAAAGTCGTTGAACGACACCGTCAAAGCGAGGGACGGCCTCACTGCAACCGTGCTCCGGGAACTCGCGGAACTGAACGACCCCCGCGCCGCCGAAGTGGCGGCGGCGCTTGGCGGACGTCGTCCCGACCTCGACCGCGTACGGGCGCTGCTGAAGGGGCACACCGTCGCCGACGACAACGCGCTGGCCCGGCTGCGGCGCCTCGCCACTCTGGAAGCCCCCGACCGGCAGGCCGTGACGGCCGCCGTCAAGCGCCTCCGCCTGGCGGCGGCCGACGCGGAGGACGCACGCCACAGCTCCGCTGAAGACGCCCGCAGGCTGATCGGCCTCCTGGAAGAGGCGCTGTTGCACCGCCGCCGCCACCCCGAGACCGTCGACTGCCCCGTGTGCGGCGCGCAGGGACGGCTCGACCAGAGGTGGGCGGAGAGCGCCAGAGCGCAGGTGGAACGGCTCGAGCACGAGGCAGCCGAAGCGCTGTCCGCGCGCGTGGAGCTGGCCGCCGCCCTTCGTGACCTTCACGATCTCGTCCACCCCGTGCCCCCCTGGCTCCAGGCCGACGAGCCGGCGCTCGCCGCGATCTGGCGTGACTGGGCCGCCTGCCGCACGATTCAGGACCCCCGCGAGCTGGCGGACACGGCCGAGCGGGCCGAGGCCGTGCTCGGTGACGCCTGCCTCCAGACGCGCGAGGACGCCGCGCTGCGCCTCGCCGAGCAGGACGGCCGCTGGCAGTCCATGGCCGGGCGGGTCGCCGAGTGGCTGCGGCAGGCGGAGGCCGCCGAGGCCGCGGATGACCGCAACAAGCTGGTCAAGGCCGTCCGTGCCTGGCTCAGGAAGGTCACCGACGAACTGCGTGACGCCCGCCTCAAGCCTTTCGCCGACCAGTCGCAGGCCGTGTGGAAGCTGCTGTGCGAGCGCAGCAGCGTCACCCTCGGCTCCATCAGCCTGGCCGGGGCGTCGAATCAACGCAAGGTCGTCCTCGATGTCGCCGTTGACGCCATCGACGCACCCGCGTTCAGCGTGATGAGCCAGGGCGAGCTGCACTCGCTCGCGCTCTCCCTCTTCATGCCGCGGGCGACCCACCCCTCCAGCCCGTTCAACTTCCTGGTCATCGACGACCCGGTGCAGTCCATGGACCCGGAGAAGGTCGAAGGGTTGGCGAAGGTCCTCGACCTCTACGCGCGCCACCGTCAGGTCGTGGTCTTCACCCATGACACGCGCCTGGAGGAGGCCATTCGCCGCCTCGGCATCACGGCGACGATCAAGCGGGTCTCTCGGCAGACCGACTCCGTCGTTCACCTCGTGCCGGTCAGTGACCCGGTCAGCCAGGCCCTGGATGAGGCGCGAGCCATCGCGTTGGACGTCAACCTGCCGCAGGACGTGGCGGACCGAGTGCTCCCCGCGATGTGTCGCGTGGCGCTGGAGGCAGCCTTCCTCGAGGCCGCCCGTAAGACCCTCCGGGCGGCCGGTGTCGGTCGGCGCGCGGCCGAGGAGAAGATCGCGAAGGCAGGGCCCCTGACCGCGCTCGCCTCGCTCGCCCTCTCGGTGGAGCGCGGCGCGGTGCTCGACACCATCGCCGGCGAACACGGGCCCTGGGCGAAGGCGCTGATCAGGCAGGTCAACGGGGCGTCGCACCAGGCGGCGGTGCATGTCGGCGACCGCAAGGAGCTGGTCCGGCGCACCGAGCGGCTCGCGAAGGCGGTGCAGGCACGATGACCCTGCCCACCAGCGGCCTCCTCGCCGCCGCCGACGAACTGCTCAACCCGCCGACTGAGGTTGTTCACACCCTCGCCCCCGGCCCGCGGGCACGCGCCGCCGCCGTCCTGCTCCGGCTGGCACTGGACGAGACCCTGGACGGCTTCTGGGGAGGGATCACCACGAACATGTCCCGCAACGGCCGCACCAGGATGCTCAGCCTGCAGTGGTATGTCAGACCATCCGTCGCCCGGCAGTGGTACACGGTCTGGTCGTCCCTCAGCGCCGCCTGCCACCACCACACCTACGAACTGCCCCCCACGCCCGCTGAGGTGCGGGCCTGGCACCAGGACGTGACCGAGCTGCTGGAAGTTCTGCCGTCCGCCAGGCTGTGAACCCCTGTGCCGCAGGTAGTGTCGTCAGGTGCCGGCGACGAGAAGGCCGAGACACCAGACCGAGGAGCAAGTGTGAGCGACGAGCACGGCCGGCTGCCCGAGCCCGTGGAGTACCCGGAGTTCCTGCTGCGCCTTCCCAGCGGCGGTCCCCTCGCCAGGGGGCGCCTTCTGGCGGAGAAGGGCACCAACGGCAGCCAGAAGTTCGTCGTCCTCGCGCATTCGCCGGCCCGGCCCGACGTGGTGCCCTCGTTCCCCCTGCGCATGCCGTCCTCCCACCGGCTGCGGCAGCAGCTGATCGACGAGGGCGCGATGCGGGAGTCGGCCACCTGGCAGGGCCGGCTGGAGACGGCCCGTGACATCGAATGCAACTCGCCGTCGGCCGCGGCCGAGATCCTGCTCGGGCGCAGCGCCAACGGATGGGTGGAGTGGAAGACCGCCGACGGTCACCCGCTCGCCGACTTCCTCAACCACATGGGGTGGGGCCCCAGCCGGGCCTGGCTGGTCCGTGGCTCCAATGTCTCCGGCCTCGACCTCGTCCAGCGGCTGTGGCTTCCCGATCAGCGGGTCACGCTCGCGGCGTCCCGGCTCCGGCAGGGCGTCGAGCAGGGCGTGAGCAAGGACCGGCTGCGCTCCCTGATCGAAGAGGACTACGCCTCGTCGGCCACCTACAACCAGAAGCTCGAACTGGTCGAGGCCCTGCACGCCTTCCTGTCCCGGATGAAGCCCGGTGACACCGTGTGCACCATCTCCGGCGGGCGGCTGTACGTGGGGGAGGTCGCCGGCTCCGCCGAGCAGACCGCGTCGGACGGAGGCCGGTCCAATCTCCGCCGTCCGGTCGAGTGGCAGGCGCAGGGATTCGCCTATGACGAGCTTCCCGAGGAGCTCCAGCAGAAGCTCTCCGTCCAGCACGACGTGGTGGACCTGACCGTCGTCAAGCCGCTCCTCGACGGCCTCGGCCTGTCCGACGCGGAACTCGCCGCCGAGGCCGAGGCCGCGGCCGACGAGGGCGATGTGAGCGCCGAGATCGCCGCCATCACCGAACGCCGGCGGGAGCTCGAACTGCCGGAACCCGACGAAGCCCTGGCGGCCGAGCTGCTGGTGCACGACGTGGCCTGGCTGCGCGAGCTGCGTGATCTTCTCTGGGACGAGCGGCAGCTCGTGCTGTACGGGCCGCCGGGCACCGGCAAGACCTATCTCGCGCTCGAACTCGCCCAGTTCCTCGGCGGCGGGCCCGAGCAGGTCAAGCTGGTGCAGTTCCACCCCTCGTACGCCTACGAGGACTTCTTCGAGGGTTTCCGGCCCCGGGAGGACCCGGAGACCCGGAAGGTGGACTTCCGGCTCACCGCGGGGCCGCTGCGTGAGCTGGCCGATCTGGCCTCCCGCGAGGGCAACGGCCACATCCCGCACTTCCTCATCATCGACGAGATCAACCGGGCCAACCTGGCCAAGGTCTTCGGTGAGCTGTACTTCCTGCTGGAGTACCGCAACAAGTCCGTGCGCCTCACCTACTCCGGTGACGACTTCGCCCTCCCGCCGAATCTCTTCGTCATCGGCACGATGAACACCGCCGACCGCTCCATCGCCCTCGTCGACGCCGCCATGCGGCGCCGCTTCGCCTTCGTGGAACTGTCCCCGCGCACCGAGCCCACCAGCGGCCTTCTGCGGCGCTGGCTCGCCAGGCGTGACATGGACCTGGAGCCGGCCGACCTCCTCGACGCCCTCAACGCCCGCATCGACGAGCCGGACTTCCGCATAGGCCCGTCGTACCTGATGAAGAAGAGCGTGTACCGGGAGGGCGGGCTGGAGCGCACCTGGCGGACCAAGATCCTCCCGCTGCTGGAGGAGCACCACTACGGGGACGGCATCGACGTCCAGGCCCGCTACGGCCTGGAGTCGCTGCGCAAGGCGGTCGCCGACCCCGGTTCCGGCTCGTGACCACGCTCCACCTGGTCGAGTACGCCCCACCCCTGCCCTTCCGCCTTCCGCACGCGGTCGGGCAGGCCCTCGCCGCCTCCGGAATCATCGACGCGACCCCCGACCCCCATCTCCCCGGGCACTGGCGGTTGCGCGCCGGCAGCAAGGTCGGCGCGGTCGCCCTGACGGTTCCCGGCGAGGGCACCGTCACGCTCCGCATCACCCCCAAGGTGCCGATCGCCCGGCTGTTCTTCTTGCTCGGCTACGCGCTCTCACCGCTCGGCGCACCGCATGACGAGGGCGTCGACGTCGCCGAGGAGACCGAGGTGCTACCGGCCTTCGCCCACGCCTTCGAGCGGCAACTGGCACGGGCGCTCGCCCAGGGGCTCGTCCAGGGCTACCGCACGACCGAGGAGAGCGCTCTGGTCGTCCGGGGCCGCGTCAGGGAGGCGGACCAGATCCGCAGGCGGTTCGGTGCCGCGTTGCCCCTCGAGATCGTGTACGACGAGTACACCACCGACATCGCCGAGAACCGCATCCTGCGTGCCGCCGCCGAGCGGCTACTGCGCCTGCCGGGCGTCGCCGCACCGGTTCGCAGACGGCTCGCCCACCACCGGGCACGCCTGGCCGACGCGAGCCCGCTCGTACGGGGCCACGCGCTTCCGGCGTGGCGGCCGACCCGGCTCAACGCCCGCTACCACGGCGCGCTGCGGCTCGCCGAGGCGCTGCTGCGGGGCGCTTCGGCCGAGCACGACGCAGGGCCGCTGCGCATCGACGGCTTCCTGTTCGACATGAACAAGGTCTTCGAGGACTTCGTGTGCACGGCACTGCGCGAAGCTCTGATCCCGCACGGAGGCCGCGCCGAACTGCAGGCCAAGGGCATTCATCTCGACCAGGACAACGCCATCCGGATGCGCCCGGACTTCGTCTGGTACCGGGAGGACGCCAGGGGCCGGCCACGCGCGGTCGTGGACGCCAAGTACAAGGCGGAGAAGAGGGACGGCTATCCCGACGCCGACCTGTACCAGATGCTCGCCTACTGCACCGCGCTCGGACTGCCCGACGGCCACCTGGTGTACGCCAAGGGCAACGAGCCGCACGCCGCGCACCGCGTCCGCAACGCGGGGATCACCATCCACCAGCACGCCCTGGACCTGGATCAGCCGCCCGCGGGGCTGCTGGCGGAGGTACGCGGCCTGGCCGAACGACTAGCCAGTAGGACCGTATGATCAGCACGTTCATTTGATCGGTCCAAAGGAGCCCGTCCCGTGCCTCAGCTCGCACTCGCGCATACGCTCTGGGACGGCTACGACACGCTGGACAAGCAGATCAGGGCCGGCGTGCGCAAGGCGATGGACAAGTTCCAGCAGCTCACGGTCGCCGAGCTGCACGCGGACAAGGGCCTTCATCTGGAGTCGGTGGAGAACGCCCGCGACCCCCGCATGCGGACCATCCGGATCAATGACTTCTGGCGCGGTGTCGTGCTCGCTCCCGACGACGGGAGCGACGTCTTCCTCCTCGTCAAGATCGTGCCGCACGACGACGCCTACACATGGGCGGCCAAGCGGCTCTACACCGTCAACACCGCGACGCGTGGTCTCGAAGTGCGCAACGTCGTCGCCATCGAGCAGCTGACCCCGGCGCTCGAGAAGGCCGCGAACCAGGCGCCGTCCCTGCTCTTCGCGGCGTACTCGGACACCGTCCTGCGCGAGCTCGGCATCGACGAGCAGGTGCGACGTGCCGTCCGGACCATCATCGACCGCACCCAGCTGGACGCCTTCGGCACCCTTCTTCCCGAGGACCAGTTCGAGGTACTGACCTTCCTCGCGGAGGGATTCAGCGCCGAGGAGGTCTACCGGGACGTCGTCGCGATACGCCGGCCCGCTCACGCCACGCCTGAGCCGACCGAGGATCTCGCCGCCGCCATCGCCAACACCAGCAGCCGCATCACGCTGATCACCGAACCCGACGAGCTCGCCGAGATCCTGGAGAAGCCGTTCGCCGCCTGGCGCGTCTTCCTCCACCCGTCGCAGCGGCGCGTGGCCTACCGCGTCTCCTACAACGGCCCGGCACAGGTCAGCGGCGGACCCGGCACGGGTAAGACCGTCGTGGCCCTGCACCGGGTCAAGCACCTGCTCACCCGCGATCCCGGCACGAGGGTGCTGCTCACCACCTACACCAACGCACTCGCGGCCGCTCTGCGCGAGAACCTCGCGCTGCTCCTGGACGACGCGGATCAGATGAGCCGGGTGGACGTCACCACGGTCAACGCCTACGCCCATCGCGTGGTGCGGGAAATGGGCGGGCGGACCCCCTCGCCGATCGGCGACCAGGACGAGCGGCGGGTCTGGCAGAAGGTGGTCAAGCAGCTGGGCCTGCCGTGGACGGAGCAGTTCCTGGCGCAGGAGTACCGGCACGTCATCCTGGGTCAGGACCTCCGCTCGGCGGAGGAGTACCTGGCGGCGCCCCGCCGCGGAAGGGGAACGGCCCTCGGGCCGATGAAGCGCGCCCAGCTCTGGCGCGGGGTCGAGGCGTTCACGTCGGCACTGCGCGCGACGGGCGTCAACACGCACCTCCAGGTCTGTGACGAGGCAGCGCGCCTGCTGCACGAGGCGGACCAGTCAGCGCACAAGTACGCCCACGTCGTGGTGGACGAGGCGCAGGACCTCCACCCGGCACAGTGGCGGGTGCTCAGGGCAGCCGTGGAGCCCGGCCCGGACGACCTGTTCATCACGGGCGACCCGCATCAGCGGATCTACGACGCGCACGTCTCCCTGGCCTCGCTCGGCATCTCGGTGACGGGCCGGTCCAGCCGCCTGCGGATCAACTACCGCAGCACCGAGGAGATCCTGCTCTGGTCCACCGGGATCCTTCGCGACGCTCAGGTGGAGAGCCTGTCCGGTGACGACGGGGACAGCCTTTCGGGGTACCGGTCCCTGCTGCACGGCAAGGAGCCCTACGTCGACGGTCACGCCACCGAGCAGGCCGAGGTGACCGCACTGGTGGAGCGCATCCAAGGCTGGCTGGGGCAGGGCATCCGTCCCGCGGAGATCGCGGTGTGCACGCGCTTCAACGTGCTGCTCGACAAGGTCGCGACCAGGCTTGAGGCGGCGGGCGTCCCCACGGTCCGTGTCAAGGACAATCCCGCGGACACCACGGACGGCGTGCGTCTCGCGACGATGCACGCCATGAAGGGCCTCGAATTCCGGTGCGTCGCGGTCGCCGGCGTCACGGCGACGGCCGTGCCCTTCGGCCGGGAGATCACTCCGGTAGAGGTCGACCGGCTGCAGCACGAGTCGGACGTCCTGCGAGAGAGGTGTGTGCTGTTCGTGGCCTGCACACGGGCGCGTGAGGCACTGCACGTGTCCTGGAGCGGCTCGGGGAGCCCGTTCCTGCCGGCTGCCTGACCGCGGGGTTCAGTCCTCTGCCGGCGGCGGGGCGAGTGCTCCGCTGGTCAGCCCGTCCCGGGCCAGGGATGCGGCTTGCTCGCCCAGCTTGGCCAGTTTCCTGATCCGTTCCTCGAACTCGGCGAGTTCCCGGAAGACCGCTCCATACCGGCGCTGTTCCTGGATCGCCATCTGCGGAATCCGGGATCCCCGTACGTCGGCGCGGAAGGACCCGCTTGCGCTGGTGGAGCGGCGGGTGTTGGCCGCGCTGCGCAGGAAGCCGTTCAGATAGTCGGTGTCGAGCTGTTCGCTCGTCGAGACGGCGCCTTCCTCCGAGGCGTCCACCAGCCCCGCGCGCGCGAGGTCGGAGACTGTGATGGTCGCTCCGTCAAAGGAGTGCCTTCCCGATCCCGGAGACAGGGCGGGAAGCCCGTCGAGCAGTGATGTCAACTGCTCGACCGCGGCGCGCGCGGTTTCGTACTCTCTCGCGTAGTCGGTCCCGATGGCGGCGATGTGTACGGCGGGGGTCAGGTCAACCGTTTCATCAAGGAGATCGATCCGGGGAACGTCGATCGACTGTGAGCTCTGAGGATCGAATCCGTCGTTCGGGTCGTTGGCCGTCAGGTCGATCATGCGCACGGTCTCCGCCGCGTGGTCGGGACTCACGGGCCGTGTGACAAGCCATAGATGGACGGGCAGCGCGTGAGAGGCGGCCACACCCGGGGGCAGTGCCACGACGTGTGTGAGCAGCCCCCGGCGGACCAGCTCAGCGCGGATCCTCCGGCCGGCTTTGCGGTAGGCGACGGAGGGCGGCATGACCATCACCACACGGCCGCCCGGCGCTGTGTGCGCGTAGGCGTGTTGAAGCCAGGCGAGTTCGCTCTCCGCGCGCGACGGGACGCCGAGTTCCCACCGTGGGTCGATGAGCAGATCCTCGCGGCCCCAGTCGGCGATACCCACAGGCGGATCGCACACGACCAAGTCCGCCTTGAGGCCGTCGTGATGATCCGACCTCAGTGAATCCCCGGTGCTGACCGTCACGTCGCGCAGCCCGGAGAGAGCGGCCCGCAGCTGGGCGAAGCGCGTGCTCGTGGCGTCGATGTCCTGCCCGACGAGAGCGCGTGTCTCCGCGGTGAAGGCGAACAGCAGGGAGCCGATCCCGCAGGCCGGGTCGAAGACGGTGGTGATTCCGTTGGGCATCCCGGCGAAGTGATGGATGGCCCGGACGAGACGCGTCGAGGTGACCCCGTCTGCGCCGGTGCGGCTCGTGGACTCGGCGTGACGTTTCGTCAGGTTCGCCAGAAGCTCCGCCGGAGTGAGCTCGTTGGTGGCCTCGTCGACGAGGGCGCGCAGTGCGGAATCCGTTCGGGCGCCGCGCTTCTTGGCCGACGCCGCGTCCTCGAGCGTTTCCGCCACCGCGGTGAGGCCGCGGGTCATGTTGTCGCCGTACACGCCGCGAAGGTGCTGCCAGACGAGCACCTCACCGGACACCTGCCGGCCCTTGCGCTGCTTGTCCAGCCATGCCTGGACCTCGGAGAGGGAGAAGAGGGGGCTGCTCGTGCTGCCGGTGGCCGGCGTGGGGAAGTCCTCATGGCGTCGGCGCCAGTTGGAGACCGCGGCACGCGTGACCCCCGCCATGCGCGCGATCTCCGCGGCGGTAACCAGGGCCTCTGCGTTGGGGCGCGCGGCGTCCTTCATGGGCGCCATGGTACACGGAGTGCCGTCCACGGTGCCGTATCTATGTGTTTGCTATGTAAACAAACCCTGCGTGACGGCCGTGTCGCGACCTGTGCCGTCGAACGTCAGGGGGCCTCGGTGTTCGACGGGAGCAGCCCACCGCCGGTCAGCCCGGTGGTCAGGGTGTCAGCGGTCTTGTGGGCGAGTTCGACGGTCCGGAGGGCGGCGGTGCGCAGGTCGCGTACGCGCCGGAAGGCGTTTCCGTACCGCTGTTGCTCCTCCAGCGGCAGCAGCGGTACACGCAGCCGCCCTGGCTGCACATGGACCGTGGTGCTCCCGGTGGAGGCTCCGGCGACGTTGTCCTCCGCCTCCAGAAAACCCATGACGAACCAGGGGTCGAGGCGAGCCGGGTCGGGCCGCAGCACGAATACCGAGCGGCCCGGCACGGCTCCCGCGTCCGCCCCGTCGGCGACCCGGGCCATGGGGCCCTGTCCTCCGGGGAGCATGCGGACCAGGACGTCTCCTTCCTCGATCAGGGGCGCGGTCTCGACGCTCAGGTCGTCGAGCCCCGCCGAGGCACGTTCACCGCGCGCGATATCGGCGCCTGTGAGCACCGCCCGATCGGCGTTGGCGGCGCGCCATTCAGCCAGGGACCCCTCCTTGGTCTGCGGCGTCGCGCGCAGGATCTCCAGGGCACCGCCGCGCACGAGGTCCGACACGGTGGCCGTGCGCCACTCACGCGCCGCGTCCCCAGCCGGGTCCCCGACGTCGTGACCTGCCGCCTCCGCCAACGAGGCGATGTGCTCAGTCAGTTGCTTGCGATGCTCGGCGACGACACGTGCGACCTCCGCCGGATCGACGTCTGCCGGTGCGGCGCGCACTTGCCGGGCGGGCGTGAGGTCGACGAGGTCGCCCAGGAGATCGATGACCGGAACGGCGCGTGCGACGCCGGGCTCTTCGTGGACGGATTCCGGGGCGGCGCGGAAGGCCGCCCAGCGGTCGAGGATCCGCCTGGAGAGTGCGTCCCAGTCCGGTGCGGCTCGCCGTGACCCGTGTCGGGACGTGCCCGCGGAGCCCTCCCGGCCGCCGCTCAGGTCCATGAAGAGCACGGACCTGCGCTCCGCGCCGCCTGGCTCAGGACGTTGCAGCACCCAAATCTGCAGCCCGATGTGCAACGGCGCGGCCGCCCCGGCCGGCAGGCCCACCACGGCACGCAGAGCCCCGGCGCGGACGAGTTCGGCGCGCACACGGCGGCCCGAGGCGCGAGCGGCCGTGGCGGGCGGCAGCAGGAGCACGGCGTATCCGCCGGGCACCAGGTGGGCCAAGGCGTGCTGCACCCAGGCGAGTTCGGATTCCGCGCGCGGTGGGACGCCGTATGCCCAGCGGGGGTCGTAGGCGAGTTCGTCCTGCCCCCAGTCGCGATCACCGTACGGCGGATTGCACAGCACGCCGTCAGTGGCGGTGCCCTGGTAAGCGTCGTTCCGGAGACTGTCGCCGGTCGATACGGAGACCTGCGCGTCCGGCGCCGACAGCAGCAAACGGACGGCCGTGCGCTGGGCCTGCACCTCCAGCGCGTCCTGTCCGTACAGCTCCCGCGCCCCCTGGGCGGCGGCCGCTTCAAGGAGCGTGCCACTGCCGCAGGCGGGGTCGAGTACGCGGATGCAGTCCGCGGGCAGCAGGCGGGCCATGAGAACGGCCAGCTCGGCCGGTGTCTGATAGGTGCCTGAGGTGGCGCTCTCATCCAGTTCCCGCTCGGCCAGTACGTCCAGCGCGGCCCGCGGGCCGTCGTCCCGCACGCAACGCAGGAGCGCGCGGAGAGCCGGGGCGTCGTCGGGCGGAAAGCGAACGGTCGCGGTGAGTGGGACGGCCCCCGCGAGTGCCGCGACGGCGGAATCGGCCTGGGTGCCGAGTTCGGAGTCCGAAAGGCCGGTGAGGGCGGACAGCTCTTCCGGGGAGCGGCGGGCAGCGGCAAGGACCACGGGGAGCAGCCGGGTCGCGATTCCGGCGCCGTGCAGGCGCAGGAGCGTGCGCAGTTCCTCGGCCGGGGTCGCGGCGGCCGAATGGCCGCGTGCGTGCAGCCAGGTGCGCACGGCCTCCAAGTCGTACAGGGGACTGGCCTCGGTGCCCCCGGCGGGGGAGGGGAAGTCTTCGTGGCGGCGTCGCCAGTTGCTGACGGTGGCACGGGTCACTCCCGCGATGCGGGAGATCTCGGCGGCGGTCACTTGGGCTGACGGCTGCGACATGGCTGCTTCCTGGTCCTCTCGGTACCGACCGCTACAGCTTACAGGCCCCGTCAACCTGAACATATTTGACAGTGCTTTCACCGCTCTGCTTATCTGGTTGTGCTTCCGGATGGAAGTGAGGGCCCGACGGCTTCCGCCGTCGGGCACGCCCTTCCGGTATCGCGCACACCACCCGAGCAGGAGGACCACCATGACCACTCCGACCTCGCAGCCCAGCTACAACGCCCCGGCCACGCCGAGTGGTTGGGGCCCCATACCGCCCCAGCCCGCCGGCAAGCCCTCGCACCGCAAGGGCTTGCTGACCCACGGCGCCGTGGCCTTCGTGGCCCTGGTCATGGGCGTCGGCATCGGGTCGAACGGCGAGTCGGCTGACGCCACGGCGAGCGACACCGCCGAGCCCCGGCCCACGGTGACCGTCACCGCCAAGGCCGCGGCCGCGGCTCCCGCGCCCACCGTGACGAGAACGGTCACCGCCAAGCCGAAGAAGACCCGGGAGCCCGGACCGGCCGCCGGCTTCGCCGGGGACGGCGAGTACCTCGTCGGCGAGGACATCAAGCCCGGCACCTACAAGACCGCCGGAGCGGACTCCTTCGGCTGTTACTGGGCGCGCCTGAAGGACGCCAGCGGTGAGTTCGACGCGATCATCGCCAACAACAACCTCAAGGGCCCGGGCCGCGTGACGATCAAGAAGGGCGAGTACTTCCAGACGCAGGGCTGCAAGGAGTGGAAGAAGGTCGGCTGACCTCCCGTTCCGTTCGCCCGGCCATGACGCACAGCAGCAACAGGGGAGGTGCCGCTTGATCGCGGCAGGGGGCGGGGAAACCACCGCATTCGACCGACACTTGGCGCAGCTGGGGACTCGCGACGACGAGGGGAACTTCCGAGCCCTCCTCGACCAGGCACGGCACATCGCGCAGAGGTCGTACGAGACCACGCTCTACGACCATCAGCAGGCTTTTCGCCTTCTCTGGCGCCACCTGCACGGCACGGGATACCTGCAGCGCGCCCATCTCGACGCCCGGACCCGCCTCGCGGCGGGCGGGCTCCCGCCGGCCGAACGCGCCGACCTGGAACGCTTCCTCACTGTCTACACCCAGGTTACGAACTCGACTGAAGATTCCGGCAGTTGACCGCTCGGCTCGTCCACGCCCACCCTGACGCGAACAGGAGGACCACCATGGGCCGTAGTTCACCGCTCGCCCACGCACCCCGCCCGGAGATCCGGACACGCCGCGGCGCGTGCGTCGACGACAAGTTCAAGGCCGTGACCGGGGCTCGGGCGCGTGCGGTGGCTGGTTCAGCCTGTCGAGTTTGGGCGTGGGGCGGGAGTCCTGAGCCAGTGGACACGTGCACGTGCCGGATGCGCATCCGGCAGCCGGGCAGGCTGGTGACACGACTACTCCAGCGCCGCCGCCAAACTCATGTGCTTCCTCCGGGCAGTCGCGAAATCCCCTGTCGCTGAACAGCGTTGGGACGGCCCGTGCTGTCACGTCGGCCAGACCCCGTGGGGGCGGATGCCGGCAGCCGTGTGCGGCTGCATACGATCACTCGAAATGCGGGACAGTCAGGAGGGCTGTCCGTACCGACCAACAGGGGGGTGTGCCATGCACGCTGAGAGTAACGGGCAGGTTGCTGCAGAAGCTGATGACGAGTTCGCGGCTGCGGAGGAGGCGATCTCAGGGCTGCGGTCGGCTGTTGAACTCATGGGCGAGGGCGAGTTCGGTGTGCTCACGGAGTCGCTTCGCCTGGCACGCCGCGCATTCGATGAGATCGGCAAGTGCAACTCCGTTCTAGACGCGGCAAGCGCAGCCGCCGACGACCTCACGAACGCGCTGGACGAGCAACTCCGCTGCTCGGCCGCCGAAGAGGTGACAGCGCTCATCGACGAACTCGCACAACTCGCCCGCACGGTGGCGAACTCCGAGGCTGAGCGGGCAGTCGTGCTGCGGATCGTCCACGGCGAGGCGGACGACGAGGACATGGAGGACGACGCGGAATCGGTGCCGGTTCTTTGGCGAAGTGACCTCCCTGCGGTGCCGTCGGTGTACGACGCCGACCAGGCCGACTACGCCAGCCTTGAGGACATGTTGCGTCGGCAGGGCCAGCTGCACGGAGAGCAGAAGCGGATCCGGGCGGAACGGCTGCGACTGTCTGCGGACCATCTACGATCCGTATTCGCTTACGCGGCCGACCACATGGCCACGGTTGCCGCGGCCGAAGCCGCGATCAAGGAAGCGAGGCGGGCCCACGAAATGTGGGCCGAGTGCCTGGCCGACGGGCCTCGAAATGCGGCATCTGACACCCCTGGAGACGAAACGGCCCCAGCACGGGACGACGACGCGCCGGAACTGGTCGCCGTCTTCGAGATCCACGCGGACTCGAACGAGGACGTCTGGGCCCAGGCGACCTGGCAGGCCAAGCTGGCGGCCTGCAAGGCGGCCGGGATCGGAGAGCGGGAGGCTGATACCTACCCTCACACGTGGCTGGGCATGGGCGGCCTGATGGTAGAGGGTATCGACGGACGCCGCTTCGAGGCACGTGTGACCTCGCGGGAGAGCGGTGAGCGGCCGTGGTTCGTTCCACGCCGCATCCTGTGACCGGAGCGTGCGTGGGGCGGCCGCCACGCTGACGGGAAGGTGTAGTCGCTGACCACATCCGGATACGGGTGTGTCAACTTAACGGCCCTGTCTCACATTCGGTGGTGACGGAGATTTGGTGGCGCTTCGGACATGACTCAGCCCAAACCCTCACCGAGGCCCTGCGCAACCCCGACGACCTGCGCGCCTACGGCCGTCGAGAGGAACAACGTCGCGCCGCCCGGCGGGCCGCTGAGGAGGAGGACACGCGTCGGCAGGAGGACGAGTACCGGCGATGGGAGGACTCGCTATGGCCCTGCCCGACCTGCGGCGGCGACGTCGACCCCGACGGTGCCCCGGGCCTGGCCCGCGGCAATGAATGCCCGCACTGTCGCACGGAGCGCGAGCGCGTCGCGGCCGAGCGAGCCGAAGCGGAAGCCGAGTGGGAGCGCGAGCGCCCCGGGCAGCGGCGTGGCAGCGGGGCAAGCTGAGCCGAAGATTCACCCGTTTACCGCGCCGTCGCCAGTATCGTTTCCGCGCTGCTTGCGGCTTCTCTCTCACGTGCTGAGTGCGAACAAGCGCGCGATCAACTCGGGGTACTGGAGGCCTGTTTCGGCAAGAATCTTCCTGAGAGCTTCTGGCGGGCCCACCTGGAGCGGTGTCCGGGCACCGCGACCGGGCACCGCGGAGAGGTCGCCACTGCTGAACCGTGATTCCGGTGTAGCCGGGGGACGTATTTCGTAGGTGCGCCAGATGCGTGCCGGGGGATTCAGCAGGATCAGGTGGGGGTCCGCCCAGGCGACGAACGCCCAGCGGTCCCTGCTGCGGGCTCGGACAAGCACGCCCTTCGTGTGGTGTCGCCCGAGTCGTTCGGCAGCTGTGGTCACGACCGGAATCGGATTGCCGAAGGAGCCCGTGATCTCCCAAAGCCCGTCCTCATGCGTGGCGGACCAGCCTGCCGCGGTGAACTCCTCGATCACCTCCGCGTAGGGATCGTCGTCTTGGGCCAGGGCAATGAGCCGTTCCACCTCGCTCCAGGGCGCGACGCGGGCGAGTGCCTGCTCTGGCGGGATCATCAGGTCCTCCGCCTCGGCGGGTTCCGCACGTGCGATCACCGCCTTGCTGCCGTGCCAGGCGTGGGCGGCCAGTACATCGTGCTCGCCGCCGCCGGTGAAGGTGGCGTCCTGCATGAGCAGTGTCATCACCACGGCCGCCACCGCGTCCAGTCGTCGCCGGCTCTCTGGCGGAGCCGGCTGCTCCGCCGCGCTCGTTCCGTCTGCGGAACCGAGAGCTTGGAGGAGAAGGCTGAGGCCGTCGCGCCAACTCTGGTCGTTCTCGTCCCAGACTCCGGCGGCCAGGAGCTGGACGTACAGGTTCGCCACCAGCAGCCGAACCGGAACCGGTGCCGCGGCAGATCCGTCACGGCCGACGAGCGTCCTCACCCAGCGTTGGGCCCAGGTGCGGCAAAGGGCACGCTGTTCGGGCGCGATGTGCGGTGCACGAGCCTCGTTCGTGGCGAGGGGGTCCCCGTCCTCCGGCTCCTCGTCGTACGCGTCGTCGTCCTCCGCGGTACCGTCACCGGTGACGGCCGACACGATCCACCGTGCCGACGGTGCCTGCGGCAAGCCGATCTGCGAGGTACCGAACGCCAGATCCGTCAATGGTGCCCCGATCATTCGGCGGCAGTCCGCGAGATAGGCATCCCAGAGGTCGACGCTGCTCGATGTCACCGCGCCTGCTGTCGTGCCTGCCGCCGGACTCACCCGGGGAGCGGACGTCGCAGCGGTCAGCTCGCGCAGGCGCCGTAGATCGGCTTCGAAACGGCGTGCGGCACGCTCGTCGGCGAACAACGTGTGTGCCGTGTAGTCGTATCTCAGTCGGGGCCCGCTGTCGGCACCGTGGCGTCGTGCGCAGTGCACAGGGCTATAGACGAAGACCACAGCGGATTCGACGGTGGTGCCGTCAGGCCGGGCGCACGTGGCGCGAACCGCCGCACCTGGGACCTCGGGCAGAGGGAAAGAGCCGGCCAACGTCCATGCCGGGATGGTTCCGGTCTCCGTCCAGGAGCCCGGCGAACCGTCCGGCGAAGTGCTGATCACCACGGGCGCAGGCTGGCTGTGGGCCAGGGAGACGTGCAGGCCTTCGCTATCCGTCTTCGCGCCGAGCAGGACGAGCGTGTGACCGGCGGAGTTGAAGGGCCGGATGGTGCGGCCTACCAGGTTTGCCAGTGCAGTGATGCGCCCTTCTTCAGGGAGCAGTGGCAGAGCGTCGGCGGCGAGTACCGCGAGCTCGCAGTTGCCGCCGGCCCTTGTGCTGGTGCACAGCGCGGCGCGGGTCAGGTTCGGGCTCCCGGTGAGGGAGTACCGTCGGCCTCCGGTCTGCCATTCGATGAATTTGCCGTGCCGCATCCGCGTCTCCTCGAGAAGACGGATCTGTGCGTCGAAGTCGCCCAGTGCCGACTTGATTGTTCCGGCGTCGTAGCTGGACCAGCGAGGCTGGAGACCGAGGGTGGTACGCCGTGGGATCAGGCGGCCGACCAGCCGGCTCAACGCATAGCCAGCCTCGTCGACGAATGGGGCGTATGCGTGCAGTTCATCGACAGGACCGAGCGGTAGTTGATCGAGCAGGCTCTGCTGGAGGTTGTGCAGCAGCCGGGGACCGGTTTGCGGCCCGGCAGGGGCGTTGACATGCCGTTCGGCTAGAAGGGCGGCCACTTCCGCGAGGTGACTCGCCGACCAGGGAGCCAGGTCCACGACGGAGGGCAGTTCGTCCAACCAGTCGGCGAGGTCGGCCAGAAGTGCGTGGGAGTCGTCCTCCTCGGTTTCCACAACCGTCCACAGTTCGTCGTTGGCACCCCAGCCGGACAGCGTCGGGTTCCCCGAGCCCACCGCCAGTCGGCAGGCGTGTTCACCAACCAGAAGCACGACCTTGGGATGGAACGCACCACGGCAGGAGGCGAGGCCGTGTAGGTAACTGCGGCCAGCCATGCGCACATCGACCGGGTCGTACAGCCCTTGTGCCGCGTCACCTATCACCGCGGTGCGGGCGCCCAGACCACGCGCGGCAGGTATGGCGACCTTCTCCAGGAAGGGGAGATCAACTGTGAAACCAAGAAAGAGCACTTCGTGCAGTGCCTGTTGATCGCTGCGCTCGGCCCATTCCCGCAGCAGCGTGACGGGGGAGGCAAAACGGGCGAGCTCTGCCGCGCTCATGAGCTTATCTCCAGGATCCGCCGTCCTTCCGCTGTGACGGTGTGGCAGCTGTCGCGGACAGCGAAAAGCCCCAGCTGCTCCGCCATGGAACCCAGTTGAGGGATGCGGGTGCCGATGTCGGAGTCTCCTTCGTCACCGGTCTTGAAGTACCGCTCGTTGCGAAGATGCAAGCGGGAGAAAATCTTCAGCCCGCCCGTCGCCGGGTCGGGGCGAAGCTTCGCAAGGGCGACTCTGCGGGACTGGGCAAGCATGTCGTCCACCAGCCGGGCGGCCAGATCACGGGCTGGCCGGTCGACGTATTCGTTGATGAGGCCGTCGACCCACGTCGGGTCGAGGAACTCGGCCCAGCGCCGTCGCCGGCCCAGGAAGACGGCCCGTACGTCCCCAGGCAGATGGCCCTCTCGGGATCGCAGCGCACCAACCATCAAGAGCAGCACATTGGTCATCGGGACATCGGTGCCCTGCGCCAGGAGCTGCCGTTCGACTGGCAGCAATTGGCCTGCCGCGTTCTTGAGCGAGGGCAGATCGCCTAGGATCCGCCGCACATCCGTATCCGGGGCCTGTTGTGCCAGCCAGTCGCGCAGTTCTTCGGCCGACCGGTCGGCCTCGCCATCCTTGGAGCCGACATCGGCGACCAGTGCTGCCCACAGCCGACGCCAGGCCCCGACGGAATAGTGGCGAAGCAGCACTCCCCGCCAACCGACTGTCTCAGGGATCGCCGCCAGGACGGGATCCGTTGCCGTCTCCTCACCGAAAGCCACCGCGGAGCGCAGCGTCTCCTGATACCCGTCGCCCTCATGACCGTGGAGATCAATCGCCCGGGCGAGGATACGGAGGGTCGCGCGCCGCGTGCGGTCGGACGCCTCCCAATCCCCTGGTACGTGGGCTCCTCCGCCACGGGTGGCCGTCAGCACGTCCGTCAGCCACTCCCGCTCGGCCGGACACGGGACACCAAGGGCCGCCCGTCCCGCAGTTTCCAGGTCCGCGAAGGGCACAACTTCACGCGCCGTGAGGGACAACAGCGGGGCGAAGAGCTCCTTGACTGTGGGCGGGCACACGTGCCGACCAGGTTTGAGCCCGCCGTCCTGGACGTTCACGGTACCGAGCACCGTGGCGGGTCCGCCGTACTGTTCCCAAAAGCCCCAGCGGCGGGGCGAGTACGACTGGCTCAGCGCCTCCTCGTCGGCAGCTCGTGCGAGTTCCAGTTCCTCTGCGCAAAAACGCCGCACCCGATCGACCCCGTGGGCGAGCCACGCCGGGCCTGTCTCCACAGGGTGCTGGAGCGCCGCCAGGAGCACCTCGCTGCGGCGAAGCAACTGGCGGCACGCGGTAGTGTCCAACGCGTTCTGTTCGGCGTGCGCCGCAATCGCCGCATACATCGAGTGGTAGCGGATGTAGCGGGTCACCGTGGACACTCCAGGAACCAACCGGTCCACCGCCCGCATCACCGGGCCCTCCACCGCCAGGGGATATCGCCCAGACCGCACGCCCAACCCCTGCAGCGCCCACGCCGGCCCCTGGACATGCGTTGTCACTCTGACATCTCCCCCTCTGACCGCACGCAATGGAACGGCGTATCAGTAGCGTCCGGTGATCCCTTCTCAGAGTAGGTTCCCGGTTACTGTGGGAGGGCGGCATTGCCGGACACGTGGCTCAATCGTGGCCGGGAGGAGCCAGTGGCGAGCGACCTGCGAGTCGCCGCCGAGCCGTCCTCACAGGCTGCGCCATGAGGCGGAACGCCGCGCCAGCGCCTCGGGTCCTGTGGCTTACCGGCGCGCGTTCTGCAAGCGGGAGTCCGTCACTCTCCTCCGCTTACGTACAGCTGTGCTTGGCTCCGTAGCGGAGAGGTTTTGTCCCAGACGTGCCAGCGCCCCCCGCAGACCGGATCTTCACCGTAAGCTACATCTTCCGGAAATCCCGGTACGGGCGGCCTGGCAGGTTTCGGATCTTCTTTCAGGTCGCGCCCACATTTGGGGCAGTTCTCCGGGTTTCTCATCGGGTACATGCCCATGCAGTCCTCCTCGCGTTGCCGAAATCCCACGCACAGCCGGGGCCTGACCTTCGTGAACGAGCTCTTCCCGGAGGTCATGGCGGCCAGGTTGAAGCCTACGACGACCTGGCGTAAACCATTAGCGCGGTCAACACGTCGTGCTGATGACAGGGGTTATCAAAACCTTGCTCCCGTATGACCTGTCCGAGCCGGTCAGGGCGCCTGATGTCATGACGTTGTGGGCGGCGTGCACGGCACGTTCCGCCCACGGAAAGGCAGAAGACGCCGGCGAGTCTCGCCTTGGCCCGGCTGCGGTCAGGCCCTGGGCGAGACTCTTCTCCCAGCGATGTTGGTCGAGTCTGCGAATCTTGTAACCGACCGACTAAGAGATTGAACCGTTCCTGCTGAACAATGCGGAGAGTCACAACCGCGTTCGAGGTTCGGGCAACCCCGCACCACTCACCAAGTGAGTGCGCGCGCCTACGCCTCCGCGGGCAGCGCAGGAAACACGACCACCGAGCCGTCCTTGTCGCGGGCAATCTCAATCGCCACGTCTGTCGTGCGGCTGTTGACCACGACGCCGTCGCCCAGCTTGTGAATCCGGTTTGCCGCGCGCATCAGGCGATCGACTTCGCCGGTCGTGAAGACGGGCCGCAAACCCTGCGGGCCTGCCAGCTCCAGCGCCGACAGGCGTTCCAGGACACTGGCGATGCTCGACTCCAGTTCGTCGAGGCGCTGCTGGTTGCGCTTGAGTGCGCGGGCGAAGTTCTCGAACAAGTTGCCAGAGTCGCTCTGGGCATGCTCGACGGCCTGCAGGACGATGACCCGCCGCTTCAGTGCAATGGCCAAGGCAGCAAGTTCGAGGTGGGTGCGGAACGTGCCGCCGTGGTCGTCGATGCCGGGGAACGACTTGGTCAGCGTGCCGATCTCGACGGGCTTGCCGTCGGGCAGCTTGTCGAGTGCGCTCTCCCACCGGGCAAGGCGGCGGTCAGCGGCGCCCAGCGCGGTGTTGATGGCATGCACTGCCGAGTCCAGTCCAAGCGAGACACCGAGCCTGCCCTGGTCGAGGAGAATGGCGGTGGCTTTGTCAATGGCATCGCGGCAGCCGTCGAGTTCGCTGTGATCGTCTTCGAGCTTCTGTTCGTGCAGTTGCTCCAGCAGTTCTGTGATGTGTTCGATGGCCTGCTGGCGCTTGTAGTCGGCGTGCGCGCTCACCCCCACTGCTACGGCCATGAGCACGAGCGGTGCGGCCACGGTGAGCGCCGCGCTGCCGCCGACCGCGACGCCGGCTGTTGCACCGGCTCCACCGACTGCGCCTGCTGCTGCCGCTTTGCCGACTGGCACGAATGTCGCGTTGGCGGCGATACCCGTTGAGTTCATGAGTGCACTGTGGATGCCACCGGCCGCCGCCTTCGACGCCATCGGGCGAATGATGCCCTGACCGAACTGGGCGGCAACCTTCGCCGGAACGACCATGCGATACAGGTTTTCGCCGGTGGCGGTCGCCTTGGCCGCCGCAGAGGAAGTTCGCGCTGATTGCGTGATGAGCTGCGACAGGTGCTGCGCCAAGGGGCTGGCGGCATCGAGCGGGATGCCTCGGCTGCGGTCGAGCTTGTCGGGCAGCGGATGTACCTCAAGTGTGGCAATCGGGTTGTCGGCCATGGCGGCCAGCACACCGCGCAGTTCGGCCAATCGTTCAGCCGTCATCGGCCCGTCTCCGGCCGGTGCGGGCACCCGGACGTCACCGGTCGCCAGCGTCCAAAACGGAACGATCGCCTCGCGGTCGTCAGTCATCGTCTCCCCCTCGTTTTCAGCACCAGCCTATGGCTGACGTTCGACAAGAACAGCATGAACCTTGTGTATTCAACTACGGGCACCGTCCGCCGGTGAACTGACGATCGGGCCACGGAAGGGTGTCCCTCACCTGCGGCGATCTGGGTTGTCCAAATCAAGGGCGCCGCGAAGCGAGGGAAACCCGGAAGCCGACGAGTAGGCCCTCGCCCGCCTGCCCAACAGCGTGTGGACGTGCGCCCTGCGTCGGGACGGCAACCGCACGAGATGAGTGGCCTCGACGGCGAGCGGCTGTCCTGAGCTCCGACAGCTGGAGCGGGCGGCGGGGGCTCGGTCCCTGCGCAGGCTTACTCCGCGTGCGGTGCCGGGCGATCAGCTGGCAGTGGCAACGGCCATCCAGTGCCAAGGCCTCCCCGCGCGCTGACCGCTGAACTCGCCCAGGGTCCTCCACCCGCTTCGCCATTTCCCACGGCCGTGGTACTTGGCACGGCAGGAGCAGGTGCACAGAAAGCCCTGGGCGTTCTGGCAGGATGAGTTGCACCTTTCACGCGGGTTGTACTCACGGCCGATGAGGATGCTCGGGTACCTGCGCAGCAGCTCCCGGCTTATGCGGGGGAAGTGAGCGCCGGCAACTGTCCAACACCCCTCGTGGCCGTCCCACCGGAACGATCGATCGCCTCCGACCCAGTCCCTGAGTTTCCGCTCGTGCTCCCACATCGTGTGAGCCGGGAACCAGACACCGAACCACCCATTGGCGGGCAAGCCGATTGTCGGCAGGTGCTCACCCTGATAGTTAGGTATCCACTCAGGGGGCTTGAGGTATACGGGCTGCTTCCGCCGATCACGCCCGCGTCTTTTGGCCGCAATCTGCTGGCTCCGTCGGGGCCCGGGCCCCCACTCGACCGACACGAGTGCGGCGAGCTGACCGGAGGCATGGCAGGGGAGACGGCTTAGCAGCCTGTCATGGGCGACCACGCGGCCGTCCTCGTCGACCTCGATGGAACTGCGGCACTTCAAGCATGTGCGGATGGGCCTTCCGCCGCCCACAAGCATCCCCCTTGATTGCGCTGATTCCACTGAGCGCCCTGCAACAACTGTTGATCGGCATCGGGTTCCACCACTGCATCAGGGGCCTTTCAGAGGCGACGGTGGGGTGGGTCTGTTTCTTTTGGAGCGACCCACCCCGCCAGGCACGACGGAGCGGATCGACGGGCGACCTGCCCGTCCGCCAGGGCTGAACTCTCCGGCGCCCGAAGTCGACTGCACCGGCCACTTGCGGGTCGCGTAGTGTTCGCGCGCCCACGGCGCTTGACCCGCAGACCGGCGCCGAGCACCGCCAGTCATGGCGCATCGCACCACCATCCAAGTGACGGTCACCCGCCCTGTGCCGGCGGGGAGCAGAGGCGTCAGTTCGTCTCTGTCACGTCCGTTACCTTTCCGGTGATCTTGGTGCCGGAACCCGCGGTGGACAGTGACGAGGGGTAGTACTCCATCGACGTTCCGTCGGTCAAACTGATCGTCTCGATGACCGGCCCGCTCTCGTCGCCGCTGATCTGGTAGGTGATCTCGTACGTCTTGTCCGGGTCGATGGGCAAGATGCCCTCGTAAGCCAGGTCCGGTTCGACCTCCACGTTGCACCCGGCCGAGCCGAAGCAGTGCTTCCGCTTGACCTTGATCTTCATCGTGAAGTCAGAGGGCCTGGGGTTGGCGTACACCGGAGCCTCCGTGGTCGGGTCCGACACCGGCTCCGATGAGGTCGCCGCCACCGGGGCGGACGGGGACGGTGACGGGGCAGAGGCCTGCGGAGCGGCGGTGCAGGCAGTACCGAGGGGGATGGCTATCAGGGCCATAGTGGCGAGCAGCCTACGAGTGGTCACGTGCGATCCTCTCCAGGTGTGCGGTGTGTGCCGGCATTCGTTGGCGTGGTAGAGACTTCCGATGCGGCTGTGATCCCAGCCGCGCATCACCCCCGCGTAGGCGAAGGCGTGCTGGCACCGTGGGGTCGGTGACGGTGGCGAATCCGTCGAAGCGAACGAGTCCGTGCCGAGACCGGCTTCGCCACTGCCGCGCAGGGTGCGCAAAGGCGTCGGCAACGGGGTGCGAAGTCGGTACCCGGCGTGAACGGGTGAACGAGCCAAGGCCCACCGTCACGGGTCGGCGGGGCCTTGGTTCAAGAGATCAGTAGTTGGCGTTGGCGATGACGTCGCCGTCCTGGCCGTAGACGGTCACGAGCCCGTTCTTGGACTCGTAGCAGGACGTGAACGCAGAGGCGATGAGCTTCGCGTCACCCTGGTTGTCGCTCATGAGCCCACCAGTGAAGTCGGTGTAGACCTCCGCCGAGTCCAGGATGTCGTTCCGCTTGTCCGCGCCGGTCACCTTCGTCACGTGCTGGACGGCCTTCTTCTCCGTGGCCGTACCGGACTTGGCGACGCAGGCCTTGAACTGCTCGGCCTGCGTCTTCGTCTTCGGCGCAGGCGTCGCCTCGGCCTTGTCGGACTCCGGCGTGCGGCTGGCGGCGACGGCCTTGTCCTTGGCACTGGTGTCGGTGGAGTCGCTGTTTCCGCCGCCGGCCGCGGCGGCGATGCCGATCAGGACGAAGAGGGCGACGACGCCGAGGCAGCCGAAGCCGACGATCTTCCCTGCCTTCGACTTCTTCGGCGGCTGCGGCTGGAACGGCGGAGTGCCGTAGCCCTGCTGCTGCGGGCCGCCCCAACCGGGCTGGGGCTGCTGCGGGTACTGCTGCTGGCTCATGGTCCCTCCAGGGGGTGTAGTAGATGCACCTTGCGGGTGCGTCTGGCTTGTGAAGCTGGAATGTGCGTCAGGCCGCCCAGGCGGCGAGGGCGCCTGTAGCCCACAGCGGGACCAGGCGCGGGAGTTCGGTGCGCGGGACGGCACCGCGCACGCAGCGCAGGCCGAGCTTGGCCAGGGAGTCGGCGGCCTCGTTCAGGGGGTGACCGGCGTGGGCCTTCTCGTGGACGAACGTCAGGTGCGGGGTGTTCTCGGCGAGCAACTGCAGCTTGAGCAAGCTGGGCTTGCGGCCCTGGGAGCGCAGGTGGGTGTCGTAGCCCTCGGGCATGTCCATCCCGCCCTGCTGCCAGCTGTGCAGGTGCCGCAGCGCCTGCAGGTTGTCCACGCGGACCTCGATGGGCTGGCCGGGGTGCGTGTGGAGGACCGCTTTGAGTCCCCAGTACACGGCGCGCAGTTCGGTGACGACCACGCGGGAGCGGGGGCGCACGAGGTACTTCGGGTAGAGGTGGGCGCGCAGACCGGTGTGGCCGGTGGTGGCGAGGTAGCCGGAGGCCACCCGGTCGGGGCCGACCGAGGCGTCCGTGGCGAGCGCGATCGGCCCGGCGACGGCTTTGACCCTGTCGTTCACGCACACCTGGCGGCGAGTGGAGGTGATGGGGCGGGGTGCGTGGGCGAGGGGAGAACGACGACCCATGACAGGCGTACCTCCTTGTTTTGGCATCGGAGCAGCGGGAGAGAGGGCGGGCACGCGTGACGCCCGCCGAGCGTGGTCGTGTCGGTCAGGCGCCGGCAGCGGTCGGCAGGTGGACCTGGCCGTAGACGGTGAGGAACAGCTCCAGGTCGGCGCGCTCGGCGGGCGCGGCGTGACCGGAGGCGAGGCGGGCGCGGGCGTCACGGTGGGCGCTGCGCAGGTAGCCGCTGCGCTCCAGGTGGCGCCACAGGAGGCGAAATGCCTGCTGGTGGTCGTAGAGGGTGGTCTCGTAGGACGTGCCGGTGATGTGGCGGGCCTGGACCAGCAGGGCCCGGAAGTTCTCCCCGGCGTCGCGCTTCAGCAACTGCGCCAGGTGGCGGCGGTACACGGTCAGTTCGGGCTCCCCCGTCTCGGTCAAGCAGGTTTCTCCACTCATGAGGCCTCGTCTGCTGTCCCAGGGCAGGCCGAAGCGGCCATAAACGGCCCCGGGGCGCTTCCGTCGGCCACGGGGCGACCGGAAGCGTCTACAGATAAGCATCGCGATGAAAGCACTGTCAAACCTGTTTGCGAACTTAGTCGGGGGTGTAAGGTGGCAGCCGTCCCCGATGAGAGGTGAGAACACGTCATGGCCCAGCCGTCAGCCCAGGTGACAGCCGCGGAGATCTCCCGCATCGCGGGAGTCACACGCGCCACCGTCAGCAATTGGCGCCGCCGGCACGACGACTTCCCAGCACCAGCCGGCGGCACCGAGACCAGCCCGCTCTACGACCTGGAAACCGTGCGCGCCTGGCTTAGCTCCCGCGGCCAAACCACCGCCGCCGCCCCCACCGAGGAGCTGCGCACCCTGCTGCGACTGCGCCCTGCGGGCGCCGAATCAGCCGTGCCGCTGCTCCCCCTGGTCCTCGCCACCTCCCGCCGCACACCGGACGAGCTGACCGCGCTGGCCGACCTGCCGGATGCTGACCTCGCCGCACGCGCGGACGCCGCCGTCGCCGAGCTCGCCGACGCAGTGCCGCAGACCGAGGCCGTCCCCTTCACGGCAGCCGACGCAGGCATCGTGCGGGCGCTGATCCACTGCGTACGGGAGGAAGGCGCCCAGGCCGCCCTCGATGTACTTGCCGAGCGGGAACTGGAGGACAGCGCCTCCACGGGTACCTACCAGACCCCCGACCGGCTGGCCGACCTCATGGCGCGCCTGCTACCCGCGGACGCGGCCCGGGTCCTGGACCCCGCGTCCGGCAGCGGCACCCTCCTGGCCGCCGCCGCACGCCACGGCGCCAACAAGCTGTACGGCCAGGACACCCTGCCGGTGCAGGCCCAACGCAGCGCGGTGCGCCTGCTGCTGGCCGCGCCCGATGCGGCGGTGGCCGTACAGGCCGGCGACAGCCTGCGCCACGACGCGTTCCCACAGCCCCCAATGGATGCGGTGCTGTGCAACCCGCCCTACGGCGATCGCGACTGGGGCCACGACGAGCTGGCCTACGACCCCCGCTGGGCCTACGGCGTTCCGCCGCGCATGGAATCCGAACTCGCCTGGATCCAGCACTCCCTGGCCCACCTGCACCCCGGCGGGTACGCGGTGCTGCTACTGCCCCCCGCCACCGCCGCCCGCTCCTCAGGCCGCCGTGTGCGCGCCGAACTGGTACGCGGCGGCGCCCTGCGTGCCGTCGTCGCCCTGCCGTCCGGCGCGGCCACGCCCCTGCACATCGGGCTCCAGCTGTGGATCCTGCAGACCCCGGAGCCGGACGGCCCGGACCGCGCCTCGGTGTTGTTCGTTGACGCAGACTCCGAGCGGCAGCACGACTGGCCACGAAACCGGGCCGGGAGCACGCTCAGCTCACCGGGGACGCGCCGACGCCGCGACGCCCTCGACTGGGACGAGTTGACCGACACCGTGCTGGACCACTGGACGGCCTTCCATGCCAGCCCGGAGTCCTTCTCCGACGAGCCCGGCATCGCCCGGGCAGTCCCCGTACTGGACCTCCTCGACGAGGTCGTCGACCTCACCCCAGCCCGCCAGGTCCGTGCCCTGCCCGCCGACATCGACCCAGCCCAGGTGGCGCGGCAGGCCGATCACCACCGTAAGCAGTTGACCGAGCGCACAGGCCTCCTTTCCGAGGCCGCTCAGGGCACGTGGCAGCCCACCGGCGACTCCCCGCGGCAGTGGCGCACGGCCACCGTCTCCGACCTCGCCCGCGGCGGCGCCCTGGAGATCCTGCGGGCAGCGACCGACACCCGGGAGAAGACCGAGGGCGCTCAATGGAGGGCCGAGAACGCCGGACGGCTGGTTCTCTACGGCACCGACATCACGGACGGCGTACCCGCCTCCGCCACGTTCCTTGACAGCGTGCCCTTGAAGTCGTCACCGGTCATCGGCGAAGGGGACATTTTGGTACGCATGTTCCCAGGGGACGGCATGAGTACGGCCCGACTGGCCGACGAGCAGGACATCGGCGTGCTACTCGGCCATGACCTCTACCTACTGCGCCCCGATCCCACACGATTGGACCCCTGGTTCCTCGCAGGCTTCGTCGGCGCGCACGACAACATCACCGGGGCATCCACCGGCAGCACCACCATCCTCCTCCAACCCGGCCGGCTACGCGTACCGCTCCTGCCCCTGCAGGAGCAACGCCACTACGGCGAGGCCTTCCGCCGCGTCCACGAACTACGCACCGCCGCCCGCCAGGCCACCGACCTCGCCCGCGAGTACGCGGACCTTCTGGCTACTGGCCTGACGGCGGGGGCGCTTCTCCCGCCTGAGACTGCATCGACCTGACGGATTGGCGCACTTCTTCACTCTTCCACCGCACTCGGCCGTACCCGCCCCCTCGCCCGGCGGGGCGGCTCGGAAGGAACTCGGGGACCTCTTAAACAGCAGCAAGCACACGGAGCTGGCGAACCACGCCTGGTCCGTCGCCGACCTCCTAACGCCGCCGCCGAGGCCTTCAATTCGCTGCTCAAGGTCGAGTACATCCACCGGCACCGCTTCACCACCCGCACCAAGGCCCGCATCAAGATCGCGACGTGGATCGCCGACTTCTACAACACCAGACGCAGGCACACCCGCGCCGGCGGACTACCGCCGGCGGAGTTCGAGCAGATGAGCAACCAACGGCGCGCCCAAGCAAACCAGAGGGACGAAGCCGCATAAGAGAGGTCTCTACGCTTCCAGGGGATTGACAGTCTGCTGCGTCAGTACTTTCCCAAGGGCACGGACCTATTGCGTTGGGGCGCCGACGAACTCCAAGCCGTCGCCACCACCCTCAACAACAGACCCCGCAAGACCCTCGGATGGAAGACCCCCGCCGAAGCCCTCAACCAGCACCTACTATCTCTCCAGGAAACTGGTGTTGCGACGACCGGTTGAGTCCAAGGAGTACACAACCGCTGAGTTCCGCGCGGTAATACTGCGCCTAGTTCAAGACACCCTGCCCGAAAGATCATCTCCCATACACTCGTTCGCATGGATTTCTACCGCACTCCGAAATGGGACGCCGCCCGGGACCGGAGCATGCTTCACGAGGACGAAGCAGCCAGACGCGACGAACTGGCCGACGCCGCCCGCAACGGCAACTGGCCCCGTGTCATGAACATCGTCTACCAGAAGCCCAACGCGTGGCCGGACACGCAAGGGTGGGCCAATGCCGTACGCCTCAACGGCAAGCGCCACTACACCCCGCTCCACCAAGCCGCATGGCACGGCGTCCCCATCGACGTCGTCGAATTCCTCCTTGACAGCGTAGCCTGGCGCACCCTGCGTACCAGCACAGGCCAGCGCCCCGTGGACATCGCCCAAGAACGCGGCCATCACCACCTCGCCCGCCTCCTGCAGCCCGAGATCAAGCACCGCGTCGCCAGCGACGTGATCGCCGCCCTCCAGCTCAACCTGCACGCACTGATAAGCGAGTACGACGAGCCTGCGCCCCGGTACCTGCGCCTTCCTGAAGTCGAGGTGCTCACCGAACTGGACCCTCCGGCGTACTGGATCCGGATCGCAGGCGGCATCTTTGCCATCGAGCTCCGTGGCCTTGAGCTGAACGTCCAAGCCATCGGGAAGATGGACTACGACGAACACCCGACTTTCCGGATCACTACGAACGGCGTCTACGACGCGTCCGGCAGACCCTTCCCCGCTCCCATCACGGAGCGGTCGGTGCAGGCCTGCCGTCGTGAATTGCCGGATCGAACCTTGATCTGGAACCAGCGCCATCTCCTGCACGTCCTGCGCGAGTTCGAGCGGTTCCAGCACTCGCACCGCCCCCGTCGGGGCATCGCGAACGCCTAGCCGCTTCACCCCTTGCCCGCGGCCGTCACCGATCCAGGGCAGATCGCCCGCCTCGACATACGCAGACGCAAGAGCCTGGGCTGCAACCCTCCACGAGTACGAACGCCGTGCTTGACCTGCACGGACGAGGTTTCGGCAAGGGCAGGACGGCGCAGCGTAAAACCCATACCAAGACCGCTACCCAGGTCAGGAGCCAGGGGGCAGGATGCCTTTGTGATGAATCCGGGGGAACGGATGCAGGGACGGCCGTCTCCCGCCGCGTGGCGCGGGGAGGTCGCGCGGACAGCGGAGTGACATGGATTTCAGTGTCCTGGGGATGTCGGAGAAGACCGTTCGCGTCTACACGGCACTGGTGGGGCTGCCGCGATGCACCGCGGCCGAGTTGGCCGACGCCTGCGGGATGCCCGCGGCCATCGTCGGCAAGCTGCTGTCCGGGATGGTCGAGGACGGCCTCGCGGCGCGGTCCGCCGGACGCCCGCCGCACTTCACTGCCGTCGCCCCCGATGTCGCGGTCACCGCGCTGATACAAGAGCGTGAGCAGCAGCTCAACGAAGCGCGCTCTCTGGTGCACCGGCTGATGGAGACGCACCAGCAGGCCGTCCGGATCAGCTCTCCGGAGATGGCCGTGGAACTGCTCACGAACCGCGATGACATCAGCGCCGCCGCACGGCGGCTGACCGCGGACGCCCAGCACGAAGTGCGGGCCTTCGACCGGCCGCCGTATGTCGACCGGCCGGGCAGCAGCCTCGACTCCCAGCTGCAGCGGCAGCGGCACGGGGTGGTCCACCGGGTGGTCTACGACCAGGAGGCGGTCGCCTGGCCGAGCCGGATGCAGCGCGACATCCTGCCCAGCATCCGTGCGGGCGAACAGGCGCGGGTGCGCCCCGAACTGCCGATGAAGCTGGTGATCAGCGACGGCAGCAGGGCCATCATCCCCTTCAGTATCGCGCCCGGTGGCCAGTCGGCGGCATATCTGGTCCATCGCTCGCCCATGCTGATGGCGCTGGAGTCGATGTTCGAGACGCACTGGGAGCGTGGCGTCCCGCTGCTGGACTCGGAACCACCGGCAGGCGACGACGACCAGCCGCAGACGGACCCCGCCACCCGCTCCCTGCTGGCCCTGCTCGCTTCGGGCCTCACCGACGCGGCGATCGCGCGGGCCCAGGGCTGGAGCGAGCGGACCACCCAGCGGCGTATCCGCCGTCTGATGAGCGAACTCGGCGCCGCCACGCGCTTCCAGGCCTGTTTCACCGCCATGCGGCGCGGCTGGCTGTAGGAGGCCGGCGCCCGGCCGCGGTCCTCGTGCGACCCGGCCACGGGGCTCCGGGCCTGTCCGGTACGGCTCGGCCACAAGGTTCCAGGCCCCTCAGTGTGCCCCGGCCAGGGGATTCCAGCCCTGTCGGGATTCCAGCCCTGTCGGGAATCCAGGCCTGTCCGGCGTGACCAGGGCCATGGACCTCCCCGTCCCGTACGGTCACCGCACCGATCGCCTGTAACAGCTCACCGAGGCATCCGAAGCGGCGGGGTGTCTCCCGGCGGTGCGCCAAGCCCGGCCCTCCACCGGGTGGCAGCCGTCCGCCAGGTGGCGAAACTTTGCCAGCCCGGCCGCCTTGTGCCCCACAAGGTGCCGTTGACATCTTTCAGCAACATGCGGCGCTGCCGCGCTGCTCGTCGCGCGGCGTCGTTTCCCCCGCGCCTGCCCGCTGTTGCTCCTAGGAAGAAGTCCGCATGTCTCGTGCCCCATCGCGAAACAGGAGGCTGGGGTTCGCGTCTGTCGCGCTCCTGGCCACTGCAGCCGTAACCCTGTCCGCACCGGCTGTCGCAGCCCCGTCTGCCGCCGCCGGCCCCGCGGGGGCCGCCGACGCCCCACCGTCGTTCACCGCCGGGATGCCCCAGGGCAGCCGGTCGGTGCGGCAGAACCTGCCCAGCCAGCGCCAGGGCGCCGTGCCCGGCCAGGTGCTCGTCACCCTGGGCTCGGCCGTGTCCGTCACCGGACACCCGCTGCCCAGGACCCGGGTTGCCGCCCGCGCACCGCTCACGAGCGACGCCGCGCTCAACGCCAAGCTGCAAGCCGTCGGGGCCACCTCGCTGCAGCCGCTGCTGCCCGGCCTGCCGAAGCCCGCCACCGAGGCGCTGACGCAGACGGCCAGAGCCCAACTGGGCAGCTCCGCCTCCGATCTCTCGCGGACGTTCGTGCTCCACGTAGACGGGAAGGACTCGGCGGCGGTGGCCCGAAGCCTCCGCGGGGCCCCCGGCGTGGTGTATGCGGAACCCAACCGCTACGTGAACACCATGAACACCGGCGGGCGGCCCCTGCCGGCCACTGCCCTGCGGTCCGCGGCCCACTCCTCACCGACGGCGGGCCGGGTCGCTCCGACTTCCGCGGCGTCGGTGCCATCGAACTACGCGCTCAGCTCCTCCGCCCAGCCGTTCCTGAACGCCGGCGGGGTGAACGCCGTCGGGG
The DNA here is from genome assembly GCF_053598835.1 of Streptomyces sp. NPDC001070. Lineage (NCBI taxonomy): Bacteria > Bacillati > Actinomycetota > Actinomycetes > Kitasatosporales > Streptomycetaceae > Streptomyces > Streptomyces sp. NPDC001070. Next base: position 33,351 of record NZ_JBSFLB010000054.1, read on the forward strand.
CCTTCGCCGAGCTGCACGACCGGTACGGACAGCAACCCGGAGCCGGGGAGCGCATCACCAATGTGTCCATCGGCGACCTGACCGACCAGTCGATGGCGGACGCCGGCGACGACTATGTGGGGTTGTACGGGCCGACCACCATGATGCAGGACGGCCGGCGCTATCTGGACCTGCCGTCGATGCCCCTGATCCCCACCTATGTGGCCCAGCCGGACGGGAAGCTGAGCGACTCCGCCTCGACGGAGCACCAGGACCCCGCCCTGGACGAGGTCCTGCTGGACTTCTCCGTGATGTCCCCGCTCGCCCACGACCAGCAGCGCACGGAACGGATCGGCAGCGGCTACACCGACCTGCTGGGTATCGCCCCCGGCGCCGACTACCGCCTCGTCGTACCCCAGGAGCCGACGGTCGACCAGATAACCGGCGCCCTTGTGGCGGCGGCGCAGCAGTCGCCACGGCCCGACGTCATCACCGCGAGCCTGGGCTTCGGCACCGACTCCGTGGGCTTCCCCGGACGCTACCTCGAGGACGACCCCGTCGTTCGGTCGGTCGTGACCGACATCGTCCACCGCTACGGCATCGTGGTGTCGATCTCCTCCAACGACGGCACACGGCTGTTCACGCCGACCGCGGTCGGCCCGGACGGCGGCAGCACGCCGACCGACCTCGCCAAGAACGCCGCCGACGCCACATCCATCAACGACGACGCGGCCTCCACCACGCCCTCCAAGGTCCCCGACTCCGGTGCGATCGCCGCGGGCGGCACCACCTTGGACGACACCCTGGCCGCACCGGCCGACCAGAACCCGAGCGGGACCACCGCCGAAACGCGGATCAGCGGGTTCGGCACCTTCTCCTCCGGCTTCGGCAGCCGCGTCGATCTGTCCGCGCCCAGCGACAACATCGCCGCCTTCGCCCACCCGAAGGGCGGCGACGCGCAGGCGGTGACGGTCGCGCTCAACGGCGGTACGTCGGCTTCGGCACCGGAGATCGCCGCTGCCGCGGCCGTGGTGCTCCAGGCCGGCCGGCTGAGCGGGCACCCGCTGTCGCCCGAGCAGGTCCGTGCCCTGCTGGAGGGCACAGGCCGTGAGGTACCGTCTCCGGCGCAGATCGACCGGACCCTGCATGTCGGCCCGCAGATCGACATCACCGCCGCTGTGGAGCGGGTTCTGGGCGGCACCGGAGTGCACCCGGCCATCGCGCGGCTGTCGGCCGCCCACCGGGTGGTGCCGGCCGGCTGGCCCGACGGGCTCTTCACCGAGACCACCGACCAGAACCGCATCGACCTCGGCGATGTCGCGCTCGGCGGGGACGGGGGCGGCCTGATGGGGCCGGTCACCTTCGCCGGCGACATCACCGGACTGCCGCGCGGCGCCCAGCAGCGGGCACGGTACACGCTCACCGTCGGATCGACGGTGTTCGAGTCCAGCACGCCGGCGATCCGTGTGACGCCGCGCCGGCTCCTCGACGCTGCGGGTCTGCCCGTGCTCTCCACCTCAGACCGCGACATCCAGGTCATCTACCGGGTCCTGGTCGGCGGACGGGTGGCCGCCACCGCGCAGCGCACCATCACCATCGGTTCGAGCAACGGCGAGCACACCGAGGCGGCGGCCCCCCGCGTCCCCTCGGTCGTCCAGGCCGGCCGCGACGTGACCGTGCGATACGACCTCTCCGGCGTCACCGGAACCGACGCCCCGCAACTGGTGCTGTCCACCGTCGGGCACTGGAGCCCGTCCATGGCGCCGCTGTTCACGGCCGCCTGGCACCAGCCCCTCACGGACAGCGCGGGCACCGTCACCATCCCCGCGAGCGCCTTCCGGGGCGGCGGTATCTACGGCATCGGCATCGCCCAGGCGGGATTCGGCGGCAACCCCCGGGCCGTCCACTACAGCCAGTTCGCCCCCGTACGCGTCCAGGGGGGCACCGCGGCCGTCCGACCGGAAGCTCCGCTGCTCGCCGGCTCCGGCTCCGCAGCCGGCCACGCGGCGGAAGTCACCCGTGCGGCACCCGGCTTCAGCCTCCGCTACGACGTGCGTGCCGTGCCGGGGGCGGTGGCGGCGGAGGCCGAGTTCTCGGCACCCGCACCCACCGTCAACAAGGGGGCGCTCAACACCTTCAGCAACTCCAACGGGTCGGCTTTCGACGATGACGGAACCGACACCCCCTCCGTCCTCCACACAACCCTGCCCGCCGCGTCCGGCACCGCGCACCTCAACGCGCGCGCCCTGGGCCTGCCCACCTCCCTGAACTACAACGTCAGGGTCCTGGCCCTGGACGGCCGCCACCACGTCATCGGCCAGGCGTCGCCGACCTCGATGCTCTCGGTCGACGACGGTCCGGCACCCGACGGCAGCTGGGTGCTGAGCTTCGCCGCAGCCGGCGCCGACTCCCTCGTCGCGCTGCAGAGGCCCGACGGCGGGACCGAGGTGCGGCACTACTCCACCGCGTCCGCCACCTACGGTCGGGTCCTGACCTCGGATCCGGTGGTGAACTCCGACTACGAGGTGATCGGCCAGATCCCCGCCGCGCACCGCGCGCTCCTGGTCCGCCGGGACACGCAGGGCGGCGACGCCCAGGTGGAGACCTGGGACACCCGTACCGACACGCTGGTCGGCAGCTACACCGTGGCCGTCCAGGACGCCCTCTTCGTCACCGCGGCCGTCGACCCGGCCCGGCACCGGGCAGCCCTGCTGCTGCGCGGGGCGAGCGACAAGAGCGACATCGTCCGGTCCGTCGACCTGACCACCGGGACCGTGGGGGCGCCGATCGACGCCGACACCGCCGACGTGGCCAAGGGCACGTACACCAAGATCGCCATCGACGGCTCGACCGGCGAGGTGTACCTCGCCAAGAGCGGGGGCATTGTGTGCCTCGGCGGCGTGCTGGTGGCGCGCGTGAACCTCGACAGCGGTTCCGTGACGAACCCGGGTTCGGTGTCGGGTTGCAGCGCCGGCTTCGCGTCCGACGACGCGGGCACCCTCTACACCCTGTCCGCCGTCCAGGGGAGCACGAAGATCGTCCCCACCAGCTTCCTCACCGGCATGGACGCGACCACCGGTGACGAGGTCAGCCAGTACGCCGTCCGCCGGGAGCCGCCCAGCGCCATGGCAATCGACAACCGCAACCGCGTCGCGGTACTGGCCTTTGCACAGCCGGAGGGCACACCGTACTTCGGGTCGCAGTACGGCTATGTGCCGGACAACAACGCGATGGGCCAGCTTGTGGTCATGGACCTGAAGACCGGTCAGGTGCTCAGGACCCTGAGCACCATCAACGTCCGGCCCTACGGAGGCAACCTGATCGGCGACCGGGGCGCGCCGATCCAGCTCGACCCGGCCTCGCGCACCGGCTGGATCATCGGGCCGTACAACGCGCAGGTCCAGCAGTTCTCCTACTGATCCCGACACCCACCCCGGGGCGCTGCGGGACGGAGGCGACAACCGCTCCGTCCCGCAGCGCCCCGGCTTGCCGTTGCCGGCCACCGTGCCGAGCAGGGCGGCCCCGGCGAAGCCCCCAGTTGACCGGCGCTGATGCGTGGTCGCGGGCCAGGTGCACCGGCAGTCGGGTAGAGGGGCCCCAGCAATGCATCCCCGCTACCCGACTCAGCGTCAACCTGCTGTCCGACCGGGCCTCGGCGGCGGTGGACTGGCGGCTGTTCCTGCCCGAGAGGTGGGACGACGCCAAGAACGGCGGCGACGCGCTGCCGGCGGAGGCGATCCGGCGCCGGCGGACCAAGGCGGGCATCCCCGACGACGCGCGGCACCGCGAGCGGTGGCGCCCGGCGCTGGAGATGCCCGACGAAGTCACGGGCCACAGGCAGCCGGGGCGCTCGGCACCGGGCCGGGCGCGCCGGTGCGGTGACATGGCTCGCCGTCCTCGAACCGGCCGCCCGCTGCTGTGTCGGACGTCATCGTGTCAGCCGCAGGGCGCGGAAGCGGCAGTCGCACCTCTGAGGGGGATCCCGATGGCCGTACCGGCCGGTCGGCCTGGTCACACCCTGGCGACGCGGGGAATCAAACGTGGCCGCCGGACGCTTTGAGTTCGCGTGAAGAAGATAGGATTCCTCTCGTTCGGCCACTGGTCGCCGAGTGCGCACTCCAAGACCCGGTCCGCCGCCGACTTCCTGCACCAGTCCATCGACCTGGCGGTCGCTGCCGAGGAGCTCGGCGTGGACGGTGCGTATTTCCGCGTGCACCACTTCGCGCGGCAGGCGGCCAGCCCGTTCCCGCTGCTCTCGGCCATCGGTGCGCGGACGTCGAAGATCGAGATCGGCACCGGCGTGATCGACATGCGCTATGAGAACCCGCTGTACATGGCCGAGGACGCCGGCGCTGCCGACCTCATCTCCGGCGGCCGGCTGCAACTCGGCATCAGCCGCGGATCACCGGAACAGGTGATCGACGGCTGGCGTTACTTCGGTTACACCCCCGCGGAGGGCGAGACCGGCACGGACATGGCCCGCCGGCACGCCGAGACCTTCCTCAAGGTGCTCGAGGGTGAGGGCTTCGCGCAGCCGAACCCGCGGCCGATGTTTTCCAACCCGCCGGGGCTGCTGCGCATCGAGCCGCACTCCGAGGGGCTCCGTGAGCGGATCTGGTGGGGCTCCGGCTCGAACGCGACCGCTGTCTGGGCCGCGAAGCTGGGGACGAACCTGCAGAGCTCCACACTGAAGGACGACGAGTCGGGCGAGCCGTTGCACGTCCAGCAGCGCAAGCAGATCGAGGCGTACCGCGAGGCGTACAAGGAGGCAGGCCATGCGCGAGAGCCGCGGGTGTCGGTCAGCCGGAGCATCTTTGCCCTGACCAACGACCTGGACCGGGCCTACTTCGACCACGACCGCAACTCGCGGGACCAGATCGGCATGATCGACGACACGACCAGGGCGATCTTCGGACGCTCCTACGCCGCCGAGCCGGACGTACTGGTGAAGCAGCTCCAGGAAGACGAGGCCATCCAGGCCGCGGACACCCTGCTGCTGACCATCCCGAACCAGCTCGGGGTCGACTACAACGCCCACGTGCTGGAGAGCATCCTCACCCACGTGGCACCGGAGCTCGGCTGGCGCTGAGTGTTCTGCCGCCCTGCGTGCGGGCCGGCTCGGCACCGTGGTGGTCAGGCCCCCGACTGGCCCGATCCCGGGCCCGGCCCGGCCCGTACCGCAGCACCACGATGGTGTCAGCTTCCGCTTACAAAGCCAGAGCGGCCTTTGTCGCCGCGCTTGTGGAACGGTGACCCGATCTCACCGAAGACAGGAACGACATCTCGCCGTGGTCGACCGGTCCGATGATCAGGGAGGCCCGCGGCCCCCTGATCTACTTCCCAACGCGCTGGAGCATGGCCGACCAGGCATCTGCCTGCTCGGCCCGGGTCGCTTCGTCGATGTGCCTCAACTGCTTTGACCCGCAGGCACGGCAGATGCGGTCCTGACGGTGGCGCGGGCGGACTGCCAGTCTCGGCTGACCACCCAGGCGTCGTACGAGGTTGAGCTTCTTCATCAGGTGCATGAACACCTGCGACAGGTACTCCGGGTGGTACGTGCCGCCGTCCTCCCAGGTGAACACCAGGTCCCTGCGCTTCCGGGTCCTGGCGCTCTGCTCCCACTCGGCACACTCATTGCCCTGCCGTCCCGCCACAGCTCCAGCAGTTTCCACTGGGGGCTTCGCCGGGGCCGCCCTACTCGGCGGCGGGCGGTGTGCCTCCCTGGACAGGAGCGGCCGCAGCCGCTGGTCGCGGGTGGCGCCGAAGTGCTCCAGCACCCGGTCGAGGTTGT
>NZ_JBSFLB010000055.1:0-38882 GCF_053598835.1 Streptomyces sp. NPDC001070
CAGGGCGGGCTGCGCCCCCGCTATCTCGACCTCATCCACGCCCAGGTCGTCAGTCACGATCACGTCCACGTGCCGCACGTGGATGTCGACGCGGTTGACGGGATCGCCCCGCACGCGCCCAGCAAGAGCGGCGGCAGGGCAGGCACCTCCCAGTCGGCGGCCGTCCCGTCTACGTTCACGCGGCAGACGGACGCCACGCGGTTCACCGAGGGCTACCAGAACATCGCAAGCCATTACCGGTTGACGCCGGTGGCCCAGTACGACGGCATGGCCAAGGGTTCGCTCCAGGCAGGCAAGGACGTCCGCTTCGTCGCGACCGTCATCGCCACCGCGAACACAGATCTGCTGAAGCTGGCGCAGACATACGGCAAGGCGTTCGGCAAGGAGTCCCTCGGCGAGCGGCTGGGCCTCGTCATCGGCGTCAACGGCGCAGGCAAGGAAGCTGAGATCACCAGTGCGGTGAGGAAGTTCGCTCAGCAGTGGGACAAGGAAGGCGACTTCTCGGTCAGGGTCACCGGCTTCACCTGGGAGCAACCAAGCGCCCAGTTGCTGAGGGACGGCGGCCAGAAGATGATCCCCTACGGCGCCCTCCGAGAGGCCGTCGTCCGCGACGAATTCACCCGCGACATGCTCACCCGGGTAAGGCGGAGCGACGGGGGAGAGGTGTACCTGCACGTCGGTGATGCCGACGTGCAGAGCATGGTCGTCGGTGGGAAGCCGCTCTTCGACCGCGCCGCCGCGAAGATCGAGACGCTGACCGATCAGAACGGATCTGCTCCCGAGATGGTGAGCGGTGGATACACACTTCCTGAAGGCGTCACGCCCAAGGGAATCGCCGAGAAGAAGGCGGCGGACATCGATCTGGCCGTCCGCGACGCAATGGCGAAGAGCGACGCGCGGGCGATCTATTTCCCTGAGCCCAATACATTCATCCGTGTCAAACCCGACATTCTGCAAGGCCTTGAGGGTGACATCCGTTTTGGCAAGGCCGGACGAATCGTCTACGAAGCCGAAGAGGGGAAGCACCTTCTCGACAGCCTCATCAAGAACCGCCACTTCGACTGGTCGGACAAGTCCAAGATCGTAGCGTTCGACTCGAGACTTGCCGTGGTCACCGATGGCGAGCGCATCGCCAAGAAGGTGTTGTCGGACAAACCGGAGACGCTCCTCACCGGACTGACCCAGAGTCACGCGGACCCCGACACATGGACGAAGCAGATCCAGCACTACCTTGCCCAGCACCATCCGGGGATCACGGAGGTGAAGCGCACCTCGGATGCCCTGGCGAAGATCGCCTTCCATGGGATCACCACGGACGGTACCCGCATGGTGAAGGGCAGGGTCTCCGATGTGCTCGACGAGACGGCCCGTGCCCAACTGGTCACCGATGCGGGCAGCAAAGAGACGGCCCTCCAGTTGGTGGGTCTTGCGGCCAACACCCGGAACGCCCTGGTCGACGCCATCAACAAGCACGTGCCGCAGTCCGTCTCCGCGGCCGCGCCGGCTGCCGCGGGCTCGACGCGGCTGACCGGGGACGAGGTCCTGGACGCCATCGTCGGCAGGGGCGGCGGGAGGCCCGAGGACGCGCGTCGCACGCTGGGTGGCTTCGACTTCGGCGTGAAGACCCGTAACAACGGGGGCAACAACCTCATCTCGCGGCCGATCGTCATCACCGTTCACGATGGTGGGACGCGGGCGGAGGTGGCCGTCCACCTGAATGTGGTCCTGACTTCGAGTCATGAGACGCGGGTGGCGGGCGGGTCGTCGGTCACGATCAGTGGGAGCGACTTCCACCTGACCGCGCGTTCGAAGGCTGCCCAGGATCTGATCGACGAGCATGGGCCGTCGATTCTGACGGCGGACAACTCCATTCATGTGGGGCCGAGCAACGCCACGCGGGGGTGGCGGAACAATCCCGGTCACCTGCAGAACCTGGCGGACGAGCTCGGCGTCTCGAGGGACAGCTTGCTCGACGCGCTGAACAGGCGTTTCCCGCCGGATGGTCTGCTGGACACGCTTGAGCGGCTCCAGCGGGACGTGCGGCACGCCGTCGTCCACGGCTCCACCACGGAGAACGTGACGGTGCGCTGGGCGAGCGGGGACAGGTCCTTCCCGGTCCTGGACCACCCCACTGGGGTGTCGGCGCGGGCAGTGTCCGCGCCGTCGGGTGCGGCGGACGACTTCCTCCACGGTGCGGGTGCGGGTGCCGGTCGGGCGGATCTGACGCTGGACGCGGGCTGGGACGCGGCGCGTGGTGCGGCGGCGCCGAACACGGTGAAGCACTCGTGGGTGGACCCGGTGTCGACGCCGCGGGGCGGTGGCGCCCACGCGCCGCGGTACGAGGTGCGTGCCGGCTTCGACGTGCGTACGTTCCCGTTGGGCGAGCATGCCGTCACGGATCTGACCGTGCGGGTCCGGCTGGCCGCCGACGGTCTGTCGCCGGCCCAGGTCGACGCACTGTGGGAGCGCGCACTGGGTGGTGTGGAGCGGGTCTTCAACAGGCCCGGAGAGGTGCTGCGCGACGGCAGCGTTCTGCACGTCACGCTGGAGCGCGTCGCGGGCAATGCCGCGGACGCCCATCTGAACGTGAGGGTGGGCGGCCCGGACGGTGCGATGAACCAGCATCAGTGGCGGATCGACGCCACCGAGCAGGATCTCGCGCACGAGCTGGGTCACCAGTTGGGTCTGCGGGACGAGTACCGGGACTCGACGGCCGGGCACCGCCCGGAGGTCGACGGCAGCCTGATGGGCAACTACCACAACGCCGCCCCCGAGGGTCTGTCGCAGGGCGGGCTGCGCCCGCGGTACCTGGATCTCATTCACGCCCAGATCCGCAACCACGATCACGTCCACGCACCGCACGTCAGCGCCGCCGAGGACGGCGCGATCGCACCGCCCGCACCCGGCAAGGGCAAGGGGCGTGCCGACGTGGACGCCGGGTCGGTTGACGAGGGGCCGGACCTGACCCCGCGTGCCGACGACCCGCTGACGACGGCGGACGCCGAGGCGGCCGTGCAGGACGCCCGTCTCGACCTGAACCGGGCGCACGCGGAGTTCCGCCGGCTCGAGGCGCTCGACCTGGTCGGAACGGGGTCCTCGAACAGGACCGCGCTGGACGCGGCGCGCGAGCAGGTCGTGACCGCGGAGGTACGGCTCGCGGAGGCGGAGGCCGCCGAACTGAGGGTGGCGGCGGCCGAACACGCCTCGCCCGCGCCCGTACCGCCGGTGCCGCACGCGCACGACGGTGCCTCCGGTTCGGGATCGAGCCCGTCACCGCGGGACACGGATTCGGTGTCCGGCACGGGGGGCACGGTCCCCACGGCACACGGATACTTCTCGGAGTCCACCGAGCCCCATCCGCGCCAGATCGACGAGGCCGACGGGACCTTCACCCGGTACGACGAGCACGGCGCTGTCGCCGCCACCGGCCGGCCGCTCCCGGCGCTGCCGGGCGTGCCGGACGGCCTGAACCTGGTCACCCCGTCGCAGGGTGCCGCCTGGCTGGAGGACGTGACGGGCACGCGCATCGCCCACTTCCGCGGCCAGGAGGTCACCGTCACGAACGACGGTCTGCGGGTGACCCACGTGCACACCGGCGGGCCCCGCGACGGGGAGTTCATCCAGATCGGCACCGACGGCACCCTGGTCAAGCAGGGCTTCAACGTCCTCGACAAGGGCAGGCCCACTCCCTACCAGTACGTCCTGGACCACCCGAACGGCGTGTGGGAGCGCACAGGCGGCCCCGCCGGCACCGGCACCGACGCCGGCACGGCCACGGGGGTGTTCCACCACGGCAGGGCGGATCTGACGGGCGCTGCGAACGGCAGGGTGGTGCTGCTCAGCGCGACCGGCGCGCCGGTCCCCGTCTTCGAACGCCGGGTGCTGCCCGGCGGCGGGCTCCTCGACTCCTTCCGCCGCACCGACACCATCGACTTCGGTCGTACGAATCCCCGTACGAGCTGGGCGCGCTGGGGAGACGAGGCCACCCTGTCCGGCGCGGGGATCCGCGAGTACGACACGGCGGGCACCGGCTGGCGGGACCTCGACGGGCGCGGCGACGTCGTCCACGAGTACCAGGCCGGGCTGCAGAAGCACGGCAACGGCACCGGCCACACACTGGCGCTCCGGAACGAGGACGGTCAGCTGCGCTGGCACCGCTACGACGGCGCCGCCAAGGAACTTGCCGAGGGCCCGCGAACCCCGGACCGGTACGACTCCGGCTGGACCGACCTCGCCGACGACGGGCGGACCCTCGTCCAGCGCAAGTGGGGCATGGGCCACCTGCCCGAACACGCCGGGCAGTACGAGGAGCACACGCTCGTGCAGGACGCCGCCGCGCCCGGCGGGTGGAAGACCGACGGGACGTGGCAGCGCCAGTCGCCGCACGGCAAGGAGGTGGGCAAGGCCGAGGTCGTCGACGGCCACCTGCTGGTCACCGAGCGATGGCGTGAGCAGCGCCCGCCCGTCTGGGTCCGCAAGGGCTTGCTGCCGGGTGCGGGGCACGCGGAGGGCGCGTACGCCCATGTGCTCGGCGACAACGCGTACCAGCTGTTCACCTGGGAGAAGCGGACGACCGGCACCCGGACCGGTGCCGGGTCCTCGGGCGTGCGCTACGTCGGCCTCGACGGCGGCGTCCTGGACCTGACGGCGAACGGCGACTTCGCGCGCCTCACGACCAAGCTGCACGACGGCACGACGCTGAAGGTCGGCGACCACGCCCGCGGCCCCGGCTACGCCCCGGCCGACGCCTCGCACGTGCCCTGGGAGGACTCCGGCGGCCGGCGCGGCTACCGCGTCCCGCAACAAGGGTCTCCCGACGGCCTGCTGTGGCAGGACCGCTTCCAGGGGCCGGACGGGCGCCTGAGGGTCGCGCGCGAGGGCCTGGCGGACGGAGTCGTGCGCGAGTACGTCGATGCGCCGGTCGTCGGACATCCCTCCGGCCGCGGCAGCTGGGTCACCCGTGACGCCCACGGCAACCTGACCGGGATGCGGCATCCGAACCCCAACGGCGCCGCGAACAGCTTCATCGACGGTGTGGGGCGGGCGGACTCCGCGAAGTGGACGTGGCGGGAGACGGACGCCCAGGGCAACAACCTCGGACCCTCCGGCACCAGGGAGTTCTTCCGCGGCTCCAACGACCCGAAGCTGTCGTGGGACGACTCCTTCCGGGACCTGGACGCCGACCGCGACCTGGTCCGGGAGCGCCGCATGCTCGACAAGGGGCGCTACGTCGACGCCTGGCGCGACCCGGCCCGCAACGAGCGCTGGCTGACCGCCGAGTTCAAGCGCGACGGCTCACCCGCGACCGCACCCGGCCAGGGCGACCAGGTCCGCACATGGTGGAACCGGGCCACCGGCACCTGGGACGACCAGTGGCGTCCCGGCGCCCGCCACTTCCGCGACGAACTGCGGTCCGCCGACGGCACCAGGGTCGTCCTGCGCGACACACCGCTGCACCTGGACGGTCCGGCCCGCGTCCGCGAGTACGCCCTCACGGCCGACGAGCCCGGCGCGGTCTGGAAGGAGTTCGACCACGGTTCCGTCGTCCGCGAGCGCAAGCCCGAGACGGGCCCAGGCGGCACCGTCACCGGATACCTGGAGACCGACGCCTGGCGCGGGCAGTGGAACCGCTACAACGCCGGGGGCGAGCTCGTCGCCCAGCGCACGGACAGCGGACTGGTGTGGGAGCGCCGCGGACCGTTCGGCCAGATGAGGCTGGTCGGCAACGAGTACGACTACCGCGGGCCGCTGACCGAGCTCCGCGGCTGGGGACGCCGGATCCGCGAGTCCCAGCGCATGCCGTGGTCCGGCACGCTGCTCCCGGGCGGCGCGGGCGCGGCACTGCGCGAAGCCCGGTACCGGCCCTACTGGAAGGTGGTGGCGGGCAAGGCGCTCGTGGAGTTCGGCCAGGAGTTCGTCCTGGAGTTCGCCGCCAACCTGGTGGTGAACGCGATCGTCGACGCGGCCCAGCACAAGCAGTTCAACGGGACCGACGTGCTGAAGGCGTTCGCCAACGCCGCCGTGTCCTCGGGCGTCAAGACCGGTGTCGGCATCGCCGTGCACGAGAACCGGGCCGCCGGGTTCCGCGAGCTCGGCAACCTCAAGACGACCCTGGCCAACGTCGACGGCGGCAAGCACCCGCAGCGCAGGCCGTTCAACCACGACAAGACCTGGTCCAACGAGTGGGCCGGGAACGAGACCCCCACGCGCTGGCGCGGAGGCATCTACGACTTCACCTTCAGCGCGGGCACCAGCGTGATCTCGGGGTGGGTCAACGGCGCCATGAATGCCGCCGTGTGGGGCGTCGGCGACGCCAACGGGAACACGGTCAAGCTCAGCGGCGCGGACGCCTTCCTGGACGGCGGGATCAACGCCGCGGCGGCGCTCACCACGTCGGCCTCCACCGCCCTGGTCAAGAACGTCCTCGTACTGGGCGGCGGCAGCCGGCTCTTCCACCGGCAGGGCTTCGCTGACTTCTGGATCCAGCTACCCTTCAAGATCTTCGAGAAGTCGATCCAGTCGGTTTACCTGACCGGTGCGTACCGTGCGAGCATCAACCCGTCCTGGTACCAGGTACCGCCGCCCGGCGCCCAGCAGAAGCAGTAGAGGATCCGGAACATGACCCGTCACACCGTGGCCCCCAAAGGACAAGGCGGCCGCGGCGCCTTCCACCGGATCGCCGACGCGGTGCGCGCCTCCGCCCCCGGCGACGTGGTGGTGATCGCCCCGGGCACCTGGACCGAGGCGGTGGTGCTGGACCGCGCCGTCGTGCTCACGGCGGAGCACGGCCGCGGCAGCGTCGTGCTGGCGGCGCCCCCCGGGGACCTGCCCGCGCTGACCGTCGACGGCCCGGACTGCGCCGTGCACGGCGTCACCCTGTGGGGCGTCGACGACGGCGCCCCCGCCATCACCGTCTCTCCGGGCGCCGGACTGGTGCTGGAGGACTGCGCCGTCGAGGGCGGCCGCGTCCAGGCCCGCGGCCCGGAGGACGAGGAGAGCGGCACGACCGCCCTGATCCTGCGGCGCTGCCGCCTCGAACGCGCCCGGTTGGCCGGCCTGCACCTGGCGGGGGCGGTCCGCGCCCGGGTCGAGGACACCAGCGTCACGGGTGTGGACGGCACGGGGGTCGTGCTGTCGGGCACGGCCCGGTTGGACGCGGCCCGCCTGCGCCTGGACCGTACGACGGGATCGGGCGTCCGGCTGCGCGGCAGCGCGCGCCTGCGGCTCGCCGACTCCACGCTGACCGGCACCGGCCGGGCCGGGCTGCTGCTGGAGGAGGCCGCCGAGGCCACGGCCGGCGAGCTCCGGATCGAGTCCCCCGGCGCGGCCGGTGTCCACGTGACCGGCACGGCGCGCGCCGAGCTCACCGACTGCCGGATCCGCGGTGCCTCCGCCAGCGGGGTGGTCGTCCAGGACAACGGCATCCTCAACGCGCAGGGCTGCGCCGTCGCCGACGCGGGCGCCAACGGGCTGCTGGTCACCGGCGCCGCGCAGGCCCGGCTCGCGGACTGCCGGATCGACCGCAGCGCCTTCAGTGCCGTCCACCTGTCCGGCACGGCCACCGGGCGGCTGACCGACTGCCTCGTCCGCGACGGCGCCGAGCACGGCGTCCACGCGGCGGGCGAGGCCCGTCTGGAACTCGCTGACTGCGGGATCAGGAACGTCGCCATGACCGGAGTCGCCGTGGCCGAGCAGGCCGTGGCGACGGTCACCGGCTGCCGCATCGACGACGTGGCGACCGGCATCGGCGTCGGCTCGGCCTCCGAGAGCCGGGTCGAGTACACCACGGTCACCGGCACCAAGGACATCGGGGTGCAGGTCGCGACCGGCGGCACCGCCTTCCTCACCGGCATTCGGGTCACCGGGGCGGGCGCGGCGGGCGTCGTCGTCGACCAGGGCGCCGAGGCCACCGTCAACGGCGGCTCGGTGGAGGACTGCGCCGGCTCCGGCGTCGTCGTGTGGACCGGGGCCCGGCCCACGGTCGCGGACCTGCGCATCGACCGGCCCGCCAAGAACGGCGTCTTCCTCGCCGAGGGCGCCGGCGGAACCTTCACCTCCCTCGACGTGTCCGGCTCCGGCTTCCCCGCGCTCCACGTGGGCGCGGGGGCGGACCCCGTCCTCCGGCACTGCCGGATCCGCGACTGCGCGGACGCGCTGGGCACGGACGAGGGCGCGGCCCCGCAGCTGGACGACTGCACCGCGGACGGCGTCCCGCTGACGTTCGGGGAACCCGCGGCCGCCCCGGCGGTGCCCGCCGTCCCGGGCGTACCCACCGCCCCGCCCGGGGTAGCGCGCCCGCCGGCCACCACGGACGACCAGGAAGCGCCCGAGGAGACCCTGGACGACCTGCTGGGCGAGCTGAACGCCCTTGTCGGCCTCGACCGGGTCAAGCACGACGTCGGCTCACTGGTGAAGCTGATGCAGACGGTCCGGCGCCGTGAGGAGGCCGGACTGCCCGCCCCGCCGCTCAGCCGGCACCTGATCTTCGCGGGCAACCCCGGCACCGGCAAGACCACCGTGGCCCGCCTCTACGGCAGGCTCCTGAAGGCCCTCGGACTGCTGCGCGAGGGTCACCTGGTGGAGGTCGACCGCACGGCCCTGGTCGGCGAGTACGTCGGCCACACCGGCCCCAAGACCACCGCCGCCTTCAACCGCGCCCTGGGCGGCGTGCTCTTCATCGACGAGGCCTACACCCTCGCCCCGGTCGGGGCCGGCAACGACTTCGGCACGGAGGCCGTCGCCACCCTGGTCAAGCTCATGGAGGACCACCGCGACGACGTCGTCGTCATCGCCGCCGGCTACCCCGGCGACATGGACCGCTTCATCAGCTCCAACCCGGGCCTGTCCTCGCGCTTCGGCCGTACGCTGCTCTTCGAGGACTACGCCGCGGACGAACTGGTCTCGATCGTCGAGTACCAGGCCACGGAGCACCGGTACGAGCTCACCCCCACCGCCCGCGAGGAGCTCACCCGCCTCTTCGAGCTCCTCCCGCGTGGCGAGGGCTTCGGCAACGGCCGTTCCGCGCGCCAGATGTTCCAGGAGATGACCGAACGGCAGGCCCAGCGCGTCGCCGAGCTCGACGACCCGACCGCGGACCAGCTCATGGCCCTGGAAACCCAGGATCTCCCCCAGCCCGCAGCCCGCGGCTGACCGCCGTGAGCGGCGGCCGGGGGAGGACGAAGACCTGCAGGAGCCACGCCCGGCCGACGCGCACGTCAACGCGGATTCGGGGGACTCACAGATCGAGCACCAGGTCCGTCCGCGGTTGCGAGCAGCAGATGAGGGCGTTGCCCTCGGCGGGTTCGTCGACGGGCTCGGGGGCGTACTCCACGCCGCCGGTCAGGACCGGGGTCTCGCAGGTGTGGCAGACCCCCGTGCGGCACGACCAGCGGGTCTGGACGTCGCACGCCTCGGCGAGTTCGAGCAGTGTCCCGTACGCCGGGTGCCACGGCGTGCTGATCCCGCTGCGGGCGAAGGACACCGACGGCCCCGGGGCCTCGCCGGGCGGGGGAGCGGGGGGATGCGGGGCGCGGGCCGTCTCGCCGACCACCCCGGGGTTGATCGACGACAGCGCGCCGAAGGTCTCGGTGTGGATGCGGCCGGCCGGCAGGCCCCGGGCGCTCAGTGCCCGCGTCATGTCCTCCATGAAGGCCTGCGGGCCGCAGATGTAGGCGTCCGCGTCGTCCGGCAGCTCCAGCGCGGCGATCCGCTCCGCGTCGAGCCGCCCCGCCCTCGTGTAGTCGGTGCCCGCACGGTCGGTCTCCCGCGGCCTGCTGTACGCGATGTACGCGTGGCCGCCCGCCAGCCGTCCCACCAGGGCCCGGGACTCCGCGGCGAACGGATGGCTCTCGCCGTCGCGCGCCACGTGCAGCCACCACACCTCGCGCCGGGCGGAGGCGTCGGCCAGCGCGTACAGCATCGCCATCACCGGCGTGGCACCCACCCCGGCGGAGAGCAGCACCACGGGCGTGTCGCCCTCCCCGAGGACGAAGGTGCCGCGCGGCGCGGCCACGTCGAGCAGGTCACCCTCCCGCACATGCCGCCGGAGGTAGCCGCTGCCGGCGCCGTGCGGCTCCTGCTTCACGCTGATCCGGTACTCCGCGGCGCCGGGCCGCCCCGACAGCGAGTACGTGCGGAGCAGCGGGGCACCCTGCGGGTCCGGCAGCATCCGCACGGTGAGGAACTGCCCGGGCAGCCCGGCCGGGAGCGGACTGCCGTCCTGCGCGGCCAGGGTGAGCGAGAAGATGCTGCTGCTCTCGTCCGAGACCCGGGCCACCCGCAGCGGGCGGAAGCCCGGCCACGCCGGGGGAGGGGCAGCCGCGGCCCCCGTCAGCCCGGGATTTCCGGCAGCGCCTCCGTCCGCCTCCGCCCCGCTGTCGAGCAGCGCCCGCATCGACGTCTGCCACCCCGGGCTCAGCGCGGGGATGCGCAGGGCCCGCTCGATCTGCGGCCGGGGATGTCCCGGCAGGTAGAGCAGCGCGTCGATCTCGGCGACGGTCATCGCCTCCGGCCCGGTCGCCAGCTTCACGATCTCGTCCCCGGCCGTGACCTCGCCCTCCTCCAGCACCCGGAAGTAGAAGCCCGGACGCCCGTGGGCCACCAGCAGCGCCGCCATCCTCGGCTCGGCCATGCGCATCCCGACCCGGTAGCACGTCACGCGCGGCTGTGTGACCTCGAAGACCGCGCCGCCGATGCGGTAGCGGTCGCCGATGCAGACCTCGTCGTCGGGCAGCCCGTCCACGGTGAAGTTCTCGCCGAACTGGCCGAAGGAGAGATCGGCCCGCCCGAGCTCCTTCTCCCAGTGGCGGTACGAGTCGAGCTGGTACACGAGCACCGCCCGCTGCTCGCCGCCGTGCCCGGCCAGATCCCCCTGGCCGTCGCCGTCGATGTTGAGGCGCCGCACCATGCGCGGGCCGGACACCGGCTGCTTCCAGACACCTGTGTACGTCGTCCGGCCCTGCCACGGGACGTCCTTGGGCAGGCCGACGCTGACCGCGACCAGTGTGGCCATGCGCCCATCTCCTCGTCGGGGAACCCCCGCCTCCCGGCCACGCTATTACTCCGGAGGGCCTTCGCAACCCGGCCGGTCCGGCGGCGCCGGGGGCGGGGCCCGTGCCGCGATCACCACCGCCTAGGGTGAGAGTCCCGGCACCGGCCGGGATTGCGGGCGGGCACGACGGTGTTGTCCCACCCAAAAGCCGCCGGCCCCACCTCACGGACGGAGACCCGCACCACCCATGTCCACCAGTGTCGATCGCGTCCACCCCGCGCACTCCGGGCCCCAGCCCGGTCCGGCCGGCACCCCGCACGTCCTGGACAGCCCCGTGTGGGCGGCCCTGACCGGCACCCACGCCCACTTCGCGGAGGTCTCCGGCCGCGCCGCCCGCTACCCGGCCGACGTGTCGCCCTTCGCCGCACTCGCCGACCAGGCCGACCCCGCCGCCTGGAACGACCTGGCCGAGCTGATCGGCCCCGGCGGCACCACCCTGGTCACCGGCTCGCCGGTGCCGCCCGAGGGCTGGGAGGTCGTGGAGGGCGGGCGGGGCGTGCAGATGGTCGGCACCGCGCTGCGCTCGGAACACGCCCCGGAAGCCGTACGGCTCGGCCCCGAGGACGTCCCCGACGTCCTGGACCTGATCGCCCGTACCCGCCCCGGTCCCTTCCGGCCGCGGACCGTCGAGCTCGGCACGTACCTGGGGATCCGGGAGAACGGCCGGCTCATCGCCATGGCCGGCGAGCGCATGCGCCCGCCGGGGTGGACGGAGATCAGCGCGGTCTGCACCGACCCGGAGCACCGCGGCCGCGGTCTGGCCACGCGCCTGATCCGCGCCGTCGCCGCCGTCATCGAGGACCGCGGCGACACACCGATGCTGCACGCGGCCGAGAGCAACACCAACGCCGTACGGCTCTACGAGTCGATGGGCTTCACCGTCCGCCGCCGCCCGCAGTTCCTGCTGGTCCGGGCCCCGGGCGGCGGCACGGCGAGCGGCGCCTGACGGAGGCGATCGGCCCCGCGCGGGTGATGGGCGTCCCCTCGTGGCGCCGCCGGTGGGGCCGGCCACCGCCCGGACGGTACGGGCAGGACCCGGTGAGGATACGAGCTCGAGGAAGGCCGCGCGGAGCCGGTTCACGCCCGGCACGTGGTTCGGGGAGAGCGCCCGGGCGAGCGCGTTCCCCGCCAGGACGTCCGGGTACTTCCCCTGCACCAGCGCGGGCATCGGCAGCTGGCCGAGGAGCCGCAGGATGTGCCCGGGCACCTTCTCCGGCGCCCGGCGCCGGACCCTGCGGGGCCCCGGCCCGACCAGTCCGATGAGGTACGCGGCCGCGTCGGCGTCCAGCCGCGGGACGCCCGCGAGCGCCTCCAGGACCTGCACGGAGGGATTGCGGTCGCGCCCCTGCTCCAGCCGCGGGCAGCAGTCGCACCTGATGCCCCGGGCATCGCGACCTCCTCCCGCCGCAGCCCCGGCACGCGCCGCAGGCCACCGCCGCCGAGGCCGGCGTCCTCGGGCCGGACGAGCTCGGGCACGCAGGAAGTCGCCGATCGTGTTCGAGCCGTCCATGCCGACCACGGTGGTTCGGCGCCCGGTGCCCGTGCCTGGCCCTGTCGCCCCCGGGAAGAGCGTTCCGGTGCCCGGCACGGCGCGTGCGGCGCACCGTGCCGCTCCGTTCCGGGCCGCCGCGTCAGGCGCCGTGCCCCAGACACACCACCGGCACCCGCTGCACGAGGTTGTTCCCGAACCCGCCGCGGTTCCACGGCTGTTCCAGCGGCTGCGTGTGCCCCGCGGCGTCCGTGGCGCGGACGCCGAGCACATGGTGTCCGGGCGTGGCGTCCCAGGCACAGTGCCAGTGCCGCCAGGCCCAGGGGTGGTCCCCTGCCGCGTCGAGTTCCGCCTCCTGCCAGGACCGGCCGCCGTCCGTGCTCGTCTCGACCCTGGTGACCGGCCCGTGGCCGGACCACGCCCGGCCCTCCAGCCACTGCGGGCCCGGCCGTACGACGCGGGTGCGGGTCATGAAGTCGGGGAAGCCGGGCGGCACCATGAGGGCGCGCGGCGCCATCCGGGTCACCGGCTCGCCGGGTTCGTCCGCCTCCTGCCGGAAGCGGTAGGCGACGGCCTGCTGGAAGCCGGTGAACGGCGTGGCGGTGAGCGTGATGTCGCGGAGCCACTTCACATGCGCCATGCCGTACCAGCCCGGGACGACCAGCCGAACGGGACGGCCGTGCTGGGGCGGCAGGGGAGCGCCGTTCATCTCGTACGCGACCAGGACCTCGGGGTCGTCCGCGGTGGCGGCGGCCAGCGTGAGCGACCGCTGGTAGTCCTGCTCGACACCGCGCTCCACACCGTGGTCGGCGCCGGTGAAGACCGCCTCGACGGCGTCGGGAGCCACGCCCGCCTCCTGGAGCAGCGTACGCAGCGGAACTCCCGTCCAGTCGGCCGTGCCGACCGCCTCGACCAGCCACGGCTGGCTGATCGGACGCGGGGTCAGCCGGGCCCGGCCGTTGCCGGCGCACTCCATGGTGACCCGGTGCGTGACCCGCGGGAAACGGCGCAGGTCGGCCAGGCTCAGTTCGAGCGCCGTGCGGACCCTGCCGCCGATCGTCAGCCGCCAGGAGTCGGCGTCCGCCGCCGGGATGTCGAAGTGGACCAGCACGTAGTGCAGGCCGGGCGGCGTGACCTCGTCGCGCAGCGCCTCCAGGGGCAGCCCGTGATTGCGGGCGGCGAGCCCCAGTTCGTCCAGGCCGATGCCCTCGGCCGGACCGGCCAGCCGGGACGCGGCACTCACATCGGTGATGCGCGGCTCCATTCCACCAGTGTGCCCCGGCACGTCACAGCCGGGCGCGGTCGAGCAGGGCGCGCAGCACCGGGCGCCGGGGCGATTCCCGGGGCAGGGCGCCCAGCGCCGCCTGCAGCAGGTCGACGTCGTCGTGGTTGCCGGGCCGGTCCAGCCAGGCGAGCAGCAGGCGGATGTCGCCGCGGTCCCGCAGGGCACGGCGCATCGCCCAGTCCAGTTCCTCGCGCGCGTCGACGATGGCGGGGGCGTCCGAGCCGGGCAGCAGCGCCCCGGGGTAGCCGGAGAGGGCCCGGCGGTGGGCGCCGCGCGAGAGGAGCGCGCGGACCTCGTCGGCGTCCGTCGCCGTCGGCAGCAGCAGCCGGTAAGGGCGCGAGCCCAGCACCTCCGGGCCGAGTAGCCGCCGCAGCCGCGAGATCTCGGCCCGCAAGGTGACCCGAGCCGCTTCGTGCTCGTGCAGCCGCGCCGCGAGCGCGTCGGCGCCCAGCCCCCGGGGATGCCGGGCCAGCAGGAACACGATCTCCGAATGGCGCGGGCTGAGTTCCACCGTCCCGTACGGGGAGGTGAGCAGCGCCCGGTCGCGTGCCAGCACCTCCAGCCGGGCCGTGGCGGCCGTCGCCGCCGGTGCCGCGGCCGCCGGCAGTACGCCCCGCAGCCGCAGCAGCCGCAGCTCGGCTTCCGCCGCCGCGACCGTGGCCCGCACCAGGGCCAGGGCGTGCGGCGCCGCGATGTGGTCGCCTCCGGTCAGGTCGATCACCCCGATCACCGCGCCCGTGTCGGGGTCGCGGACGGGTGCCGCCGAGCAGCTCCAGGGGTGCACCGGCCGGATGAAGTGCTCGCCCGCGTAGATCTGCAGGGGCCGCCCGAGGGCGACCGCCGTGCCGGGCGCGTTCGTGCCGGCCGTCTCCTCCGCCCACTCCGCGCCCTCGACGAAACCGATCCGCTCGGCCCGTGCCGCCAGCCCCGGGGCGCCCTCGACCCAGAGCAGCCGGGCGTGCTCGTCGCCGATCGCCACCAACTGGTCGCTGTCCTGCGCCGGGTCGACGAGCAGGCTGCGCACGACCGGCAGCACCGCCGCCATCGGGTGCTCCCGGCGGTAGTCGCGCAGTTCCGCCCCGCCGAGACCGGGGGAGCGGGGGCCGTCGGCCTCCGGGTCCACCCCGCGGCTGAGGGAGCGCTGCCAGGAGTGGCGGACGACGTCGCGCAGCGGCCGCGGGGAGCGTCCCGTCGTGAGGAATTCCTCGTGCGCGCGCGCCACGTCGCGCCGCAGCAGTTCCGGATCCGTCCCCGGCGGCCAGGCCGCGTAGGACGCCGCGTACGTGACAGTCATGGCCGTTCCCCGGGGTAGGCACGGGCCGGTGCCCGGCGGCACCGGGTGGGGTGCTGCCGAGTGTAGTTCCGCGGTGGCGCGCCGCAACCCTGTTGCAACCTTGCGCGTTCTACGGTCCGGTCAACCGCCGTCCGCAACGGAGCGGGCGGCTCGGCAATGGGAGGCCGCCCCATGACCCGGTACGCCAACCCCGGTTCAGGCGACGCGATCATGTCGTACCAGCCGCGCTACGACCACTGGATCGGCGGGGAGTACGTGCCGCCCGCCCGCGGTGAGTACTTCGGCAACCCCACCCCGGTCACCGGCGAGATCTTCACCGAGGTCGCCCGCGGCACCGCCGACGACGTCGAGCGGGCCCTGGACGCCGCCCACGCGGCGGCGCCGGCCTGGGGCCGCACCTCGGTGACCGAGCGGGCGAACATCCTCGGCAGGATCGCCGACCGCATGGAACAGCACCTGGAGGAGCTGGCCGTCGCCGAGAGCTGGGAGAACGGCAAGCCGGTCCGGGAGACCCTCGCCGCCGACATCCCGCTGGCCATCGACCACTTCCGCTACTTCGCGGGTGCCATCCGCGCCCAGGAGGGCAGCCTCGCCGAGATCGACGACGACACCGTCGCCTACCACTTCCACGAGCCCCTGGGCGTCGTCGCGCAGATCATCCCCTGGAACTTCCCGATCCTCATGGCGACGTGGAAGCTCGCCCCGGCCCTCGCCGCGGGCAACGCCGTGGTCATCAAGCCGGCCGAACAGACCCCGGCATCCATCCACTTCTGGATGAGCCTGATCGCCGACCTTCTGCCGCCGGGCGTCGTCAACATCGTCAACGGCTTCGGCGTCGAGGCCGGCAAGCCGCTCGCCTCCAGCCCGCGTGTCGCCAAGGTGGCCTTCACCGGTGAGACGACCACCGGGCGGCTGATCATGCAGTACGCCTCGCAGAACCTGAAGCCGGTCACGCTGGAGCTGGGCGGCAAGAGCCCCAACATCTTCTTCGACGACGTCTCCAGTGCCGACGACGACTTCTACGACAAGGCGCTCGAGGGCTTCACGATGTTCGCCCTCAACCAGGGCGAGGTCTGCACCTGCCCGTCGCGCGCACTGATCCAGGGCGGCCACTACAACGCCTTCCTGGAAGCGGCCGTCACCCGCACGGAGAAGATCGTCCAGGGCCACCCGCTGGACACCTCCACCATGATCGGCGCCCAGGCCTCCAACGACCAGCTGGAGAAGATCCTCTCCTACTTCGACATCGGCCAGCAGGAGGGCGCCAAGGTCCTCACCGGCGGCGAACGCGCCGACCTGGGCGGCGAACTGGCCGGCGGCTACTACGTCCGGCCCACCATCCTGGAGGGCGACAACCGCATGCGCGTCTTCCAGGAGGAGATCTTCGGCCCCGTCGTCGCCGTCACGTCCTTCGGCGACTTCGACGACGCCATCGCCACCGCCAACGACACCCTGTACGGCCTCGGCGCCGGCGTCTGGACCCGCGACGGCAGCACCGCGTACCGCGCCGGCCGCGCGATCCAGGCGGGCCGCGTCTGGACCAACTGCTACCACGCCTACCCGGCGCACGCCGCCTTCGGTGGCTACAAGCAGTCCGGCATCGGCCGCGAGACCCACAAGATGATGCTCGACCACTACCAGCAGACCAAGAACCTGCTGGTGTCGTACTCGCCGAAGAAGCTGGGCTTCTTCTAGACACCGAAGAAGGGCGCCTGACCAGGCAAGATGCCCGTCAGGCGCCCTCCGGGGCGCACGGCTGAGCGGTAAGTCGAGATCCGCCGCCCCTGAGACCCGTATCGCCCCCGCGCTGGATGTGACATCCGCCGTCCAGCTCTGGCTCGACGGGTCGAATCCCGATGAGGGGCTCGCCCTCCAGGCTGCGGACGAGGGTTCCGACACCGCAACCGGCGCCACCTACCCGGCCTCGGGCACCAAGCTCACCGTCACCTACGTCGCGCCCGGTGCCCCCGACGTGCCGACCGACGTCACCGCCACGCCGGTCTCCTCCGGACTGCTGGTCCACTGGAACGCCCCGGAGAACACCGGCTACTCCGGCGACATCTCGTCGTACACCGTCACCGCCTACACGGCCGGCGCCACGCAGGCCGCGCAGACCACGGTCGACGCCGCGACCGCCGGCACCGCGGCCGTGCTCACGGGTCTCGTCAACGGCGGCGGGTACACCGTCACGGTCACCGCGACCACCGCGCACGGCACCAGCACCCCCGCGACCTCGGCACTGACCAAGCCCGCCACGACGCACGCCGCGAGCGGCACCACCTACCAGTCGATACTCCAGCAGTACCTCGACGCCCGGAGCGGACTGCTCACCGGCACCTACGCGAGCGCGGACGCCGCCGTCGCGGCCAGCTCCAACGGAGCTTCTTTCAGTACCCAGTTGCACACCGACGCGGACGATCTCCTCGCCGAGAAGGCCCGGTTCGCCGGTGACGGACTCGGCTACTCGGGCATCACCACGACCCTGGCCGGCACCACCGCGGGCCCGCTGACCGGTACGTCCGACCTGGTGTACACCCACCACACGGGCACCACCACCATGACCGACGGCGGCGCCCAGGACGAAGAGGACGCGTACGAGGTCTACACCTTCGACACCAGCGGCCCGACGCCCGTACTCACCCAGCAACTGTCCGCCGACGACTTCCTGACCAGCCTGTCGGCCTCCGGCACCGCGGCCGCGCAGGTCCCGCTCGACGGCGACGACACCGACACCACGGCGCCCGAGATGGACGCCTTCTACACCGACGGAGACGCCCTTCCCTCGGGCACCGCGCCCTCGGGTACCGTCAAGCGCGCTTCGTTCAGCCGCAGCGGCACCGTGTCCTGGGCCGCGGCGCACTACGAGGACAAGGACGAACTGCGCACCGACTGCACCAACTTCGCCTCCAAGTCCCTGAATCGGGGCGGTGGCGCGCACATGGAGTACGGCTCGGTCGTCGACCTGAAGCGCAGCCCGTACGAGTGGTGGCGCAAGTCCAAGTCGGACATGACCTACTCCTGGTCCGCCGCCAACAACTTCGCCAATTTCATGGGCAAGGAGGACAGCCTCACCTGGGTCACGAACATCAGCAACATCTCGGCCGGCGACATCATGCTGCTGGAGTACGCGGACGACGGGGACTCCAACCTCGACCACGCCGGAGTGATCTACGGCACCGGCTCCTCGACCAGCTCCATCAAGGTCTACCAGCACTCGAGCCACTACCGTAAGACGAACCTCGCCGCCATCATCAAGCGTCGGCACGGCGTCAAGGTGTACATCGCCCATATCACCCCCCACTGGTACTGAGATGAACCGAACACGCACAACCACTCTGTGGCTCGCTCTCGGCCTCGCCGTGCTGCTGGCCGGGGGCGCCGGGCTGGCCTGGGGCGCACCTCGCGACCAGTGGGACTACCGCGGTGCGAGCCGGACCGGGCTACCCGCCGTGACGTACACGGGTGACCGCGACGCCCCGGACACGCTCAAGCTGTATCTCCGGCTCTACGTGCAGCGCCTGCGTGACGGTGAGGCGGACCGCCTGTCGGACCTGTCCTGGCACCGGCACTGGTTCGCCCGCCGCGCCGAGGTCGCGGCGGCCCGCCGGGTGATCGACACCTACGGCAAGGCGGCGGCCGGACCGGTCTCCATCGACCTGACGCCCGAGGACCCGTACGACGTCCGAGGCGGCACCATCCGCTTCCGCCGCACCGGACAGCAGCAGGCGTTCACCGTCTTCAAGCGGAACGGCCTGTGGCTGTTCGTCATCGGGTCGGACTAGGTCGGTAAACGGCGAAGGCGCCCTGGCTCTGTGCCAGGGCGCCGATCGGGCCTTCGGGGGCGTGTGCCGTCTCGCGTTCCGACCTCGGAGGTGAGAACTCGGCTCAGGCCGATGCCGGAGCGCCGCTCCGGCGCAGGCGCGGCGGGGCGTAGGCCGCGACCGAGGCCACGGACGCGGCGTAGTAGGCCACGTCGCCACCGTGCAGGGCGGTGGCGACCGGCCCGACGTACAGGGTGGTGTTCAAGACCACCCAGGGCATGAGGGCCGGAACACCCCCTCAGACGCGGGGGTGTTCCTGCGGCCTGTCCCCGGCGAACTCCAGTTGTCGTTGGCACTGCGGTTCGGCCTCGGACACCTCGCCGGCGACCGTGCCGTCGCGGCGTGCCGAGGCCGGCACCGCCGTCGACAGTGCCCGCGGTTCACCGGACTCCGCGTCCAGCAGCAGGAGTTCCCCCTTTACCCCGACCGTGCGCAATGGGTCTCCCTCCCGGCCGCGGCGGCGGACGCGGCCGCCGCTCAGGCCAGCACCGAGTCGTCCTCCGGGCGGGCCCCCGGCAGCCGCAGCCGGGCCGCGACGATCGCCGTGTCGACGTCCCGCGTGCCGGTCGCCACGCACAGCGTGTACGAGACGTCCGCCAGCCGGCGCCGCACCTCGGGCTCCTCGGGGTTGAGCATCGTCAGCGTCTCGTAACGGTCGACCAGGTCGTTCAGCACGGCGGGATGGGCCAGCAGCACGTCGTCCTCCTCGGAAGCGGGGTCACGGCGTCGAGTCGCGTACCTGGCAGCCGCATACCCCGGCTACCTCCGGACACGCCGGGTGAGCGCGGCGTCGCGTCAGCGGCGTGCCCGCTCCGGCAGAGCGGTGACGATGATCTCGCGGGTCGCCGTACGGTCCTCGACCGTGCGGAACCCGGCGAGGGCCAGGGCGTCCAGCACTGCCTTGTGCAAGGGGCGGCGGTGCGTCCCGGGCGGGCACTCCGCCCGTGCCTCCTGCGCCCCCCGCGTCCCCGTCGCGCCGGGACCGAGCAGGGTTTCCCAGCGCACGACCACGCCCCGCGGCTCGGCCTCCACGACGGGGCGGTCGTCGCCGGCGCCGTGCTGCGCGAGCGGCAGGCCCGCGTCGAGCAGCGCCAGGCACACCGCCGTGTACAGCCGGCGGACGTCCGCGCCGAGCCGGTGGGCCGGCGGCCGGGACGGGATGAGCGCCCCGCGGTTGCCGGTGAGATCCAGCAGCCGCAGCACGGTGTCGCTCGCGGCGCTCACGGTCAGCGTGCGGTGCCCGGCCAGCGCGCGGTTGCGCAGCTCCATCAGGACGTTCAGGCCCGCGCAGTCGCAGAAGGTGATGTCCCGCAGATCCAGGTCGAGGCCGTCCCCCGCCTCCAGGGCGGCGGACAGCGCGCGGCGCAGTTCCGGCGCGCTCTCGACGTCGAGCTCGCCGATCAGGACGGCCTGGGTTCGCGCGGCGCCGACGGGACTCAGCAGGATGGTCAGGCGCGTATGGAGCTCGCCCTCCGCGGCGTGTTCGGGCCCCGCGGGCACGGAGTGCACCCGCAGATCGGGAGACCGGTCCGACATGCCGTACCTCCTGCGTTCTCGCTGCTCGCCGGTGCGTGCACCACCTCGGCGTCGACTGATCGGAAAACGTAAACGACACCCGGGCGCAATCATGAACATTTCCGGGCAAAGGAGTGACATAGGCATGATATGTGCTGGAGGGCCGGTTGGCGCCCGGTGCGCCGGGGACACCCGTCCGCGCGTCGCGGCGGACCCCTCGGCGCTGCTCGCCACGGGGAATTGCCTGCTGCCGTGCGGTGGCCGGCCCCGCCACAGGGCCGGCCCTCCTGGAGTCCGGGTCCGAGAAGCCACACGGAATGGGACCCCCTCACCCTAGGTGCCGGCACCGACAATCGGCGGCCCCGATAGGGTCCGCGGCATGGGCGGTGCGAGCGGTGTGAGCGATGTGTGGACGGGGCTGCGGGAACGCGTGCCGGGGCTGGAGACCGCTGACGGCCGCTGAACTGGCCGAGCTGGAGGCGCAGATCGGTGTGCGGCTGCCGGAGGAGTACCGGCGGTTCCTGCGTGGCACGGCGACGGAGCCGACCTCACGGACCTGGCCCGGCTGGCCGAGCCCTTCCCGACGCGACGGGCGACGCCGGAGCAACTGGCCGCCATGGAGCAGGAGCGCCCCGAGGAGGAGGAGTTCGAGGACATCGAGGAGTTCGACGCCGCTTTCGAGGCGTGGCAGGAGCGCTGGGAGCCCCTGTTGTGGGGCGACGACCGCACCGTGGGCGCCGTCTGCCTGTGCCATCTGGGCTGCGCGCAGCGGCAGTGGCTGGTCCTGTCCGGTCCGGCGGCCGGTCAGATCTGGGACGACGAGCGGGTCGACGACCTCGACCTCCGCCCGGCCACCGGGCCCGACGGCACCCCGCTCACCTTCGCCGCCTGGTACCTGGGCTGGTTGCGGGAGACCGCCGACAGGGTGTGACGCTCAGCCCGGCCAGGCGCCGGTGAGCCGCCTGGCCGCGGTCGCGCCCCCGCGTTCCACCGCCGCCTTGACCAGGGCGAAGATCGCCCCCTGCAGGGCGGCGGCGGTGAGCACCTCGGCCCAGTCGCGGCCCTCGTCCATGGCGTCGGGCGCGTCGTCCTCGTGAGCCAGAGCCGTCCAGGCCCGCTTGAACAACGCCCCGGCGATCAGTCCCGAGACCGCGCCCAGGGTCATGCCCACGGGCTTGTAGACGACTTTCGACGCCTTCATCCGCGCCTCGTGAGCCGGCGTACCACCAGGAACACGCCCAGCGCGGCACCCGCGGTCAGCAGCGGCGTGCGCCGGTCCCGGGCGGCCCGCACGGTCCGGCCGGCCTGCTCCCGCAGCGCCTTCGGCGGCTTCGGCAGCCTCGTCGCCTTCGCACGGGCGAGCCGTCCGGCGTGCACCGCCTGGCGCCGCACCCGTACCGCCGCTTCCAGGGTCCTGTCGCGGGCGGGGCCGGGGGCCTTCTCCCTGACCAGCCCCCCTATGCGGGAGGCCGTTTCGTGCGCCTTGGCGCCGGCCGCGGTGGCACGGCTCCTGAGCCGGCCGCCGACGTCGGTCCGCGCGGCCAGTGCCGCGACGGTACGGCCCAGTTCCTCGCGGGTCGCCTCGACACGCTCGCGGAGTTCGCCGGTCGTGGGGGACTTGTCGCTCGTCATCGGTGTGCCCTTTCCTTGAGTTCGGCTGTGCCCGCCGCGGGGCTGCCGACGGCGGCCTCCGGTGTGAGCGGTACGGCCCGGCGCAGTGCCCGCGGCCCGTCGTGGCCGGGGCCGCGGCGACCGGGTCCGGTACGCCCGTTGGCGGTCAGGGCCGCGCCGCCGCACAGGTCGCCACCGAGGCCGGACCGCGTGCCCTTGGGCGTCATCTCCGCCCGGGCCGGGGGCACTTCCTCACGCGCCGACTGCGACAGCCGCTGCGTCCGGAGTCGGGAGACCGGCCGGCCCGCCGGTTCCCCGCCGCCGCGGTGCGCGGTGCCGCTCACGGTCCTTCACCTGCCTCCATCCGCTCCGCGTCGCGTCTCCCGTTCGGCAGACACCCCTCAGAGCGCGCCTTCCCGGTCCGTTCCGTCTCACGCCCGATCACCCCGCTGACTCGATGTCAGATACCTCCGCGCGCGGACGGGTTCGGCAGGATGGGGCCATGAAGACATCCTCCGCGGCGCCGGCGGGCGCCTCCTGCCGGGGCTCCGCTCTGTCCCTGTGGTCGAAGGACTCGGTGCTCTCGATCGGCTCGGTGGGGTCCGTGCTCTCCATCGGTTCCGTCGGCTCGGTGCTGTCCGTCGGCTCGGTCGGCAGCGCCCTGTCCGCCGGGTCGATCGGCTCCGCGCTGTCCCTGCTCTCGGGCGGCTCCTGGCTGAGCGTGGGCTCGCTGCTGTCCGCCCAGTCACGCTGGTCGATGCTGTCCTGGCGTTCCTCGCGCGGCTTCCGCTCCGCGGGGGCGACGGGCGCGGCGGCCGCCGTGGCCGGTGTGGCCGCGTTCGCGCTGCTGGTCCGTGCGGCCGCGGGCCCGGCGGAGGGCTGAGCCCGGCCGCCTCGTACGTCCGGGGGCACCGCGTTCCGGCCAGCGGAGTGATCAAGACCCGGCTCGCCGTGCCGCGCCGGGCCCCGGGCGGGTTTGCGGGGTTTGGATGGTGCCGGTCGCCGAGCGGCGGCCCGTGCATCTGACCTGGTGGAGGCCGCAGTGCGTGTGCGTCGTGTCGTTGTGTCCGTCCTGTCCGCGGTGATGCTGGTGGCGGCGGCCCCCTCCGCCCGGGCCGCCGAGAGGTGGACGCCGCACCGCGACGGCGGCCGTACCGTGCGCCTCGCCGTGTACGACGGCGAGCGGGTCGGCCACGCCACGATCACCGTCCACCCAGTGGGCCGCGGCTGGGACGTGGACGCCCTCGTCACCAAGGAAGTCGACTACCCCGGCTGCGTCTTCCTCGCCACGGACGACGGCCGGGACCGCGAGGGCTACTCGGACGCGCCGCAGGGCCGCGAGATCGGCGCCCAGTGCGGCTCGGCCTACACCACCACGCGCATGATCAGCCACACGGACCTCCGCCGGCTGATCCTCGGCTGGGCCGACGGTGACGGGGCGCTCGTCAGCCGGCGCAGCGTCACATTGTGACGGGGGAAGCGCAGAGGCCGTCCGCCGGGTCCGCGACCTCCCCGCAACAGCTGGCCCGTAGCCGTCCCCGTACGGTACGACTGCACGATGGACTGTGAGCGTTGCCTGGAACCCGTGATCGAAGGCCCGGAGGGCGGCTACGTCTGCGGCCTGTGCCTGTTCACGGTGGAGCCCCCCGGGTACAACAAGCGCCGCGAGGAGGGGCTGCGGGCCGTCGCGGCGGAACGCCGGCGGCGCACCCTGGAACGCCGGGCCCGCAAGGGGCTGCGGGTCTGACCCGGCGCCGGCCGGGGACGCGGGCGGCGCCGCGCCGTACGCCGTGGTCACGAGCCGGCCGGCCCGCGACACCCTGTCCCGGGAGCGCCCCCACGCGGGCGCGTCCACCGCCTGCCTGCGGCCGCTCGGGCGGGGGCTGCGCGGCGTACGGACCGCGGGCCCGGGGGCACCGGCCCGGCCTTACGGGGGTGGCTTGCCGGCCGTCACCGCACGCGCGCCTTCGCCACCCAAGTGCCTCGCCGGAGCCATGACTTCCCCCGCTGCCGGTCGCCGCCCTGTTCGAGAGACCCGGATCACAGGCCCCGCCTGTATGTGTCGGAGTGCGCGCTGGTCTCCCTGGTCACCTACGTCCTGATGCCCGACACCCGTGACGCCGCCCTCAGCGGCGCCGAGGCAGCGGCAGGCGACCGCGCGCCGGAGCCCGCGCGGTCCCCGGCCGAGGGCGTGGTGACGCAGGCGCGGTGCCGCTCCCATCGCGGTGTGCGGCCCCGATCCCGGACGCGGCGCCGGGATCGGGAGCGCGGAGGTCCTTCAGCGGCGGACGACCTGCGGGGCGGTGTCCCCGGTGAAGGTCTCGCCCTCGGCGGACTTGCCGCTCCCCGGCTCGATGTCAGGCGGCCGGCACCCTGTCGGCACGACGCAACCCCAGGTCCCCGACGGGACTCCGGCGGCGTCCTCATGGATCGTCGCCGTCGCGTGGTACCGCGGTACTACGCGCATCCCGATGATCGGTCCGGGAGTGCCACGGATCGCGCCGTTCCCGAACCTAGCGTTGCGGGTGAGAGGGGCCGGAACGGTCCGGCCCGGGACGTCGCAGGGGTGATCGATGATCGAGGCGCACCGACTGACGAAGCGGTACGGGGAGAAGACGGCGGTCGACGGGCTGGACTTCACGGCCCGGCCGGGCACGGTGACGGGCTTTCTCGGGCCGAACGGCGCCGGGAAGTCGACCACCATGAGGATGATCGTCGGGCTGGACGCCCCCACCAGCGGGACGGTGCGGGTCAACGGCCGCCGCTACGCCGAGCACCGCGCGCCGCTGCAGGAGGTCGGAGCACTGCTGGAGGCCAAGTCGGTCCATCCCGGCCGGTCGGCGTTCAGCCATCTGATGGCGCAGGCGTACACCCATGGCATCCCGCGCCGCCGGGTGGAGGAGGTGATCGAGCTGACCGGGCTGCGGTCGGTGGCGAGGAAGCGCGCCGGAGCCTTCTCCCTCGGCATGGGCCAGCGCCTGGGCATCGCGGCGGCGCTGCTGGGCGACCCGGCCACGGTGATGCTGGACGAACCCGTCAACGGCCTGGACCCGGAGGGCGTGCTCTGGATCCGGAACCTGCTGACGGGGCTCGCCACCGAGGGGCGCACGGTCTTCGTGTCCTCGCACCTGATGAGCGAGGTCGCCCTGGTCGCGGACCATCTGGTCATCGTCGGCCGCGGCCGGTTGCTGGCCGACACCACGGTGCACGACCTGGTCCGCCAGGCGGGCGGGGACGTGGTGAAGGTGGCGACCGGTGACCCGGCCCGCCTGCGCGAGGTCCTGGCGGGGACGGGCGTGGAGATCACCGGCCGCGCCGGCTCCGGGGAACTCCTCGTGACGGGTCTGACGGCGCGGTCGATCGGGCTGAAGGCCGCCGAGCACGGCATCGCCCTGTTCGAACTGACCACCCGGACGGTCTCCCTGGAGGAGGCGTTCATGGAGCTGACCAGGGACGCCGTGGAGTACCACGGCTCCACCACCGTCTCCGAAGCGCAGAGGAGTGCGGCATGAGCACCATCGCACCGAGCCGGACGTCCACACCCGTCCCGGAACGGCCCGCCCGTCCGGCCCACCGGGTGACCGGCCCGCGCGTCCTGCGGTCGGAGTGGGCCAAGCTCTGGTCGCTGCGGTCCACCTGGATCACGCTCGGGCTCGGCCTGCTGTTCCTGGTCGCGTTCGGCCTGATCGCCGCGGCCCGGTTCAGGTCGAGGATCGTCTCGGGCCGGCCCATGGACCGGGACTTCGCCGACGCCACCGCCCTCAGCCTCTCCCTCTTCGGCACCAACTTCGCGCAACTGGCGCTCGGCGTACTGGGCGTGCTGGTCACCGCGGGCGAGTACTCGACCGGCATGATCCGCTCCACGCTGACCGCGGTGCCGCGCCGTCTGCCGGTGCTGTGGTCCAAGGCCGTGGTGTTCGGGCTGGTCGCGCTCGTGGTCGGCGCCGCCGGGGTGTTCGTCGCCTTCCCCGTCGCCGGCGGCATCGTCTCGGGCACCACGGCGGCGATGACCCTCTCGGCCCCGGGTGTCGTACGCGCTCTGCTGGGTGCCGGGCTCTACCTCGGTCTCGTCGGCGTGATCGGTGTCGCCCTGGGCGCGCTGCTGCGTTCGGTGGCGGGCGGCATCTCGGTGCTGGTGGCCGTGCTGATGCTGATCCCCGGCCTGGTCTCGCTGCTCCCCACCGCCTGGCAGGACGACATCGGCCCCTACCTGCCCGGCAGCGCGGGTGAGGCGATGTTCGCCCTGCACCACGACGCGACCACGTTGTCGCCCACGGCCGGACTGGTGGTCTTCGTGCTCTGGACCCTGCTCGCGCTGGCCGGGGCCGCCGTCCGCCTGGTGCGCACCGACGCCTGAGCCACTCGTGTGGCGGTACCGGCCCGCGTGCCCGTGCCGCCACGGCACTTCCCGCCGACGATGGACTGGTGACACCCGTGAACCCCGAGGACGTCCCCCGGGCCGGCCCGGCCGAGCCGCCGGATCCTGCGGCCGACCCGCTCTCGGGCCACCCGGTGTTCCTGCGGGTGGCCCTGGCGGGTCAGCGCGTGCGGCAGGCGGACCGCGACCACCCGTGGATCCTCGACACCGCGGTGGTGGTCGTCGTCCTGCTGCTCTTCTGCATCCCGGACCTGGTCCACGGAGAGGCCCCCCGCGAGCACCGGATCACCTTCACCCGGCCACCCGTGGCCGCGACGCTGGTCCTGCAGGCGGGCCTGCTCCTGCCGCTGCTGTGGCGCCGGAGGAGGCCGTCGGCGGCGTTCGCGGTGATCACGGTGGTGTTCGTGCTGCAGTGGGCCCTGGGGGTCGGACTGCGCGCGGACGTCGCCCTGCTCGTCGCGCTGTACAGCCTCGCGCTGCACGGACCGCTGCGGCGTCTGGCGTGGGGCTGCGCGGCCACGGCCGGCGCCCTGGCCCTGGTCGCGGCGCGGCTGTCCGCCGCGGTGCCCGTGGCGGACGCGCTGTTCTTCCTGTTCAGCGCGGGGACGGCGGCCGTCGCGCTCGGCATCGCCGTACGGATCCGCCGTGCCCAGCTCGCCGGTCTGCGGGAGCGGGCGGCGCGCCTGGAGATCGAGCGCGACCAGCGCAGCCGGCTGGCCGCCGCCACCGAACGCGCCCGTGTGGCCCGCGAGATGCACGACATCATCGGCCACAACCTGTCCGTCATCATCACCCTGGCCGACGGCGGCGCGTACGCGGCCGAGGCCACGCCCGAACGCGGCAGGGAGGCGCTGCGGCTCATCGGCGACACCAGCCGCCAGGCCCTGGGCGAGCTGCGGCGCATGCTCGGCGTCCTGCGCGACCAGGCGGACCGGGCCCCGGAGCTCAATCCCCAGCCGGGCATCGCCGACCTCGACGCGCTGTGCGCCCGTATCCGCGCCGCCGGCCCGCAGGTCGTCTACCGATCCGGCGGAGAACTGGACCAGCTGGACCGCGGGGTACAGCTGATGGCCTATCGCATCGTCCAGGAGGCGCTCACCAACACCCTCAAGCACGCGGGCCCCGAGACCCTGGCGCGGGTCACGCTGGCGGCCGACGGCCCCTGCCTGCGTGTCCGCGTCCAGGACAGCGGCCCACCGGGGGACACGGGACGGACCGGGCGGGCGCACGAGGAGGGACACGGGCTCGCCGGCATGAGGGAGCGCGCGGCCCTGTACGGCGGCGCGGTGACAGCCGGTCCCGGCCCGGGCGCGGGGTGGACCGTGGAGGCCGTCCTGGACCTCTCGCCGGCCCCCGACCTCGCGGGCGGCCTGACGTGACCACCGTCCTCATCGTGGATGACCAGCCGCTGCAGCGCTACGGCTTCCGCATGCTGCTGGAGAGCCAGCCCGGTACCGCCGTCGTCGGTGAGGCCGCCCACGGTGCCGAGGCCGTCCGCCTCGCGGCCGAAGTGCGGCCCGACGTGGTGCTCATGGACATCCGCATGCCCGGCATGGACGGCATCGAGGCCACCCGCCGCATCATCGCCACCGGAGGGCGCTCCCGCGTCCTCGTTCTGACCACCTTCGACCTGGACGAGTACGCCCACGCGGCGCTGCGCGCGGGCGCCAGTGGATTCCTCCTCAAGGACGCCCGTCCCGAGGAGCTCCTCGCCGGGATCCGCGCCGTCGCCGAGGGTGACGCCGTGGTCGCCCCCGCGGTGACGCGCCGCCTCCTCGACGCCTACGTCCACCACCTTCCCGGTCGTCCGCCGGGCGACGGGGCCGCAGGGGACCCCCGGCTCGGCGCCCTGACCGACCGCGAGCGGGAGATCCTGGTCGCCATCGGCCGGGGCTGGACCAACGGAGAGATCGCCGCGCGCCTGGTGCTGTCCGAATCCACCGTCAAGACGCACGTCGGCCGCGTCCTTGCGAAGATCGGCGCCCGCGACCGCGTCCAGGCCGTGATCTTCGCCTACGACCTGGGCCTCACCCGTCCGAACCCGCCCGGCTGACCGCGGACGGACATCCGCCGGGCGCCTTCACACGACCGTGCGCCGGAGAGACCCGCGGCTGGGACCCGCCGGTCAGGCCGCGCCGCGGTCATGGCCCGCGACGAGACCGGCGACGAGCTGCGGCAGCATGAGGGCCGCCATGAACGCCAGCGGCACCCGCCAGCCACCGCTGTGCTGGTAGAGCGCACCGACCAGGAACGGCACCGGGATCGACAGCAGATAGCCGGTGCTCTGCGCGAAGGCGGAGAGCCGCACCACGGTCGCGCCGTCCCGTCCGCGCATCCCGATCACCGTCAGGGCCAGCGGGAAGGAGCAGTTGGCGACGCCGAGCAGCACCGCCCACACCCAGGGCGCGGCGGCCGGAGCCGCCCACAGCCCCGCGTAACCGGCGAGACCGAACAGGCCGATGCCGACGGCGATCCCGCTCTGCCGCCGCAGGCGCCCGGCGAGGGCGGACAGCGCGAACGACAGCGGCACGCCGAGGAGCGAGGTGACCGCGAACAGCAGGCCGGCGGTCCGTGCCGGCAGCCCGGCGTCCCGGAAGACCTGCGGCAGCCAGCCGATGACGACGTACGCGGCACCCGCCTGCAGGCCGAAGTAGACGGCCAGGGCCCAGGCGGTGGGGGAGCGGGTCAGCCGCACGCCGGGATCGGGCTCGGGCACGCGGGCGGGCGCCGGGGCCCGGTCGTCCGCACGACGGCGCGCCAGGACGAGCCACGGGGGGACGGCGACGGCGGCGACGACCGCCCAGGCGCCCAGCCCCCACCGCCAGTCGCCGCCGAACGCCCCGGCCAGGGGTACGGTGAGGGCGGCCGCGGCCGCGGCCCCGAGGTTCAGCGCCATGGCGTACAGACCGGTCATGAGGCCCACCCGGTCCGGGAAGCGCTGCTTGACGACCACCGGGAGCAGCACATTGCCGACGGCGATCCCGGCGAGCGCGAGCGCGCTGAGCGCGAGGAACACACCGGTCCCCCCGGCCAGCGGACGGAGCGCCAGACCCGCGGCGACCGCCGCCGTGCCCGCCGCGACGACCCCGGAGGGCCCGTAGCGGCGGGCCAGCCGGGGCGCGGCGGAACCGACCATGGCGAAGCAGAGCGCCGGTACGGAGGTCAGCAGCCCGGCGACTGCGCCGCTCATCCCGAGGCCCGCCCGCGCCTCCTCCAGGACGGGGCCGAGGCTCGTGACCGCGGGCCGGAGGTCCAGCGCCGCCAGCAGCAGGGCCAGGACGGCGAGCCCGCCGGCCCGGGCGCCCGGCCGGGCGGTGCGCCGCCGTTCCGCTGCCCGGCCCTGGGCCCCTCCGGCGTATAATCATGGGATGAGTCTACGTCCTGTGCCCCGTCCTTCCGGGCTCTTCGAGCAGGTGGTCTCCGGACTGCGCCGGCAGATCACTTCCGGCGCCTGGCCGGTGGGCTCCCGCATTCCGACGGAACCGGAGCTGGTCCGGCAGTTGGGTGTGGCGCGCAACACCGTCCGGGAGGCCGTACGCGCGCTCGCCCACAACGGGCTGCTGGACATACGCCACGGGTCGGGCACCTATGTCGCGGCGACCAGTGAACTGGCCGGGGTGATGCAGCGCCGCTTCGAGGACGCCGGGCAGCGCGACGTGGCCGAGGTGCGCGGCGCCCTGGAGTCGGCGGCGGCTGGCCTCGCCGCGACACGCCGAACCGCAGAGGACCTCGACCGCCTCGGCACACTGCTGGAGCGGCGGGAACGCGCCTGGGCCGCGGGCGACCGGGACGCCTTCGTGGACGCGGACGGCGCCTTCCACCTGGCCGTGGTGGCCGCCTCCCGCAACGAGGTCCTGATCGAGCTCTACGCGGACCTCGGCCAGGTCGTCAGGGACTCGCTGCGGGAGCACTTCAGCGCCCCGGCGCTGCGCCCCGAGGACTACATGGACCACACGCGGCTGCTGGACGCCATCCGTGACGGCGCGGCCGCCACGGCCTCGGGCGAGGCGGCCTCCCACACCACCGGCTGCCGCTTCGACGGCTGACGCGAGCGGGCGCGGGTACCGGTCACTCCACCGGCACGAGTCCCGCGCCCGGGTCGGCCCGCAGGGCCGCCTGCCACACGATCGGGTCGCAGGACTCGCCGTTCGGCGCGTAGCGCTGCAGCCGCACCGCGGTCACCCGGGCGTACAGCGTCCGGGAGCCGTCCGCGGAGGTCACCGTGAACCGCACGGGGACGGTCCTGGCTCCGATGTCGTCGGGAAGCCGCACTTCGACTCTCGTCGTCCACGTGTCCCGGGTGCCCACACGGTCCATGCAGACCCTCCCCGAACACAGCCGGAAGCGCGCGTTCTCGGGGAAGTCCTTCTTGGCCCAGGCCACGACGACGCCCGACTCCGCGTCCGCCAGGGTGCAGTTGGGCGCATCGATGACGGCGCAGCCGGTGAGCGCCAGGGTCAGGACGGCACTGCTGGGGACGGCACGGCGCCACGCGTGCCCGAACGTCAACTGGCCCCCCAGTCTCCTCGCGGCGCGGTCGCCGCTCCCCGGGGCTTGTCTACCGTTCGGTGATCGTCATGTCGAGTCACCCGGACGGCTGGCGTACCCGCGCGGCCTCCGCCCTGAGCCGGGCGGCGGTGCCGGAGGCGTCGTAGCCCGGGCCCACGCCGTCCACCAGGATCACCTCGCCCTCGACATGGCGTGTGCGGAGCGGAAGGAGTTCCCGGTAGGCGTCCGACCGGTACCAGCCGCGCGCCTCCTCCATGCCGGGGAACTCGATCATGACGATGGACCCGGGCCACGGCCCCTCGACGACCTCCACGGTCGCGCCGTGCACGATGAAGCGGCCTCCGAAGGGGTCGAGGGTGTCCTGGATCCGTTCCATGTACTCGAAGACCTCCTCGTCGGGATCCGCGGGACGAAGGTGGCCGACGGCGTAGGCGGTCATTGCTGCTCCAAGGGGCTCGGTGGGTGTCCTGCCGACTGCTCCCGATCCTGCCGGGCCCCGGCGGGGCCGTCGATTACGCCGGAGGTAATGGCGGTCGGGTGGGGGAGTGCCTCCCCGCGCAGGTCAGAGAACGTCTGCGCGGGGAGGCGCCGACCGCGGATTGCAGCAGGGCGGCGCACCCGTCGGCCTTGTGGCCATAGCCACCAACGAGCTCGTGGAACCGCTCGATCCGGTATACGCGGTGAAGACCATTCATCGTCAGACAGCCCCCACCGCGGGCCCTGACGTCAGTGACATCAAGCGACCGCGCCACTGTTCCGGCACCGTCAGCCCCCTCGGCGCGCAGGGTCTCCCGCAACACGCGAGCCCTCGCCGGCGAGGTCCTGACCGCACGGCGGATGCCCCGCCGTCGGATCCTCAACCGGCCAACCAGCCGTCGCCTCACGCGCCTCGGTCAGCAACTCATCGGCCGCGCGCGCCGTGACGTGTATATGTCTCCTCCGGGGAGCGCGCTCCCCGGAGGAGACATGTGGAGACGTGATCTTTCGATCTCAGAGCCATCCGGTTGCCAACGGTTGCCGGCGCCTTCGCCTCGGAGCAGCCCAAAGAAGGCCCACCCAAGGATGTCGCCGCCACAGTCCTGGGACTGCGGCCACTTCTCGATCAACCGCGGTGTGCCGCGCGCACAGGTGCACCAGGTGCACGCCGACCACTTCGTGGCTCGGGATGGGTACATCAACTTCCGCGACGCGGAGGGGCTCATCGAGCATCCGCAAGGAGATCACGTTCCTCGTCGAGCGCAACGGCGAGTAACCCGAGTGCCCCGTGCGCGCCGAGCCAGAATGGCGTGCACGGGACCTCTCACCGTCGGCTCTACCGCCCGCGAGCGCTGAAGCCTCCCGTTGCGGCCGGCAGCAGCCCGACGAGGGCCAGCAGCATCCACGCCGCAAGATAGGCAAACGCCGCAGCCGGAGACGCGGCCGTCCACAGGATCCCTGCGATGGTGGAGGCAGCGAGGTTCCCGAAGGACTGGACCGTGGCGAGCATGCCGAAGGCGGAGCCGCGCAAGTCAGCGGGGGCGAGGGCAGCGACAGCGGAGTGCTGCGCGGTCTCCACGGCCCCGATGCCGATACCCGCCAATACGAATGGCACGGCCAGGACCGCGACCACGGCACCCGTGACGGCGAAGATGCCGTAGGCGGCGGCGAAGGCGAGGACGCCGCCGGCCAGGACGAGGATCGGGCCCCGGGTGCCGAGGCGGTCGGACAGGCGACCGGCAGGGATCGAGGCGATCGTGGCGGCGACGTTGTACGCGGTGTAGAGCCCGAGCGCGATGGTGGTTGCTGTCTTGGCGCCGTGCTCTGGGGTGAGGAGGTCAGAGGCCCGCAGGATGAGCAGGGTGGCTGCGACGTTGCCGACCTCGAAAGCTGCCACAGCCCCCATGAGCCTGCCCAAGTCGCCGCGCAGCACGGGTCGGACGCGGATGTGCAGCGGTACCCGGTCGCGGTTGGTCGGGCGGGGTGTCTTGCGGATGGCGTAGACGATCGCGGCGGCAGCGAGCAGGCAGGGGATGACGGACAGGCCGATGGCCCATGTGACCCCGAGCCAGGCGACCAGGCCCAGCGCGAGGAGTGGGCCGAAGATGGCGCCCAGGTTGTCCATCATCCGCTCGAAGCCGTATGCCCTGCCGAAGGCCGTGGCCGGGACGATGTCGGCGAGCAGCGCGTTGCGGGACGGGACACGAAGGCCGCGGGCGGTCCACGCGGCTGCGCGCAGAAGCCCGACCTGCCAGACGGCAGTGGCTCCGGCGGTGGCCGCGCCGAGTACGGCGGTGGTGGCGTAGCCGCCGACCGCGACCTTGCGGCGCCGGGCGGGGTCGTCGGCCAGGACACCGCCACCGAAGCGGGCGGCACCGGCCAGCGCATCCGAGACGCCCTCGATCGCTCCGAGCGCTGCGGCCGGCGCCCCGAGCGTGGAGGTCAGCAGCGACGGCAGCAGCGCGGTGGGTATCTCGTGGCCGACGTCTGCCAGGAAGCTCGCCGAGCCGATCCCACGCACGCCAGGCGTGAGCCACTTCTCATCGTCGGCGGTCTCGTTCGCGTCGTGCGCAGTCTCAGTCACGGGCGGAAGTCTCCCCGCCCACGGCACTCCTGCACACTTCGTCCCGCGTCGGATGTCGGGAAGGGGGGATGTGCCCCCCTGCGTGACCCATCGAGCGGGAAACAGCGCGGAACCACGGGGCTCCTCGCGCACGAAGAAGGGGCACCCCCGTGTCCTGGGGCACCCCTTCTGTCCAGCGCCTTCGCTGGCCCGGTGCGGAGAGTGTGGGATTTGAACCCACGGTGATCTCGCCGCCCGAATCGACCCAGACGCCGCAGCCCACCCGCCCGGGGCCATGGCACATGAGCACACAAGGCTCACGTGCCGGGGTGTCGTCAAGGCTCCGCGTCAGGACGGGGCGAGGACGCAGAACTCGTGGCCCTCCGGGTCGGCCAGGCACGTCCACGGGACGTCGCCCTGGCCGAGGTCGAGGTCGCTGGTACCGAGGGCCCGCAGCCGGGCCACCTCCGCTGCCTTGTCGTCACCGGGGTATGGCAGCAGGTCAAGATGGACGCGGTCCGGCACGGTCTTCACGCCGGGCGTGCGAAGGAAACTCCAGCCGAGCGCCCCGCCCAGAACGGGCCGACCGCCGAGTGATCAAGAGCCTTGATGTTCACCTGAACAGGTCGCGGTGCCACACCGGCGATCCTGTGCACGCCGCAACGGCATGCGCCATGTCCGTCCCGTGCGCTTCGCGTGCCCGATGGGACTGTCCGGCGCGGACCATGGCGTCCTTGAGCGCGGCGCCCGACTGGGTCGCGGGGGTGGGCCGGTGCGGCCGGGACAGTCCTGCATGCGATTCACGCCGGCTGTGTCGCGGTCAGGCCGAGCAGCAGGCCTCGCTGCTCGGCCTGAACCGGTTTCAGGAAGGTTCCGGAAGGTTGATCACCTTCGTCAAGCGGATCATCTCTTCGTACCGTGCGATCTGCTCGTCGTCGATCTGGGACGGAGGCACCTCCCCGGGCCGGACGGGCTCGGCGTAATCGGCGATGATCTGTTCCGGCCCGGGGGGAGTGAACATAAAGATCATCTTCGCGGCATGGTTGCCCTTGTTCGTGAAGCGGTGGCGGACCCCCCGGGGTACGTGGATGAAGTCTCCGGCAACGGCTGTGAAGATGTGGTCGCCGTCCAGGAACTCCAACTCGCCGTCGAGTATGTAGAACGTCTCTTCCTGCTCTGTGTGAGCATGCGCCTGAGGACCACCACCCGCCGGAACCGTGGCCTCGATGAAACCGAGACCTCCGTTCGTCTGCGCGCCCGTGGCCTTGATCGTGTAGATGTCACCTACGGCCCACACCGTCGGGCCCCGACCGGACGGCACGTAGAGCGCACCGCGCTTGTCCCAGTGCGGGTCATGCGGGTCCATCTCGGTCAGCAAAAAGGTCATGGCTATGTCGCTCGATTCTCATTCGGACTGGCGTGGACAAGCACGCGGACGCGCCGTCGGTCCTCTTGTGGGTCGCCCCCTCCCGGCCGCCACAGAACGCCGCGTCCGCAACCGCCCCACAGGCACTTGACAGGTGTCAGACTACTTTCGATCTGACAACTGTCAAGTGGGTGGGGTGAGCCGCACACGCACACCCCGGCACGGCTCCACGGAGCGCGGCCGGGCGGCGCGGACCGGGCCGGACGCCTACGGGTAGACTGATCAGCCGCGCCAACAACCTGGGCGTGCTCACACCCGCGGTGGAACGGAGCAGGACCGTGCCTTCGAACTCTCAGGAAGCCGCAGGCAAGGCGGCTTCCCCGGGGAGTGGCGGACAGGTCGCCCGCGAAGACGCGGACATCCTTCGTCGGGGCCTGGCCACCTTTGCCGAACTCGGCTACCGGGCCACCACAGTTCGGGAATTGGCGAAGCGACTGGGAGTCAGTCACAACTACGTCAACGACCGATACGGTTCGAAGGAGAATTTCTGGCGCGCGGTGATCGACTTCGCCGTCGAGGACCTACGGGTGGATTTCTTCGCGTCCTTGGAGCAGTTGGACGACGCCGAGGTATTGAGAACCGTGATCACCCGGCTCTTCACCGCCACCGCGAAATGTCCCCAGCTGAACCGCATCGTCGCGGAGGAGTCGGTTCATGATTCCGGCCGACTCGACTACTTGGCCGCGAAATACACCCGTAGATTCTGGGACCAGCTGACGCCGGTCATCCGGCGGCTGATGGACAGCGGTCGTATGCCTGAAGTGCCGCCGCACATGGTCTTTGTCGCCATCAACGGGGCTGCTCTGGCTCTGACCCATCAGCACATGCACAACCGTCTCGGACCGGAGGCGCCGGACACGGCCGCGGACGCGAAGCGTATGGCCGAAACGCTGGCGGAACTCGTCGTCGGTGGGCTGCTGCCGTCGAGCCGCCAGGGCTTGCCGTAGAGATCGCATCGATGAAGGCCCTTTCTCGCGGTGCGGAGAACCGCTCAGGATGGGCAACGATGCGTGCCGCCGGGCCCCGCCGATGGTGTGGGCGAGCCTCGGAGAGCACGGCCCCGGATCGGGCTGTGCGGCCAGGCGAGGAGCCGGCCCGATTCGCGGCCGGCGCAAGGGGCCATGATCTCTCTCCCCGCGGCAGCTCCCGCCCAAAGCCGTTCCACCGGCCAGGTGGCCCGCCATCTGGGCCGCCACCAGGTCGGGCGCTATCGTGAGGGTGAGTACTCACGGCGGGGGGGTTCTGTGATCGAGCTCGGCATCATGTTCGGACTCATGGTTGCCATCGCGGTTGTCCTGATCGTCAAGCTCATGCGTCGCCGCGGCACGGAGAACGTCGACGGACTCCTCATCGAGCAGGCACGGCGGGCACAGGCGTACAACGATCGGGTGTCCTACAACTCCTACGCGGTGCATAACTCCCCGCCAACCATGAGCGACCTTTATTACCGCCCCTAGCCACTCGGGCCGGGGGGCGCCGCGTCAGGCCTTGGCACCAGGCATGCCGCTGGACACGCCGATCGCGGCCACATCGCCGGTCTTGGTGCGGCCCAGCCAGACGACGCCGCCCGACTCTGCCATATCCGATCCCTCCGGTCGCCACCCGGCCGGGCGGTCAACTGGGGAAAACAAGCCGAGCGACTCTCAGACCACCTGAGCAGAAAGTGGGGGGACTCGAATGTCCCCATCAGTCCGCCAGGATCCGGCGCAGGGTGTCTCCCCACGTCAAGATTCGTGACATGATCCGCTCGTGCGGCATGGAGCCGCGCCGACGATCTTCCGGGGAGAGGCGTTCGTCATGGACGCCTATGGGTGGGCTGCTCTCGGATCCGCCTTGGCGATCACGCTGCTACCGGGCGGAGCGGCAGTCCTCCGCGGCTGGCTGTTCCCTCGGCTCAGGGGCCGTGTCGAGTCGCCCCGGATCTGGGGGCTCGGCGTCATCCTGATGGGGCTGGGGTTGTCGATCGAGCTGCTCGCCGCACATCGGCACTATGACATGTTCCGCAACATCGCAGGATTGACGGGCATCTGCATCCTGATATGCGGCTTTTGCCTTGAAAAGTGGGCGCGGATGTCTGGCCGGCTCAGCCGGTCGTAGGTGCGCACGCCGCCGACCTCGCGGGCATGGATCGCCTATTCAGCTGAGCCCGGCCCCACCACGGCATCGAAGTACAGCCATCCCTCTACGTCGATCACCTGCGCAGACGCGCTCGTTCCCGCGGCCGTGTCCGGGCCGCCCGAGAGTCCCAAGGGCAGTCAACGACGACAACGGTTGACAGGCTGAGCGCAGGTCACTGAGCTGGTCGCCGAGGCGATTCCCGGTCGCAGGAAGCCCGATTCACTCCCAGAAGAACAATCCGATACGTGATCCGACGCGGAGCGACTGCTGCAGCATTGACCTACCGGGCAAAGGTGAGCAGCATACGCATGTGATCAACCGTCATCCGGCGATGACACAGGCCCACCGTGACAGTTGAACCGCGGCACGATGTGCGCCAGCTGCGTGTGCGCCTGCGCGGCTACCTCCTCGCCGTGCCGATCCTCGCTGCGTGGGCGGTCATAGGGCACTGGTGGGTGTCTGAACCATGGCCAGCGAGCATGGAGACCGCGCTCTTCATACTTGGGACATCCGTGCTCTACGGCGAGATCCGCACCTGGCGACTCCGTCGGATCGACCGCATGCCCGATCGAGTGTCCCGTCAGTCGAAGCGGCGCTGATCGGTCATGGACGGGATGGCCGAATGGCAGAACCGGTGGCGAGCGTGGTGGGATCCCATCCCGTCCACCATCGACCCAGGCCAAGCCGAGCAGACGCGGCCACGGTGTGTGGGCCGACGGCAGACGGGATGGGAGTCGGGGGGATTGGTGGGTGGAGGCGCTTCGGCCAGCTCACGCGGACACCGGCCGAGGCGAACGTCATGAACGTCATGAACGTCTTAACCGGACGGACTGCCTGCGATCTAGTCAACGGACGGCATCGTCAAGCGCTCGGAGAGGCCATGGTGCTCGTCTTCAAGGATCCGGCCGGCGAGCCGATGAGTGTTCCTAGGCAGGTCTTCCTATGGGCCTGGCCGTTGCTTCCCGGCGCCATAGCCTGGGCGCGGTTCGGTACCACATGGGGGCTGCTCGAAGGAATCGCGGTCTACAGTTGGTGGCTGACGATGATCTTCGGGCGTGCAGGGGCCGTGTCGTGGCTGAGACGCCGCCTGATCACCGCGTTCGTCCTCCTCGTGTTCCTGTTTGCGACCTTGTTCTTCGCCTTCCCAGCCTTGCTGTTCGGCACTGTGCTCTCGGTGTGGTGGTGTTGGGCGCTCGGACTTGCCGCAGGCGTGGTCGTCACCGCCTTGCTCTGGCCCACACAGCGGCGCTTCTGGGCGAGGCTGGACGGATAGAGGCACGCGTGCAGGCAGGCCCTTTCGATGAGCGTTCTCCCTGATTCAGCCCGGGTGGCCTCTTCGCAGCAGGTCGGCTGATCGCCCCAGCGCGGGCCCCGTCGCTTTCCTGTGGCCTTCCACGGGTGGAACGCATAGGTCACAGCGCCAGGTTCGAGACCGTTCCGACGCTCGAAGTCACGGATCTTGCGCTGGGTAGAGAGTGGCAATCCGTGGAACGCCGGGCGTCGCGCTGCGACGGGCTCGCGGATCAGACGTAGCGCACATCGGACGCGTCGGAAGCGCCGCTCCCTTTGCCGCCAACGGTCTGCTCGTCGTCCATCGCGCTCGGCGGCCTCGTCGGCGCTCCTGCTCGCCGCTGCCGCAGCCGTGATCGGTGGCACGAGGCACGCCTTCCCCCAGGGCGCCTGACGGACGGAGCGGGTCGCCGCGCCGCAGACGTTCAGGATGCCG
The DNA here is from genome assembly GCF_053598835.1 of Streptomyces sp. NPDC001070. Lineage (NCBI taxonomy): Bacteria > Bacillati > Actinomycetota > Actinomycetes > Kitasatosporales > Streptomycetaceae > Streptomyces > Streptomyces sp. NPDC001070. The sequence continues at coordinate 38,762 of NZ_JBSFLB010000055.1, forward strand.
GCGTGGGGGAGGAGACCAAGTCCTCCTCGGCCCAGACGACCTTGCCGCCCGATGCCGAGCGGGAGCCCCACCGGCGGGACAGCTGGGCGACCAGGAAGAGGCCGCGGCCGTTCTCGTCCGT
>NZ_JBSFLB010000056.1:0-38675 GCF_053598835.1 Streptomyces sp. NPDC001070
CTCGATCTGTCCCGGATGCCGCACACACATATGCGTCAGCGTCCAGAACGCCCACCCTCCCCCCGGCCACCGGCGCGGGCGGAACCCCGCCCGCCCCCCGGCCCCCCCCACCCCAACGCCCCCCCCCCCCCACACCCCCCCGCCCCCCCCCCCAACGGCCCCCGAACGGCCGCCCGCGACCCGCGACCCGGGCTCACCCGCGGGCAACCGCGCCGTCGGGGGCTCCTCGGCGCCGCGTGGGCCCCTCACCATGGGGACCCGCGCGGCGCCGCTCTCGTTCCGGCGGGAACGCGCCCCGGAGAGGAGTGGAGGACACCACCGGCACCGAGAGCCCGCCACTCGTCGACGAAGCCCGGATCGAGGCCTGTCTCCACCGCATCGGTGCCGCGCGTCCGACCCGTCCGGACGCGGCCCATCTGCGCGGTCTGCAGCTGCGCCACGTGCGGACGGTGCCGTTCGAGAACATCGGCATCCATCTGGGGGAGCCGATCACACCGGAACCGGGCCTTGGTCGACAAGATCGCCAAGACGCGGCGCGGCGGGTTCGGCTTCGCGTCGAACGGCGCCTTCGCCGCGCTGCTCACGACCTCGGGGCCACCGGGTTCCGCTGCTCGCGGCCCGCGCCTTCGTCGGCGACGGGTTCGGGCCGCCGTTCGACCACCCGGCACTGCGCGTCGGCACCCCGGAGCCCTTGGCTGGCGGACGTGGGCTCGGGCGGCAGATCGAGTTCCCGCTCCGCCTGGACGACCGCGGCGGCCAGAGCGGCCCCGGCGGCGTCTTCCGCATCACGGCGACCCCCGAGGGCGACCTCGAGAAGCACCGGGACGGCGAGCCGCAGTACCGCCTCGAATCCCGCCCGCAGGCGCTCGCGGACTTCGAACCGGCCTGCTGGTGGCATTCGAGCTCCCGAAGTCCCACTCCACCCGGTCCACGGTCTGCCCACCTCCCCGAGGGCGCCGTGGCCGCCGTCCACCGCGAGCACTCCGGCATGACCCTGGAGCGCGTCCCGGTCCCGGGCACCCCGCGGCCGCAGGCGGGTCCACCTCCCCGGACGGCGGGTGCGATCGACCGCACTTGTCAGCATTCGGCCGGTCGACTAACTTAATAGTCGACCGGCCGTCTAGTTGGCGGAACCGGCTCCGCCCCCCCGGTGCGGCCCCCGCCCCGGTGAGGCCCGTAACGAACCCACGAGACATGGAGATGCGGCACATGCGCGTCGAGATCTGGACCGACATCGCCTGCCCCTGGTGCTACGTCGCCAAAGCGCGATTCGAGCGAGCACTCGCCGGCTTCGAGCACCGCGACGACGTCGAGGTGGTGCACCGGTCGTTCGAGCTCAACCCGGACGCCGAGAACGGCACGACCCCGATCATCGACGCCGTGGCGGCGCAGTACGGACGCACCCGCGAACAGCAGGTCGCGCGGGAGGAGTACGCCGCGACCGAGGCGCGCGCCGAGGGGCTCGGCTTCAAGGTCGGCGGACGCGTCTTCGGCAACACCTTCGACCTCCACCGCCTACTGCACTTCGCCAAGGCTCGCGGCGTCCAGGCCGAACTGCAGGATCTGGCCTTCCGGGTCAACTTCGCGGACGAGCGGTCGATCTACGACACGGAGACCCTGGTCGGCCTGGCCGTCGAAGTCGGACTGGACGAGGCGGAGGCACGCGAGGTGCTGGCCGACGCCACCGCCTACGCGCAGGACGTGCGGTCCGACGAGCGCACGGCCGCCGAACTGGGCGCCGGCGGCGTGCCGTTCTTCGTACTGGACCGGAAGTACGGCGTGACCGGCCTGCAGTCCGCCGAGACGTTCACCCGGGCGCTGCAGCAGGCGTGGGAGAACCAGCCCGCGGGCCGGTCCTGACCGACAGGGCCGCCGGGGGGCGCGGCCGCGTGCGGCGGCAGCCGGGATGTGGGCCGGGCCGGTAGCGGGCCCCGGCTCCGTCCCGCCTTCCCCTCCTGTGCCCCGGAGTCGCGCAGCGCCCGTTCACGGAGGAAAGCGTCCCCGGAAGCCCCAGCGACCGGGGCGGACACACGGAACACCGGCCTCGGGGAGTTCCCGCGCTCACGCCGCGCGAAGATCTCCCCCAGCCGGCCCGACACGCGGACCGACCGCCTACCGGGCGCCCCGGCTCCGCCTCGAGGAGATCGCCGGCCCGCCTGGACCGGCCTCGACTCCGCCATCGCCCTGGAACGCCGCCGCGACAACGCGTCCAGGGCCGTCCTCCACGCCCTCACCCGTGCGCTCCGCATCGACGTCGACGCCCTCCCCCGGCGGCGGGGCGCGGTCCGCATCGCCTTCCGCCGCGAAGCCGCCCACGTCCACCGCCCCGATCATCTGACTTGCAAACTTAAAGCCAGGTGCTGACCTGTGCCCCGCAGCAGCCCGCAGCAAAGGAGGCACGATGCACATCGAGGGGTCGGTAGCCCTGGTCACCGGTGCCGATCGCGGCATCGGCCGCGCATTCGCCTGCGCACACATCAACCATGGCGCGTCCAAGGTCTACGCGGGTGTCCGCGATCCGGAGAGCCTTGTGGACCAGAGCCTGGTCGACGAGAGCCTCGTTCCGCTGCGTCTGGACGTCACCGAGCCCGACCAGGTGGCCGCGGCGGCCGCCGCGGCCACCGCGGCCACCGCGGCCGGCGACGTCGACATAGTGATCAACAACGCGGGCGTCGGCGGCGCGAGCACCAGGCTCATGGAAGGCGCCTTCGACGGCGCGCGCCAGGCGATGGCGGTCAACTACTTCGGCACCTGGGCCGTCTCCCGCGCCTTCGCCCCGATCCTGGCCCGCAACGGCGGCGGGGCACTGGTCAACATGCTCTCGCTCGCCTCCTGGGTCGGCCAGCCGCTGTTCCCCGGTTACGCGGCCTCGAAGGCGGCGCAGTGGTCGCTGACCGATGCCCTCCGGCAGGCCCTGCACGCACAGGGCACGCTGGCGGTGAGGGTCCACGCCGGCTTTGTGGACACCGAACTCAGCACCTGGACGGACGCGCCGAAGATCAGCGCCGCGACGGTGGCCGAACTGACCATGGACGCCCTGGCCCACGACCGGCTCGAAGTCCTCGCCGACGAGGAGACCAGGCGCGCCAAGTCCGCCCTGTCCCGGCCGCCGAGCGCAACACCCGGCCTCTGACGCTCCCGCGGGGGCGTCAGAGGCCGGGCACAACAGGACGGCGAGCCCCCCGGTCCACCGGACGGCTCGTCACGATCCGCTGATCGGCGCGCTCGCGACGCAAGGGTGGATCCTGCCGTGCGACCCGCCGCGCCGTCAGTCGAAGTTGGGAGGAACGGTGCGGCTGCGCTTGATCTCGTAGAAGCCCGGCATGGAGGCGAGGACGAGGGCGGCGTCCCAGAGCCGTGCGGCCTCCACCCCCTTGGGGGCGGGCGTGACGACCGGGCCGAAGAAGGCGACCTTGGCGTCGGCGTCGGGCCCGGGGCCCGGCACCGCGATCACCGGACTGCCGACGTCCTCGCCGACCAGGGCGATGCCCGTGAGGTGCGAGGCTCGCACGAGGTCGTCGAAGGCGTCCGTCTCGCCGGCCTCGGCGAGCTTCACCGGCAACCCGGCGTCCCGCAGCGCCGCTTCGACGGTCGGCCGGGTCTTGGGCTCCTGCCGCAGGTGGAAGCGGGTGCCCAGCGCGGTGTAGAGGGGCCCCAGCACGTCGGGGCCGTGGGCCTGTGCGGCCGCGGTCAGCACACGTACCGGCGCCCACGCCTGCCCCATCAGGACGCGGATGCGCTCGGGCAGTTCGTCGAGACGGCCCTCGTTGAGGACGGCCAGGCTCATCACATGCCAGTTGATGTCGACCGGCCGGACCTTCTCGACCTCCAGCATCCAGCGGGAGGTCAGCCAGGTCCACGGGCACACGGGGTCGAACCAGAAGTCGACGGGCGTACGGGGGCGGGAAGCGTTCACGGAAGGATCCAGACGAGGTCGCGGAGCCCGCGGGGCGGGCCGGAAACGGTTCGGCGGTCGGTGCGGAAAGCGCGGGGGAAGGTCGGTGGCGCCGTCGGTGCCGGCGGGTCGTCGGCGTCCGGGACCCGCGGCAGGGCCTGGGCAACCGGGCCGGGTCACCGGCCCGGTTGCCTCTCTCGGCGTGCCCGTCCGCGGCGGGGGGTCCCAACAGGACTGCGGGACGGCACCCCCGCCGCGGATCGTGCGGACTGTGCCGGCTCAGCGGCCGGCGGACTGTCCTCCGTCGGCGGGCAGGATCACACCGGTCACGAACGGGGCGTTCTCCAGGTAGACCACCGCGTCGACGATGTCGTCGATCTCGCCCATCCGCCCCACCGGGTGCAGCCCGGCCAGCATCTCGTGGTACTCCTCCGGGTGCATCGGCGTCTTGATCGTGCCCAGCGCCACCGCGTTCGCCCGGATCCCCCGCGACGCGTACTCGGTCGCCAGCGACTTCGTCGCCGACTGCAGACCACCCTTGGTCAGCGACGCCAGCACCGACGGCACCTTCGCGTCCGGCTGGTCAGCCAGGCTGGTGGTGATCTGCACGACATGGCCCCCGCCCTGCTCCAGCATCCGCTCCACCGCCAGCTGCGTGATCCGGAAGAAGCCGTTCACGTTCACCCCCAGCACCGCCGCGTAGTCCGCCTCGGTGTACTCGGTGAACGGCTTCCCCACGAAGATCCCCGCGTTGTTCACCAGCGTGTCGATCCGCCCGAACCGCTCCAGACCCGCCGCGATCACCCGCTCCGCGGTGTCCCACTCGGCGATGTCCCCCTGCACCGTCACCACCTCCGGGTCCGCCGACGGCGCGATCCCCCGCGACGTGGCGACCACGCCGTAACCCAGCTTCCGGTACGCCGCGACCAGCCCCGCGCCGATGCCCTGCGAAGCACCCGTGATGACCGCGACCTTCTGACCCTGATTGCTCATGGTGTTCCTTCTCCAAGGGGAGGGGTGTTCCTGGTATCCGGCACTAGACGACCGGTCGCCTACGACCGTAGACGACCGGTCGAGAACTGTCAAAGGCTCACAACATGGACAGGCGTCACGAGCACCCGGCCGCGCGTCCCGGGCGGCTCAGCGCGTCCCGGCCCCCGCCCCGTCAACTGGCACGTCGACCGGCGCGAAAATCCGCCCGGAAGCGGATCCCGCCCGCCCCGGAGCACTCATGCGGTGCGGGAAACCGACCCGGAGCACGACAGCCGCGGCGGCCGCGGCCAGCACGACGGTCGCCGCCAGGACCAGCGCCTGGTGGTAGCCGTGATGGAGCAAGGGCGCGGCCGCCGACGGGCCGAGGATCTGGCCCACCGAGTACCCGGCGGTGAGCAGGGCGACCGACCGGGGGAACTGCAGATGCGCCCCGGCCGCGAGCGAGAGCGTACTGACGCCGATGAAGGTGGCTCCGAAGAGGAACGCCGAGACGAGCGCCGCCGCCGCTCCGCCGATCAGGGCGGGCAGGGCGATGCCCACTGCCTGCACGATCAGCGCGGCCAGCAGGACGTCGGGGCGGGACCAGCGCCGCCCCAGGCCCGCCCACAACGCGGCCGAGGGGACGGCGGCCAGGCCGACCAGGACCCAGGCTCCGCTGCCGAGCCACCCGGGCGAGCCCTGGTCGATCGCGGCGACCAGGAAGGTGCCGGCGATGATGTAACCGATGCCCTCCAGCGTGTAGGACGCGAACAGGGCGGCGAACCAGCGGTGCGTGCGCGGCCCTGTCGCCCGCCGCGCCCCGGCGGCAGGGGCGGCGGGCGGCCGCGGCGCGGGCTCCGGCCGCATGGTCCACGCGGGCACCGACAGCACCGCGGCCAGAGCGGCGGACGTCCACCACGCGGCCCGCCAGTCGGCGAAGTCGCGCAGCACGAGAACGAGCAGGCCGGAGAGGGCGATCCCGGCGCCGACCCCGCCGAAACCCCAGCCGGGCAGGTGGGCGGGATGCTCGCGCAGGTGGGCGAGGAGTGAGCTGACGGCGACGACGAAGACCAGAGCGCTGGCCGCGCCGGCGACCAGCCGGAGCACCAGCCAGACCGTCGTCGCGTGCGTCAGCGGCATCAGGGCGAGGCTCGCGACGAGCACCAGCAGGGAGCCGCGCAGAACGGCCGGGGAGCGCGTCAGCCGCGGAAGGAAGGTCCCCGCGAGGGCACCGGCGAGATAACCGACGTAGTTGGCGGTGGCCAGGTGCGCACCGGCCCCGGGCGTCAGGCCCGCCTGAGCGTTCATCAGAGGCAGGATCGGGGTGTAGACGAAGCGGCCCACGCCCATGGCCGCCGCCAGCGCCGCCGCGGCCCTGACCACGTGCGCCCAGGGCGAGCCGAGTGCGCCGCCCGTTGTGGCGGCACCGCGCTGGATTGGTTCGGTCATGACATCTTCCTCGTCGGACGGATCCCCGGGACGGACATGGCGCGGCTCCCCGTCGCGCCCGATGCAGGGCGGCGGGGAGCCGTGTGCGACGGTGGAGTGTGCGCGGTCAGGCGGTGTCGCCCGTCCTGCCCGGGTCATTGGGATGCGACTGGACAGCCGTGACCACCGCGGCCATCCACGGCCACAGGGGCAGCGTGCCCAGCACCTTCTCGTACAGTTCGGCCTCGTCGGCGGCGCGCCACAGGCCGATGCTGCGCAGTTCGCCCACGGGGCGCCACAGCCTGACCAGGTGGCCGCCCGCGGCCAGTTCGCCGGCCCGGACGGCCTCAGCCGCGCGGCGCCGGTCGACCTCGGCCGGATCGGTGCCCTCGGGAACGGTGGTGGTGAGCTCGACCAGGAACTCCTTCACGGTCCTGCCTCTCTTCGACGGTGCGGGGTACTTCGACGGGCGGGCGGCCGGACCGGCGGCATTCCGCCGGTTCTCCACGCCTCCCACCATGCGCGCGCCCCGGGGGCGGCGCCACGACCGGCTTCCTCCTTACTGGAAGGCGGAACCTCTCAACGCGTCCGCACCCGTGGGTGCTTGGGAGCGGTGGCGCCTCAGTGGTCGGTGATGATCCGGGACACGTGGTAGGCCCGGATACGCCAGTCGGTTCCCTCGCGCTGCAGGACCAGCGAGAGGTGCACGGGGGCCTCCCAGCCCGACGGGTCCCGGAAGACGACGTCGGCGAAGCCGCCGGCCACCTCCTCCCCGATCCGGTAGCCGTGGACGTTCCCCACATGGGCCCTGCGGTACTCCGGGACGGCCTCGTAGTAGCCGCGCACCGCGTCCCGGCCCGACATGACCTCGGGCCCGAATCCCTGGAAGAGGGCGTCCGGCGTGAACAGCTCTGCCATGTCGTCCGCCCGGTGGCCGTCGAAGGCGGCCTTCCAGCGCGCCAGCATGTCGCGCATCGGGTCGTTCGTCGTGTCAGCACTCATGGTGTCAGCTCTCCTCTGTGCACAACGGTAGGAAAGGAGACGCCTGTCCGCGCGCGGACGAGGCGTGGATAAAAGGAAACCAGGACTACTAGTCGACCGGTCTAGTAAACATAGTCGAGCGGTCGTATAGTGGCAACCATGGGACGGACCAGTGATGCCCGGGAGAAGATCCTCAGCGCTGCGCACTCGCTCATCGACCTGCGCGGATACTCGGCGCTGGGTGTGGCCGAGATCTGCAGGGCGGCCGGGGTGCCCAAGGGCAGCTTCTACTACTTCTTCGAATCCAAGGAGGCCCTCGCGCTGGCCGTGATCGACGAGCAGTGGGAGGCCCAGCGCCGTGCGTGGAGCGGAGTGCTCGACGGCGGCGCGGAGCCCCTGCAAAGGCTGCGGAAGCTGTTCGAGGAGACGGAGGCCCACCAGCAGGCGGGACAGCAGACCTGCGGGACCGTCTCCGGCTGCATGTTCGGGAATCTCACCCTGGAGATGAGCAACCGGGCCGAGGTCGTGCGCAAGCGCCTGCAGGAGATCTTCGAGGCCCAGGTCGGCATGGTCGACTCGGTCATCACCGAGGCCCTTGAGCGCGGCGAGGTCACCGTCGCCGACACGCACGCGGCCGCGGCGTCCGTCGTCGCCCAGCTCGAGGGGCAGGTCCTGTTCGCCAAGCTCTACAACAGCACGTCCCAGCTCAGCGCGCTCTGGAAGAACTGCCTGGCGTTGCTGGGCGCCCGCTCGCCGTGGACGGATCCCGCGGCCGCCTGACCCGGCGGGCCGCGGCGGCTCCGCGGCCTGTCCCGGGCCCGGCCGATGAGGCATCGCCGGTTCAGGGCCCCGTGAAGGAGCAGCGCCACCCCCACAGGAGGAACACTCACATCATGGTCTCGCCACTGGTCGCCCTCGGGATGGACATCCCGCTCCTCGCCGCGCCGATGGCCGGCGGCCCCACGACGCCTGCCCTGGTCACAGCGGCGGCCCGGGCGGGCAGCCTCGGCTTCCTCGCCGGTGGCTACCGCACCACCGAAGCGCTGGCCGAGCAGATCGCGCAGGTCCGCTCCGAAGGGGTGGGTTTCGGCGTCAACCTCTTCGCGCCCAATCCGGTCCCGGTCGATCCGCGGGTCTTCCGCCGCTACGCCCGCGCCGTCGCGCCCGAGGCCCGCGCCTACGGCATCGACCTCCTGGCGGCGGGGATCGTCGAGGACGACGACCACTGGCGGGACAAGGTCGAGCTGCTGCTGTCCGACCCGGTGCCGGTCGTCGGGTTCACCTTCGGCATCCCCGAGCCATCCGTGATCGCCGCGCTGCGCGCCGCAGGGACCGTGGTCGTCCAGACGGTCACCTCGGCCGCGGAGGCGCGCCTGGCGGCCGAGGCCGGAGCGGACGTACTGGCCGTGCAGGCCTCGGCCGCGGGAGGGCACTCCGGAACGCTCACCCCGCAGCACGTCCCGGCCCCCCTGCCTCTGACCGATCTGCTGGGCGAGGTGCGGCAGGCGGTGTCCCTGCCGCTGGTCGCCGCGGGCGGCGTGGCCACCCCGGCGGCCGCGGCCGGGGCGCTGCACGCCGGAGCCGAGGCGGTCATGGTCGGCACCGTCCTGCTCCGCGCCGAGGAGGCCGGCACCTCCCGGCCGCACAGGGCCGCGCTTGCCGACCCGGCACGGCGTGAGACCGTCGTGACCCGGGCGTTCACCGGGCGCCCGGCGAGGGCGCTGCGCAACGACTTCACCGACCGCCACACCGAAGGCGCCCCGGCCGGCTATCCCGCCCTGCACCACCTGACCAGCCCGATGCGCAAGGCCGCGGCGGCCGCCGGCGATCCCGAGCGGATCAATCTGTGGGCCGGCACCGGGTACCGGCACGCGACCGACGAGCCGGCCGGGCAGATCCTGCGGCGTCTGGCGTCCGGGCTCTGACGGGCAGCGCCCGGCCGGCGCGAGCGGCGCCGGCCGGGCCCGCCCTCAGACCAGGGGAACCCCGAGCAGGCTCTCCAACTGCGCGATGGTCTCATTGGGTTCCCTGGCGTGGACGCCCGCCAGCCCCAGCCGCTCCGCCGGCGCGAGGTACTGCTCCGTGTCGTCCACGAACACGCAGGCCTCGGCGGGCAGCCCGAGCCGGTCCAGCGCGAGCCGGAAGATGGCCGGATCGGGCTTGCGCATCCCGTGGTGCTCGGAGATGACGACGGCGTCGTACAGCCGGTCCAGGTCGTAACCGTCGTACAGGTTCCACGGGTCGAGACCCACGGAGTTGGACAGGATCGCCACCCGTACACCGGCCCGCCGGGCGGCGGCCGCGGCGTCGATCACGGCCGTCTCGGGACGCAGATCAGCGAAGATCCGCCCCATGAGATTGTCCGGGGCCACGCCGAGGCTCGCGGCTGCCGCGGTGTTCCACTCCGTCTGCGTGATCGCGCCGCGCTCGAGGTCGTGGGTGCGGCGGGTGCCGTCCTCGTCCAGGTACAGCGCGGTGATGCACGCGCCCTCGGCCAGACCCTCACGCCGCTCGAAGGCGAGCACGGCGGGCAGCAGAGGCGTGGTCAGGACACCGCCGAAGTCGAGGATCAGGCCGGTGCGGTGGGACATGACGGAACTCCAGCGGTAGCAACGAGAGTGTGGGGCCGACGAGATGCGGGCGGCCCGGCCGCGTGGCGGGCCGTCCGTCGGCGATTCTGCCGCACGGCGCCCGCGGGCCGGTCCGGATGCCCGCCGGGCGAACACGTGCGGGGCGACGGCCCGCACGTCATCATGCCATCCCGCCCCGTGCCGGACCGCCCCGGAGGGGCCGGACCGTCCTGGCGCACGTCACATCCATTCATGCGTCACCCCCTTGACCGGTGACGGTCGATCGTGCGAGGGTTGCCGAACAGCGAACCCCTGGACGAGAAGGCAGGTTGAGATGATGGACAGGCGGACCTTCGGCAAGGTTTTCGGCGCCGGCGCGGCCGCGGCCTCGCTGGCCGGGCTCTCCGGCGTCGCGTCGCCATCGGCCGCCGCGGCCACGCCGGAGCAGCCGAAGCCCGGGGCCCGGCCCACCGTCACACCGGGGACGAACACCTCCTTCGGCCCGCTGAAACAGATCAACGCCGGTGTCCTGAACATCGGTTACGCCGAGGTGGGCCCCGCCGACGGCCCCGTGGTGATACTCCTGCACGGCTGGCCGTACGACATCCACAGCTTCGTCGACGTCGCCCCGATGCTGGCGGCGGAGGGCTACCGGGTGATCGTCCCGCATCTGCGCGGCCACGGCACGACGCGCTTCCTCTCCGCCAGGACGTTCCGCAACGCCCAGCAGTCGGTGGTCGCGCTCGACGTCATCGCGCTGATGAACGCACTGCGGATCGAGAAGGCGATCCTCGCGGGCTACGACTGGGGATCGCGGACCGCGGACATCATCGCGGCGATATGGCCGGAGCGCTGCAAGGCCCTGGTCTCCGTCACCGGCTACCTGATCACCAACCGCGAGAGCAACAGGATGCCGCTGCCGCCGAAGGCGGAGTGGGCGTGGTGGTACCAGTACTACTTCGCCACGGAGCGGGGCCGGCTCGGCCTGGAGGAGAACCGGCACGACCTCGCGAGGCTGATCTGGCAGTTCAACTCCCCGACATGGGAGTTCGACGACGCCACGTTCAACCGCACCGCGGCGGCCTTCGACAATCCGGACTACGTCGACATCGTGCTCCACAACTACCGGTGGCGGCTGAGCCTGGCCAAGGGCGACCCGCGGTACGACCGCCTCGAGAGGCGGCTCGCCGCCGGTCCGGCCATCGCGGTGCCGGCCATCACCCTCGACGGCGAGGTGGATCCCTTCACCCCGGCCGGGGACGGGGCGCTCTACCGGGGCAAGTTCACGGGCAAGTACGCGCACCGGACGCTCAAGGGCATCGGCCACAACGTGCCCCAGGAGGCACCGGAGGCCTTCGCCGCGGCCGTCGTCGACGTCGACGGTTTCTGACCGGCGCAAGCCCCTCCGGCCGGCTCAGGGCCCCGCGGCGGGCTCGATCCCTCCGGCCGCTTCGATACCCGGGATCGGCACGTCCAACCAGACGGTCTTGCCACGGCCGTTGGGCGAGCTGTCCCAGGCGCTGGCCAGGGCCTCCACGATGAAGAGGCCGCGGCCGTGCTCGGCCCGTGCGCTGCCCTCCTCCGTGAGGGACACGGGCGAGGGGACCGGCGGGTTGCTGTCGGAGTCCCGCACCTCCAGCCGTACGCGGTCGGCGAACCCCCGCAGACGCACGTCGACGTCGCTGCCCGCGTGGATGAGCGCGTTGGTCACGATCTCGGAGACGATCAGCTGCAGGTCGTCCGAGATCTCCGCCAGCCCCCAGGAGCGCAGCCGGTCGTCCACGAACCCGCGCGCCGTCCCCACCCCCCGCAGGTCGCGGCGCTGGATGTGCAGGTGCGCCGTCCGCGGTACGTTCCCGCCCTCGCACCCCTCCCAGCGGGCCAGGAGCAGCACCGCGTCGTCACGGCGCTGGAGAGGATCGCGCGCATCGTCGATGAGACGGTCGGCGAGTTGCTCCAGATCTGCCCCGGCCCCGGCCCCGCCGCCGCTGCCGAGCAGCTCCGCCGCCGCGGCCTCCGGGTCGCTCGCGCACCGGTCGAGCAGGCCGTTGGAGTACAGCATCAGCAGCGCCCCGGGCTCGAGGGTGTGCTCACGGGCGCGGTAAGGCCAGGGCTGGGCGACGCCCATCGGCACGTTGGCGGGGGCCTCCAGGATGCCGACGCCGCCGTCGGACCCGCGCACCAGCGGCGCCGGGTGACCGGCGAGCGCCACCTCGGCCATCCCGTCTGCCGTGTCCAGGGCGACGACACAGCAGGTCACGAGGAGTTCCGCGCGGAGTTCGGCGAGCAGCCGGCTCGTCCGGTCGACGACCACCGCGGGAGGGTGGCCCTCGGTCGCGTAGGCGACCACCGCGCTGCGCACCTGCCCCATGACTGCGGCGCTCTCGATGGCGTGGCCCTCCACGTCGCCGACGACGAGCACCACCCGGTCGCGCGGCAGCGCGATCACGTCGTACCAGTCGCCTCCCACGCCGGAGGTCGCGGTGGCGGGGCGGTACCGCGCCGTGCTGGTGAGCCGGGGCAGTTCGGAGAGCGTGGGCGGGAGGAGCCGCCTCTGGAGGCATTCGGCGAGCGCACGCTGCCCCCGGCTCAGCTCGACACGCTCCACCGCGGCCCCCAGCAGCCCCGCCATCATCGTGAGGACGACCCGCTCCTCGGGCGGGAACTCGCGGGTTCCGGTGAAGGACAGGCAGCAGACGCCGACGGCCTCCTTGCGCCGCTCACGGTGGATACCGATCACGTTCCCGCCCGTGATGAGCGGCAGGTACACGTCGGTTCCCGATCCGTCACCGGTGCCGTCCGGCCCGGCTGCGTGCGACCCGTTCCCGGGGATGAAGCGGGGGCGACCACGAACGGCGGCGTCCGCCGCGGGCGTCCGTTCGTACAGCTCGCTGCCGTGGAGGGTGCGCACGATCCCGGAGCTGGTCCCGCTGTGGCCCAGGACCCACAGTCTGCCCTCACCCGCGGACGCCAGGACCAGCGCGTCGGCGCGGAACGGCGCCATGAGGCAGAAGCGGGCCGCCCTGACCACCTGGTCCATGGTCGTGGCCTGATTGAGCAGGTCGGCGAGCTGCCGGAGCGGGTACATCAGGCTCACGCCCGCGGAGCCGGGGACACCGGGCACACCCCAGTCCGGTGTGCTCGCGGCCGCGGCCGCGCCGACCGCGTGGACGAGCACGGGCATGTGCCCGGCCTCGATCGCGGCACCGCCCTCCGCGAGTCCGGCGAGGGCCGCGGCCAGCCCGGTGCCGATCTCCTCCAGCCGCAGGCAGTCCGCCGGCTCGCAGGGGCCCCGGGTCTCCAGCCGGAGTACGGTCAGGGCGCCGAAGCGGTGCGTCGCCGTCGCGACGGGAACAGCGACGGCGACGTACGGATAGGGCGGGGCGTCGCGATCGTTCCTGGAGCGCGGGTCCGGGTCGAGGACGACCGCCGCTCCCCCGGCGGCCAGGGCGCGCGCGGCGGCAGAGGGATCGTCCAGTGCCATCCGCGCGGGCACCGTGAACAGGGACGGCGCGGTGCCGACCAGCATGGCGGCACGGAGCTCGGTGCGGTCCTCGTTGAGGAGGTGGACGACCGCCGTCACGGCGTCGAGCCCGTACAGGGCCTCGCGCAACGCGCAGTGCAGGATCGCCGCCAGATCAGCGCCCAGGATCGGCACGGATTCGCATTGGCGGCGGTCTTCTCCGACTGCGTCGCTGCTCTTCACAGAACGGCTCCCTCTACGGGGAGTATAGGTTCGTCGGGAGCGGACGGCAGGCCCGCGGCCGCCGCCGCGAGGCGGCGGCCGCCAGGCTCAGCCGAAGGTGAACGAGTAGGCGCTGAGCCCCGGGGAGAGCTTCAGGGTCAGGAGGCCCCGGCGGGACGAACTCCCGCTCACCACACGGTGGATGCCGGGCGCGCCGGAGACGGTGTAGGTGGTGGTCCGGCCGTCCAGGGTCGCGGTGACGGTCCCGGTGCCGCCGACGTCGAGGTAGACGTCGCGGGCGAGGAAGTCCAGCTTGATGCCGGCGTCGCGTCCGCTGGTGAGCGCCTCCTGGCCGGCTTTCCAGGTCCCGGTCAGCGCGGCCTCGCCGGATCCGAGAGTCGCCGGATAGGCGTAGGTGCCGGTGCCCGCGGCCTGGGGCCCGTTGGCGAGGGCGGTGGTGCGCCCCCCGCCCAGGGGGATCTCCGGGGTCTGGCCCGGGTCGGTCGGGGTGTCGTCGGGCACGTCGGTGGGTGCCGGCAGGTGGATGCCGGGGTGCGCGGCGGTCAGCAGTTCCCGGATCAGCGATTCGGTGGTGGTGTAGTCGCCCTCGCCGACGACCACGTGCCGCACCCGGCCCCGGGCGTCGATGAGGTAATGGGCGGGCCACGCCGTGTTGTCGAAGTTGCCCCAGGTCGCGTACGAGTTGTCCAGCGCGATCGGGTAGTGGATGTGGAGCCGTTCGGCGCCGGCCCTGACGTTTCCGGGGACGTGCTCGAAGGCGTACTCGGGGGTGTGCACGCCGATGACCTCGAGGCCGGCGGACCGGTAGTTCTCGTACCAGGCGTTGAGGTGCTCGATGGAGCGCTGGCAGTTGATGCAGGAGTAGGCCCAGAAGTCGACGAGGACGACCTTGCCGGCCCGCGAGTCCTTGGCCGGCGGTGCGTCGCCGGGCGTGTTCAGCCACTGCTGGATTCCGGAGATGGCGGGTGCCGTGCCGCAGTCGAGCAGGACGGACGCGGGCTGTTCCGCGCAGTGCTGCAGCGACTGGTTCCGCTCCGGGCCGAGCGCGTCGGTGAGCCCCGGACCGGCGATCGCCTCGTTGATGCGGGAGGTGTAGTCGGGAACGGCGCGCTGCACGATGTCGGTGAGGTTGAACGTGAGGCCGAAGGCCAGGACGACGAAGGTCAGGCCCGCGACGAACCGCACACCGCGCTGCCGCTCGCGGAACGCGCGCACACGCTCGCCGACCCTCCGTCCGGCCAGGGCGAAGAAGAGCAACGGCACCGCCGTGCCGACCGCGAAGGCGACGGCGAGCACGACCGTCTCCACCCCGATGCGATGGGTGGCGCCGGCGACGGTGATCGCGGCGAGAACGGGACCGGCGCACGGCACGTAGACCGCGCCGAGCGCGAGGCCCAGGAAGAACCCACCGCGCCCGCTGTCGACCTGCCGCTGCCCGATGCGCGAGAAGGGGCGCTCCAGCAGGTGCTGGACCGCCGGGAACATCATGGCCACGCCGAGCAGGAGCAGAACCGCCAGGCCGGCCCACCGGACGATGTCCTTGGGCACCGGCAGGGCGCCGAGCACCAGGGTGCCGAACAGGGTGATCAGACTGAAGCTGACGACGAGCCCGGCCATCACGGCGTACGGACGGCTCCTGCGCGCCGGTTGCGTATCCGGCCGGGAAGCCGGGACCCCGCCCGAGAGGAAGATCAGGGGCAGGACGGGGAGCACGCACGGGGAGACGGCGGTGACGAACCCGCCGACCAGTCCGATGAACAGCAGCGCGAGCAAGAAGACCTCCGGACGGGATCGTCCTGACGACCCCGGTTCACTGCGCGGCCGGGGCCCGGGGCCCCGGCACGGTGCGGACGGATGAGGTGTGGCCGCCGCGGTGCGTACGGCGGCGGCAGCGGCCTCAGGCGACGGTGGCGTATATGGTGACCGGGATGTCGAGCGCCTTGGAGTACGGGCAGATCTTGTGGGCGGCCACGCCGAGCTCCTCCGCGATCCGCTGCTCCACCCCGCCGACCTCGAGGTTGAGGACGGCGCTCAGGCTGTAGTCGCCCGACTCGTGCTTGTGGTGCAGGGTGACCTCGGCGACGACCGCCAGGTCCTCGAGGGTCACCTTCCGCTGCGCGGCCGAGATCTTCACCGCCCCCAGGAAGCACGACGCCCATCCGGCGGCGAGGAGCTGCTCGGGATTGGTCGCCCCGCCGTTGCCGCCGAACTCCTTCGGGATGGCGAGGGTGAGGTCGAGGAGACCGTCACTGGACTGGGCGCGGCCGCCGTTGCGGCCCTCGCCGGTCGCGGCGACAACAGCGGTGTAGTTGGTCTCGGTCATGGCCGTGCCCTCCTGTTCGCCGGGGTGAGCCGCTCCATGCGTCACCTGCTTGAGTGGTGACCACTCTGGCAGTGTCCAAGTCACCCGTCAAGAAGGTGATACATCGCGTGAGGGTCGCCACACCGCGGGACGGCGGGGCCCTCGACCCCACCCACAGGCGTCGATCCGGCGGACGCCCACGTCGCGGCGACGGTTGACACTTTTAAGACGACCGCCCATATTGGTCTCTCGGCGCGGACCCGTCCGCCGCTGCGACGCAGCGCGGAGCGGGACGTGTGGCGCGCCGCCGCCTTCTCCGCGGCGGCGGCGCCCCGCACCGCCACCACCCCACCCCGACATCCGCCGAGGAGCACCATGTCCACCTACCGCGCATTCGAAGTCACCGGTGCCCGGAACTTCGAGCTGGTCACCCGAGAGGTCCCCGAGCCGCCCCCCGGCCATGTGCGGCTGAGGGTCGAGAGCTGCGGGGTCTGCCACTCCGACGTGCTCGCCGTGGAGGGCCTGCGGGCCGATCCGTCGCGACCGGTCGTCCCCGGCCACGAGGTCGTCGGCGTCATCGACGCCGTCGGCGAGGGCGTCGGCGCCTGGCGCATCGGGGACCGCGTGGGCGTGGGCTTCCTGAACGGCCACTGCGGTGAGTGCACCCCCTGCCGCCGCGGGGACTTCGTCAACTGCCTGAACCAGCCGCAGACCGGAACGACCACGGACGGCGGATACGCGGAGGTGCTCATCGCCCGCAGCAGCGGCCTGGTCCGGGTGCCGGACGGCATGTCCCCCGTCGAGGTCGCGCCGCTGCTCTGCGCCGGCCTGACCACCTTCACCGCGCTCCGCCGGCTGGACGCCCGCCCCGGCGCCCTCGTCGCGGTCCAGGGCATCGGCGGCCTCGGGCACCTCGGCCTGCAGTACGCCGCCCGGCTCGGATACCGCGTCGCGGCCATCGCCCGCGGCCGGGAGAAGGAGAAGCTCGCCGTCGAACTGGGAGCGAGCCACTACATCGACAGTTCGGCGGAGGACCCCGCCGCCGCGCTGCAGAAGCTGGGCGGCGCCGACGCCGTCATCGCCACCGCGGCCAGCGGCGCCTCGATGACGCCGCTGGTCCCGGGCCTCGCCCCGCGCGGGAAGCTGGTGGTGGTGGGCGTCGCTCCGGACCCCGTCTCGGTCACCACGGCGGACCTCGTCCTCGGCAGCCGTACCGTCACCGGCAGCCTGACCGGCCACTCGATCGAGAACGAGGACAACCTCGAGTTCAGCAACCGCTTCGGCATCCGCCCGATGGTGGAGACGATGTCCCTGGAGCAGGCGCCCGAGGCCTACGAGCGGATGATGTCCGGCGAGGCCCGATTCCGGGTCGTGCTGGACATGACCGCCTGAGGCCGGGCGGCCCGGCCGGGGGCCGTTCCGAGACCGTTTGACAGCGTCGAAGACGACTGACCATATTGGCGCGAGGAGGTGGCTCCATGGCCAGGCGAAGCATGCGCGAGGAGATCGTCGACGCGGCGGTCGAGCAGTTCCACGCGAAGGGGTACAACGCGGCGGGCGTCAAGGACATCACCGATGCCGCCGGCGCGCCGAAGGGGTCGTTCTACAACCACTTCGACAGCAAGGAGTCCCTCGCCCTCGTCGCCCTGGAGCGCTACGGCGCGAGCCGCCGGTTGCAGGATCTGGCGCCCTCCGGCGTCGCACCGCTCGTGCGGCTGCGCGCGCACTTCGCGTTCCTGCGCGACGACGTCGTGGACGCGGACTTCACCCGGGGTTGCCTGTTCGGCAACTTCGGAGCCGAGGTCGCCGACCACAGCGAGACGATCCGTACCGGGGTCCGCGAGTCGCTGGACCACTGGGCCTCGGTGATCTCCGGCGTGCTCGCCGAGGCGAAGCAGACCGGTGCGGTGCGGGCGGACCTCGACACGGAGCGGACGGCACGGTTCGTCCTCAACGCCTGGGAGGGCACGCTGATCGCCGCGCGCTCCAGCCGGTCGGGCGAGGCCTTCGACGACTTCTTCGACAACGTCTTCGGCACCCTGCTCGCGCCGCCGGCGCGCGAGGGCTGACCGCCCATCAGCAGAGGCCTGCGCTCGGTGGAAGGAACCGGGGCCGGACGCCGAGTGCGGGCATCGCGTCGGCACGAGCACGGTAACGAAACAGCGAGGGGTCCCGGTTGCCGCACGGCGACCGGGACCCCTTCGTCATCGCTCGTCCAACCCCCCGAGCACCGGCTTCACATCGACGACGGGCGTGCCGTCGAGTGCCTCGAGGTCACGGACACGGACCCGCAGCCCGTCGACCTCGACGAGCCGCACCCGGTGCAGACCCACCGGGTTCGGCCGGTCCGGCGACCGTGTACGGAACACCCCGGTGAGCGGCCGGTCGGGCGCTCCGCGCGGCCGTACCTCCAGCACGTCCCTGTGCGCCCGGTCCAGCCACGTCAGCACCAGCGCCTCCGTACCGGGCCGCAGGCCCCGCAGCGCCTCCGCCACCCAGGGCTCGAACACCAGCCACGCCTCGGGCGCCCCCTCGTCCCCCTGCTTCGGTGCCTCGTCCCGGCTCCGCAGCGGCGACTCGACCCGTCCGACGGGCCGCAGGACGTACTCCGGCTCAGGCCGGCTGCTGGGCGAGCCCGACGACATGGCCGTCCGTGACCTTCACCATCGCGATCAGCTTGCCCCCGCCGACGTCCCGGGTGTCCTGCAGCACCTCGGCGCCCGCCGCCACCAGCCCGTCCACGGCCGCCTTGACGTCCTCGACGTCCCGGTACGCCACCGGCCCGGTCATCCCCCTGGCGTGCCCGTTGGGATCCAGGCCGATGTCCTGTCCCGCCACCCGGTAGCCCACGTAGTAGGGCTCGTCCACGAAGGGCTCCACGCCGAGCCACTGCGTGAACAGGGCCTTGGCCCTGTCCAGGTCCTGCGTGGGGTAGATGATCGTCGTCACGCCCTTGGTCATCGTGATTCTCCTTGTGCCGTTCCCGCCGCCTTCCGGCCGGTCACCTCACGTTAGGCGGGCCGCGGCGCAGGTGGCTTCTCCATCTCTGATCGATGCCGGGACGGTGTTCCCGTGCGTGATCCCCATGTGAGGGCGGGAGCCGTGTCCTGGCAGAGTGTCCCCCTCGACGCCCTTCCCTGCCGGCGTCGCCTGACAAGGAGGCCGGACGGATGTGCGTGCTCGATGCCGCGGCGAAGGAGGCCATGGTCGCCGGGTTCCTCCGCGACCACCCGGACGCGGCGCGGACGGGCGAGGGGCACCCCGCTCTGCGCGGGTGCGCCGACGTGCCCTGGGCCGATTTCCCCGGCTGCCCCGCCGGGGTTCCCGCCGTCCTCCACGCGCTGCTCGACGAGCGGGCCGGTGCCGAGGCCGCGCGGGTGCTCACCGACGTGCTGATGGACGGCGTATTCCGGTTGGGCGCCGCCATGCCGGCCGCCCTGCCGTTCCTGTTGCGCCTCGCGGCCGACCCGGACGTCAAAGTGCGGTCCGCGCTGCTCGACGTGGTCATGGTGGTGACCGAACTCGCCGAGCCGGTCGACGCCGAGAACGAGCGCGAGGTGCTGCTCCTCGGCTCCGACGCCGACCACCCGGAACGCGCCCGCTGCCGGGCCGTGCTGTCCGCGCACGCCTCCCTGCTGCGCACGCCGGCGGGCGGTGGGGGCCCCTCCTGACGGAGCCCGGGCGCTCGCCGGTGACCGCCGGGACCGTCCCCGCACCGCGTGCTCCTCGCCAAGGGGGCTGCGCCCGACGCCACCTGACGTACGGTCCGGTGTGCGTCGCCGCGGGCGCCGGTCCACTAACGCTCGATTGGCCCTGGCCGGTCCCGTTCCCTCCTCCGTAGGCTCGCCGACATGCGGATTCGAATCGTCGACGCCTTCACCGACCGCCCCTTCGCCGGCAACCCCGCGGGCGTGCTCCTGCTGGACGCGGACACCTTCCCCGAGGACGGCTGGCTCCAGCGGGTGGCCGCGGAGGTCAACCTGTCCGAGACCGCCTTCGCCCACCCCACGCCCGACGCCCAGGACGCGGACTGGGCCCTGCGCTGGTTCACCCCGAAGGCCGAGGTGAACATGTGCGGGCACGCGACCCTGGCCACCGCCCACATCCTGCACAGCACGGGCGCCGCCCACGGCGCGGTGCGGTTCAGTGCCCGCTGCGGCATCCTCACCACGACGGCCACCGATGACGGCACCATCACCATGGACTTCCCGACCGCCCCGCTGACCTCGATCGTCGTCGCGGACGAGATCGCGTCCGCGATCGGCGCCGAGGTGCTGTCGGTGCACGAGACCGGCGACGACGTGGGCGATCTGCTGGTCGAAGTCGCCGACGAGAAGACCGTGCGGGCCCTCGCCCCCGATTTCGCCGCCGTCGCCGCGCTGCCCTCGAAGCGCGGTCTGATCGTGACCGCCGTTGCCGAGTCCCCGGCGACGACCGGCTACGACTTCGTCTCACGGGGCTTCTTCCCCGGCGTCGGCATCGACGAGGACCCGGTGACCGGCAGCGCCCACACCGCCCTGGCGCCGTTCTGGTCGCAGCGCCTGGGCCGCGACGAGCTGATCGGGCTGCAGGCCTCGGCCCGTTCGGGACTGGTCCGCACGGCGCTGCGCCGCGACCGCGTGCTGCTCAGCGGCCGCGCCGTGACCGTGATCGACGGTGAGCTGCACGCCCACCCGTAGCGCTCGCCGGCGCCCCTGCCCGCGGCGCCCGGGTCACGCGGTCGGCAGCCAGCCGACCTTCCCCGCCAGCAGGGCGTATCCCACGAAGGCCACGATGTCGATCAGCGCGTGTGCCGCCACCAGCGGCCCCACCCGGCCCCACCGCCGGTAGAGCAGGACGAAGACGACGCCCATCGCCATGTTGCCGACGAGCCCGCCGACGCCCTGGTAGAGGTGGTACGAGCCGCGCAGCACGCTGCTCGCGACCAGCGCGCTGATCGGCGTCCAGCCCAACTGGCCCAGTCTGCGCAGCAGGTAGCCGACGACGATGACTTCCTCGAGCACGGCGTTCTGGATCGCGGAGGCGATCAGCACGGGGATCTTCCACCACACGTCGGGCAGGGACTCCGGTACGACGGTGAGATTGAACCCGGAAGCGCGTGCGCCCAGGTAGAAGAGCAGTCCGGTGCCGCCGATCGCCGCGGCCACGACGGCACCGCGCAGCAGATCGATCCGCGGGCGGCGCAGGTCGAAGCCGATCACCGGCATGCCGGTGCCCTCGCGGGCCAGCAGGTGGGCGACGAGCGCCACCGGGACGAGCGCGCTGGCGATGCCGAACAGCTGCCAGGCCA
The DNA here is from genome assembly GCF_053598835.1 of Streptomyces sp. NPDC001070. Taxonomy (NCBI): domain Bacteria; kingdom Bacillati; phylum Actinomycetota; class Actinomycetes; order Kitasatosporales; family Streptomycetaceae; genus Streptomyces; species Streptomyces sp. NPDC001070. The sequence continues at coordinate 21,145 of NZ_JBSFLB010000056.1, forward strand.
GGTCGAGCCACGGCCGTCCGGGCGCCTGGGAGCCGACGAGGGTGGCCGCCTGGTCCTTGAGTCCGCCGGGTTTGGTCAGCGACCCGATGAAGCTGATCAGCGCGGCGAGCCCGCTCGCTCCGAGCGACAGCGCCAGCACCAGGAGGGTCTCGCTGCGCAGCGCGCGCGGAGCAAGCCTCTCCGCCACCCCGGACCCGCCGGCCTCCACCGAATTCCTGTCCACAGATGCCTCCACCCGCGCCATCCTGCCTCATCGGGCCGGTGGCGCGAGCGGGGGCTTGCCCCGTGCCCCGCGGGCGTGCGCGGGCGGGGCGGGCTCAGCGTTCCAGCGGCCACTCGTGCACGGGGGCGCCGCTGTGCATCAGCTCGCAGTAGCGCAGGGTCATCGCGGCCAGTGCCCGCTGCCGGTCCAGTCCGCGGTCCAGCTCCTGGTGGAAGGCGACGGCCTGCCACTCGGCGCCGTTCATGCGGTTGCGGCAGCGGCCCTCGATGATGCCGAGGTAGTGGTCCCGGTCCACCGGGTCGATTCCCCAGGCGTCCAGTCCCGCCGACGCCAGCGGCAGCAGTTCGTCCAGGACGAGCTCGACGGCCCCGATCTCGACGACGCCGTTGCCGCGCCCGGGCCGGGGCCAGTTGAACACCGCGTCGATGCCGTACCGGCAGGCGGCGTCGAAGTTCGCCGCTGCGGCGGCGAACGGCAGCCGGCTCCAGACGGGGCGTGACGCCTCGGCGAGCGAGCGTACGAGCCCGTAGTAGAAGGCGGTGTTGGCCAGGACGTCGGCGACGGTGGGTCCGGCGGGCATGACCCGGTTCTCCACCCGCAGGTGGGGCACGCCGTCGACGACCGCGTAGACGGGACGGTTCCAGCGGTAGATCGTGCCGTTGTGCAGCGTGAGTTCCTTCAACTGCGGCACCCCGCCCTCGTCGAGGACGTGCAGCGGATCCTCGTCCTCGCAGATGGGCAGCAGAGAGGGAAAGTAGCGCACGTTCTCGGCGAAGAGGTCGTACGCGGAGTCGATCCAGCGCTCGCCGAACCAGGTCAGGGGACGCACGCCCTGGGCGCGGTGCTCCTCGGGGCGGGTGTCCGTGGCCTGCTGGAAGAGGGTGGGGCGGGTCTCCCGCCACAGTTCCCGGCCGAACAGGAAGGGCGAGTTGGCGCCGAGCGCGACCTGCGGGCCGGCCACCACCTGCGCGGCGTTCCACACGGCGGCGAAGCGGGCGGGGGTGACCTGGAGGTGCATCTGCATCGAGGTGCACGCGGCCTCGGGGGCGATCGAACCGGAGACGCAGGTCAGCCGCTCCACGCCGGATATGTCGAGGGTGATGTCCTCACCGCGGGCCGCGAGTATGCGGTCGTTGAGCAGCATGTAGCGGTCCACCCGGGAAAGGTTCGCACCGACCAGATCCTGCGCACCGAGGGTGGGGAGGATTCCGACCATCACGATGCGGGCGCCCACCTCGCGGGCCTTTCCCTCGGCATATCCCAGGCCCATGCGCAACTCTTCGGCGAGCCGGTCCAGGACCCGGCCGGAAAGCCGGTGCGGTGCGATGTTCACTTCAATGTTGAACTGTGCGAGCTCCGTCTGGAAATCACGGCTCGCGATGCGCTCGAGCACCTCCTCGTTCATCATGCGCGGCAGCCCGTCGCGGTCCGTGAGATTCAGTTCGATCTCCAGCCCCATGAGATTGCGGGGACGGTCGAATCGCTTCTCCTCCAGCAGTCGCTCCAACCCCAGCAGACACTGCTTCAGCTTCCGGCGGTACCGCTGGCGGTCGGACAGGTCGAACCCCGTGGCCGCGACCTTTTCCCCCATCGGAGGTCCTTCCTCGAGTGAGACGTGATCACATCATGCCCAGCCTCGAGATCGATAAGGCTCCCCCGGGGGCGCCGGGAGCCGCTAAGCTGGCCGCGAGCACCGTCTTGCGGCACATTCCGCGGGCATGGACTGAATTCACATGCCGACGGCGGACGTCTCGTGAAAAACACCGACGAGATTCAGCCATCCGCAGTAACACGGAAAGCGCAGTTCACCGCGTGCGCGACGGTGCAATCGGGGAGCCATTACCTGCTCAGGGTGACCTGGAACCGCCTTGCCCGTAATATCACTGACGGCTAGATGAAACACTGCGCGAACACTCCTCGTATATCCTTCGTTCACAGGCAGAGCCTCCGCGACCCGCCGCGCGCCCGCGACGCACCGGCCACGGGAAGGGATCCGCATGCCCCCGCTGATTCCGCACGCCGCCGCCTCCACGCGCCCCACGGTTCCGTGCTGTCCCGGCCTGCCGCCGTTTCATCTGCTCCATCGCTGACAGTGCTGTCCGCACCCCGCCGAGCACCCCCCGTGTCTCCCCATGAGAGGCCGCCCACCATGCCGCTGCAGGTAGCCCCAGCCCCCGCTCCCGCCCTGCGGAGCGTTCTCGCCGCCCTGAGCTCTCCCACCGCCGTCCGCGAGGCCCGCACCCCCTCGCTGCGCAACGCCTCCGGGCCGCTCGTCGCCGAGCACCCGCTCCCCCTGCACGTCCTCGACCCTGTGATCACCGAACCGGGTGGGCTGCCCCGGGCGCGGCTGACCGGCTGGCGCTTCCACATCCGCACGGGCGAGAAGGTGGCAGCCGCGGGCGAGACCGTGGACACCCCGGACGGCTGGGCGTTCTCGCACTTCTGCGAGGGCCCGTACCTGGCCTCGACCGAGCGCGCGCTGCGCCAGGCAGACGCGCTCACCACCCCCTACCAGCCGCATCTGCTCTCGGTACCGGGGCTGTACATGCTGACACTCTGGCTCCACGGGGACGTCGCGGCGGATGCGGGCACCGCCCAGCCGGCCCCCTCGGATCTGCTGATCCCGCTCGCCCCGGCCCCGCCGGGGATCGCCGCGCACCGCATGCACCGGCTCTCCGACCTGGTGCCGGTGCTGACCCTGCGGCTGGCTCCGCCACCGCTGCTCGGCACCACCGCCTGAGGCTCCCGGCTGGGGCGACCTGCACACGCCTCCGTGACCGTCCGGTCACGGAGGCGTTGCATTGTCCGGGCAACCGCCCGCCAGAGTGAATGCGTCCCCAACTAACGAGGACAGCTCACGCGAAATCCCTGCGGAAATCCCCCAGTAGAGCAACACTGGGACCGACCGACTGAACGGGGGAGCGGCATGACCGAGGTTCCTACCCAAGGCAGCCGTACTTCACACCACTCGCAGCGAAAGACTTCGTCCATGTGCCCGCACCAGCCGCAGTGTCCGTCCGCCGGCAGCCCCGACCGCGAGGCCGCCCACATCATGGCCAGCCACCCCGAGCAGGGCTGGAGCCTGCTGTGCAACGGCGTCCTGCTCTTCGAGGACACCGGTGAGCTCCTCCCCGACGGGCAGATCATCGCCCCGCACCGCCCGCTCGGCAGCGAGCACATCGTCACCGCGGCCTGACCGGGCCGGGAACGACAAAGGGCCGACCCCGCTGGCGCAGCGGGGCCGACCCTTGAGCGTCAACCGCCCTTACACGTCGTACTCGTCCAGCGGCGGGCAGGAGCAGACCAGGTTGCGGTCGCCGAAGGCGCCGTCGATTCGGCGGACCGGCGGCCAGTACTTGTCCGCGGCCGACACACCGGACGGGAAGACCGCCTCCTCACGGGAGTACGGGTGCTCCCAGGCCCCGCCCAGCGCGCCGGCCGTGTGCGGGGCGTTGCGCAGCGGGTTGTCCTCCTTGGGCCACTCCCCCGAACCGACCCGCTCGATCTCCCCGCGGATCGCGATCATCGTGTCGCAGAAGCGGTCCAGCTCCGCGAGGTTCTCGCTCTCCGTCGGCTCGATCATCAGCGTCCCGGCCACCGGGAACGACATCGTCGGCGCGTGGAAGCCGTAGTCGATCAGGCGCTTGGCGACGTCGTCGACCGTCACGCCGGTCTCCTTCGTCAGCGGGCGCAGGTCGATGATGCACTCGTGCGCGACGAGCCCGCCGGGACCGGTGTAGAGCACCGGGTAGTGCGGCTCCAGCCGCTTGGCGACGTAGTTCGCGCCGAGCACCGCGACCTGGGTGGCGCGCTTGAGGCCCTCGCCGCCCATGAGCCGGACGTACGCCCACGAGATCGGCAGGATGCCCGCCGAGCCCCACGGCGCGGCCGAGATCGGTCCGACGCCCGTCTCCGGGCCCGCGGACGGCTGGAGCGGGTGTTTGGGCAGGTACGGGGCGAGGTGGGCGCGGACCGCGACCGGGCCGACGCCGGGGCCGCCGCCGCCGTGCGGGATGCAGAAGGTCTTGTGCAGGTTCAGGTGCGAGACGTCGCCGCCGAAGTGGCCGGGCTTCGCCAGACCCACCAGGGCGTTGAGGTTCGCGCCGTCCACGTAGACCTGACCACCCGCGTCGTGCACCGCGCCGCAGATGTCGCCGATGTGCTCCTCGAAGACGCCGTGCGTGGAGGGGTAGGTGACCATGAGCACGGCGAGCTCGTCGCGGTGCTGCTCGATCTTGGCGCGCAGGTCGTCGACGTCGACCTCGCCGTCGCCGGCCGTCTTGACGACGACCACCTTCATGCCGGCCATCACGGCGCTGGCGGCGTTGGTGCCGTGCGCGGAGGACGGGATAAGGCAGACCGTGCGCTGCGTGTCGCCGTTGGCGCGGTGGTACGCGCGGACGGCGAGCAGGCCCGCCAGCTCGCCCTGGGATCCGGCGTTCGGCTGCAGGCTCACCTTGTCGTAGCCGGTGACCTCGGCGAGGCGCTCCTCCAGCTCACGGATGAGGGTGAGGTAGCCCTCGGCCTGCTCGGCGGGCGCGAACGGGTGCAGCGCGCCGAACTCGGGCCAGGTGACCGGCTCCATCTCGGTGGTCGCGTTCAGCTTCATCGTGCAGGAGCCGAGCGGGATCATGCCGCGGTCCAGCGCGTAGTCGCGGTCGGCGAGGCGGCGCAGGTAGCGCAGCATCGCTGTCTCGGAGCGGTGCTGGTGGAAGACCGGGTGGGTCAGGTAGTCCACGCCGCGCGTCAGGTCGGCGGGCAGCGCGTCCTCGGTGGCGGCGTCCAGGGCCTCGATCCCTTCGGCGTCGACGCTGACTCCGAAGGCGCCCCAGACGGCGGCCAGGTCGGCGCGGCCGGTGGTCTCGTCGCAGGCGACGCCGACCAGGTCGGCGTCGACCTGGCGCAGGTTGACCCCGGCCTCGCGGGCGGCGGCCACGACCTCGGCGGCCCGGCCGGGCACACGGGCGGTCAGGGTGTCGAAGAAGGCGTCGGTGGTCACCTCGACACCGCCCGCGCGCAGGCCCGCGGCGAGGATCGCGGCGTAGCGGTGGGTGCGGCGGGCGATCTGCGCCAGGCCGTCCGGGCCGTGGTAGACCGCGTACATGCCGGCCATGACAGCCAGCAGCACCTGGGCGGTGCAGATGTTGCTGGTGGCCTTCTCGCGGCGGATGTGCTGCTCACGGGTCTGCAGGGCCAGGCGGTAGGCCTTGTCGCCGTCGGCGTCGACGGAGACGCCGACCAGGCGCCCGGGCAGGCTGCGGGCGTGGGCGTCACGGACGGCCATGTAGCCGGCGTGCGGGCCGCCGAAGCCCATAGGCACGCCGAAGCGCTGGGTGGTGCCGACCGCGATGTCGGCGCCGAGCTCGCCGGGCGAGGTGAGCACGGTCAGGGCCAGCAGGTCGGCGGCGACGGTGACGATCGCGCCGAGTCCGCGGGCCTGCTCGACGACCGGCTTGAGGTCGCGGACGGCGCCGGAGGCGCCCGGGTACTGCAGCAGCACACCGAAGACCCCGCGCTCGGCGATCTCCGCCGGGATGCCGTCGCTCAGGTCGGCTACGACGACCTCGACGCCGGTGGGCTCGGCGCGCGTCTCGATCACGGCCACGGTCTGCGGGAAGGTGTCGGCGTCGATCAGGAAGACGCCCTCCTTGACCTTGCCGACCCGGCGGGACAGGGCCATGGCCTCGGCGGCCGCCGTGCCCTCGTCGAGCAGCGAGGCGCCGGAGGTCGGCAGCCCGGTCAGGTCGGCGACGACCGTCTGGAAGTTCAGCAGGGCCTCCAGGCGGCCTTGGGAGATCTCCGGCTGGTAGGGCGTGTACGCCGTGTACCAGGCGGGGTTCTCCATGACGTTGCGCAGGATGACCGGCGGGGTGAAGGTGCCGTAGTAGCCGAGGCCGATCATGGGCCGCAGCACCTGGTTGCGGTCGGCGAGGGAGCGCAGCTCGGCCAGCACCTCGGGCTCGGTGCGGGCGTCGGGCAGGCCCAGGGCCTCGGCGCTCTTGATGGTGTCCGGTACGGCTGCGGCGGTGAGCTCGTCCAGCGAACCGTAGCCGACCTGTGCGAGCATCTTGGCCTGCGCCGCGGCGTCGGGCCCGATGTGGCGCTGCTCGAAGGGGATGCCGCGCTCCAGCTCGGAGAGTGGGATGCGGTTGGCGGTCATCTGCGGAGGCCTCCTGGTCTGACGCGACACGGCCTCCCCCTCTGTCATCTGAACCTGAGAGCTTCACCGCCCCGCACGCGTCGGGACGGCTTTCACCGTCGGTGAGGAAGCGGCCGCGCACGGTTGCGTGCCGCCCTTCCTGCTTTCCAGAGTGACCTCACCCATGCGGTACGGATGCCTGAGAGATTCCGGGGAGGGTTTGCTCCTTCGGCGCCCGACGGGCGGTTCCCCGCACCGTCAGGACTCTCCCGCAAGGGGTCAGCAGCCGCTGTCAGCGTACCAGCGCGGTCCGGAGAGGGGTCATGTGACAGCCGCCACCTTTCGTGCCTAAATAGGATTAATCGCGACCAGTTGGAGGGACCGTGCAGACCGGTATCGATCCGCGCAGCCTGATCGGGCGCAGGGCCTTCGACCGCAACGGGATGAAGATCGGCACCGTCGACGAGGTGTACCTCGACGACGCCACCGGCGAGCCCGAATGGGCCGCGGTGCGCACCGGTCTGTTCAGCCGCGACGCGTTCGTGCCGCTGGAACCGAGCGAGTTCACCGGGGAAGAGCTGCGCGTGCCGTTCGACAAGGCACTGATCAAGGACGCCCCGGACTTCGGTGTGGGCCGCCATCTCTCCCCCGAGCAGGAACTGCAGCTCTACCACCACTACGGCATGAGCGGGCCGTCGCTGTCCGGTCCGGTGCCGGAGCCGCCGCCGGACCGCGACTTCGGCACACTGGCGGGCGACAGCTGACGCGGCGGCCCCTGCGGCCCCGAGGGCACCAGCGGGAGCGGCTCGGACGGCTCCAGGTCCGCGTCGGTCACCGCGAAGGTGCGCACCCGCCCGGGCAAGGCGGAGCCCGGTTCCTCGAAGCGGACGGTGACGCGGCCGACCCCGCTCCCCTGAACCCACCCCGCGCCGTGCTCGGCGTGGCGCACGTCCTGCCCCGCCACCCAGCGCCGCTCGGCCCCCGCGGGCACCGGCGCCGCCCCAGCGGGCACCGGCGCCGCCCCGGCGGCCTGCTCCGCCCCCTCCTCGGCCCGGCCGGCCTCCTCGTCGGCCGCGCTCTCCTCCCGTTCCGCCGCCTGGGCGAACAGATCCTCCTGCGTGAAGTCGGCGAGCCCGGCGACACCGACTCCCAGCAGGCGTACGCCGCCGGTGATGTCGACGGCCTCCAGCAGGCGCGCCGCGGTCTCGCGGACCACCGCGAGGTCGTCGGTGGGGGCGCGCAGGGTCTCGGAGCGGGTGAGCGTGGTGAAGTCGTAGCGGCGCACCTTGAGCACGATCGTGCGGCCCGAGCGGCCCGCGGAGCGCAGCCTGCGCACGCAGCGGTCGGCCAGTCGGTCCACCTCCAGGCGGACCCGCACGCGGTCGGTGAGGTCGACGTCGAAGGTGTCCTCGACCGAGACCGACTTGCTCTCGCGGTCGGCGACCACGGGCCGCTCGTCGATCCCCAGGGCCATCCCGTGCACATGAGTGCCGTGCGCCTTGCCGAGCAGCCGCACCAGCTCGGCCTCCCCCGCCTCCACGACCTCGCCGACGGTCGCGATGCCCGCCCGCCGCAGATGCTCGGCCGTGGCCGGGCCCACGCCGGGCAGCGTGCGCACCTGCATGGGCGCCAGGAGCTCGCGCTCGGTGCCCGGTTCGACGACCACCAGGCCGTCGGGCTTGGCCTGCTCGGAGGCGATCTTGGCGAGCAGCTTGGAGCCGGCTAGACCGACCGAACCGGTGAGCCCGGTCGCCGCCCGGATGTCCGCCCGCAGCCGCTCCCCCACCAGGCGGGGGTCCTCCTCGACGCCACCGGCCTCCAGGTCCACGAAGGCCTCGTCCAGGCTGAGCGGCTCCACCAGTGGCGACAGCCGGGAGAGCAGCTCCATGACGACGTCGCTGATCTGCCGGTAGACCGCGAAGCGCGGCACGAGATACGCGGCATTGGGGCACAGCCGGCGCGCGTGGGCCATCGGCATCGCCGAGTGCACACCGTGGACCCGGGCCTCGTACGACGCGGTCGCCACCACGCCCCGCGGCCCGAGACCGCCCACGACGACCGGCTTCCCCCGCAGACTCGGCTTCGCGGCCTGCTCGACGGCAGCGAAGAACGCGTCCATGTCCAGGTGGAGGATGGTCGGCGCGCTTCTCACAGTCACCGATGGTGCCCCACGGGTCCGACATCCGCCGTACGCCTGTACGGCGGACGGGTGGGGAGTCGTTCAGCCGGCCCGGTTGCGGCGCCGCGCCAGCTCGTCGCCCGGGTTGTGGCCGACCACGGTCTCCCCGGTGTCGACCCGCTCGGAGTGCAGCTGCGACAGGGCGCTCTCGACGTCCCGCCACACCACGCCGACGGCGATCCCGAAGATGCCCTGCCCGCCCTGGAGCAGGTCGACGACCTCGTCGGGCGAGGTGCACTCGTACACCGTCGCGCCGTCGCTCATCAGCGTCATCCGGGTGAGTTCGGCGGGCGCGCTGGACCGCAGGTGCTGCACGGCGGTGCGGATGTTCTGCAGGGAGACACCCGTGTCCAGGAGCCGCTTGACGATCTTGAGGACGACGACGTCCCGGAAGCTGTACAGGCGCTGCGTCCCCGAGCCGTACGCGGGCCGGATGCTGGGCTCGACGAGCCCCGTCCGCGCCCAGTAGTCCAGCTGGCGGTAGGTGATTCCGGTCGCCGCGCAGGCGGTCGGCCCGCGGTAGCCGACGCGTTCGCCGGTCTCCTCCGGTCGCTGCCCAGAGGTGTCGCCCGAACCCCCGCCGGGGGGCGTTGCGGCGTTGCGGGCCAAGGCCCCGCGCATCGGATACGGGCCGCCAAAGGCCGTACCGTCGCCGGTGCTTCTCACGCCGACCTCCCGTCCCTTCGCACCCCTCCAGGCACGCGCACGTGCCATCGGGACTTTCCTTCTCGACGGTAGGCAGTCACTCCGGGTGCGTCAACGATCGCCACGCTCGGCACGCCGAGTGATATCAACCCCTGGAGTGGTTTCCCGTGTCCACCCAGGGGGTACGGCTGGACGAATGGTCCCCGCGGGGCCTTACTGACTGCTCGTACCGAAGTCCTCGGGCGAGATCTGGTCGAGGAACTCGCGGAACTTCTCGACCTCGTCCTCCTGCTCGTCGGGAATGGCGATGCCTGCGTCGTCCAGCACACCGTCGCTCCCGTAAATGGGAGTTCCGGTCCGCAGCGCGAGCGCTATGGCATCCGAGGGACGGGCGCTCACCTCCACGCCACTGGCGAACACCAGCTCGGCGTAGAAGACGCCGTCACGCAGGTCGGTGATCCGGACCTCGGTCAGCGTCTGGCCGACGGCCTCGAGCACGTCCTTGAACAGATCATGGGTCAGCGGCCGCGCGGGCGTCATGCCCTGCTGCGCGAAAGCGATGGCGGTGGCCTCCCCCGGCCCGATCCAGATGGGCAGGTAGCGGTCGCCTCCCACTTCCCGCAGGAGCACAATCGGCTGGTTGGAGGGCATTTCGACCCGGACACCCACGACGTCGAGCTCGTTCACACAGCAACCCTAGGCCGTGCCCGGCAGGTTTGGGTAGTCGGGACGTGCCCGGCCGGTCACCGACCGGGCGTGTCCTGGTCATGCCGGCTCAGAAGAGCCGCACCCTGAGCGCGGCCTGCAGCAGCGCCGCGTGCAGCCGCACCGACAGCGCCGCCAGCTCGCGCGCGGTGGTCTCGGCGTGCGTCCTGGTCTGCGGATTGCGGTGCCTGCGCAGCGGCGCGATCACCTGCTCCACCAGACCGGCCTCGCGGTCGGCGGCCGCCTTCACCGCCCGCAGATGGCGCGGTTCGAGCCCGAAGCGGCCCAGGTCGGCGACGATTTTGGCGATGTTCACCGTTTCGGCGTCATAGTCACCGTCAGGACCGGGCTCCACCAGCCCGTACGCCTCCCACTGCGCCAGTTCGCCCACCTCGGCGCCGGTGGCGGCCAGCAGTTCGTCCTTGCCGATCCGCAGCGGGGCGGGCGGCTCGTGCTCCACCGCGCCGACCTCGATCAGCTCCCGGGACTCCCCGGACGACGAGACGGGCAGCGGGAGCGGTTCGCCGCGGTCGAGGGCGTCGAGATGCTCGCGGATCACTTTCAGCGGAAGATAGTGATCGCGCTGCATGCGCAGCACGTGCCCCAGCCGTTCGACGTCCCGGACGGTGAACTTCCGGTACCCCGACGGGGTGCGCTGCGGTTCCACCAGCCCCTCCGCCTCGAGGAAGCGGATCTTGGAGATGGTGACCTCGGGAAACTCCTCACGCAACTCGTTGAGCACCGCCCCGATGCTCAGCAGCCGGTCGTCCGTGGTGGCGGTGCCGTTGCCGGCACCGCCCGACGGTGTACGAAGCATGAACCTTCCCTCGCGGGGGTCAGGCGCCCCACTGGCTCGCGTAGAAGACCAGTCGGTACTTGCCGATCTGCACCTCGTCGCCACTGGACAGGGTCACCGAGTCGATCCGCTCCCGGTTGACGTACGTGCCGTTGAGGCTGCCGACGTCGGAGACCGTGAAGGTGCCGTCCTGAGCGCGCCGGAACTCCACGTGACGCCGCGAGACGGTGACGTCGTCGAGGAAGATGTCGCTCTCCGGGTGGCGGCCGGCCGTCGTCAGCTCACCGTCCAGCAGGAAGCGGCTCCCCGAGTTGGGACCACGGCGCACCACCAGCAGCGCGGAACCCGGGGGCAGCGCGTCGACCGCGGCCTGCGCCTCAGGGGACAGCGCCGGCAGCGTGGTCTGACCCGTCGCCTCGGCCTCGTAGGCCTCGATCCCGGAGATCGAGATCGTCGACGTGGTCTCGGAGGCACGCTCGGACGGCACTCCGGCACGCAGCGGCGCGCCACAGTTGGAGCAGAAGCGGCTCGCTTCCGCGTTCTGGAACCCGCACCGCGGACAGACCGGCAAGGACCCTCCACCTGTGTTAGAGGCTGATGGTTGCTGGAAACCTATGCGCCCCGCAGCCGCAGGGTCAACAGAAACCGCGCCATGACCGCCCGAAATGTCACCACCCGGAGCAGCGGTCCCGTCACGGAACAGCGGGCGCTCCTCGCCCGGTCCCTCTCCTTGGCCATGCCGCGGTGCCCGGTGACGCGCCGTGGGGCTGTCACCGGCCTGACGCGTACTCTTGCCGAACCACTTACCGAACAACTTCACGGGCGATTCCCCTTGAACGACACAGACCCGCCCGTGGGGCAGGACGAACCCTCAGTCACGACCAACACACAGTTTCTCTCACGCACCACCCCAACGGTGCGGCGACCCCCCGCATTCTCCCGCCCTCCCCCGCGAACCCCACTCGCACCCGCATCACCGGGATGACGACTGAGCGTAGTCAGGCTGCTCCGACGGCCGCAAGGCGTCCACGACGATCTTCTGCGATCGCGTCACATCCGCTGTGGCCTGCTCCTTCTCCAAAGTCTGTACCACGCCGCCGGGAATGTTCAGGGCGGGTTCAAGATCCTGTGGATTACCGATGACCTTGAAGCGGTACGGTTGGCTCACCTTCTGCCCGTCGATCTCCACACCGCTCGAGCCCTGCGTGAAGTACGTGTCGGCCACGACGCGCACGTCGTTGATCTGGATCGCCTCCGCGCCCGCGGCACGCAGCTCCTGGAGCGCGTCGAGCAGCATGTCGGCCTCGACCGCTCCGTGGGAGTCGGTGATCGTCAGCGTGATCCCGGGGCCCTCGACGGCGACCGTGCCGGCCAGCACACCGAGCTGCTCGACCTTCTGCTCGGTCTGCTTGCGGGCCTCCTCGGCCTGGTCCGAGCTGTTCTCCAGCTCCGTGCGCTGCTCCTCCAGCCGCCGCTTCTCGTCGTCGAGGCGCTGCGAGCGGTTGTCCAGCTCGTCCAGGATCCGCACCAGGTCCTCCTGTCGCGCGCCGCGCAGCGCACTGGTGTCGCTGGTCGAGCGGACCTGGATCGCCAGGCCGAGCCCGAGCACGAACAGCAGCAGGGCGACGATCAGCTGGGCACGGGAGAGCCGCGGCGGCCAGAGCCCGGCCCTGAGCCGTGCCCGGCCGGTGCCGGCGGGCGCCGCCCCCCGCGCCTCGGCCGCGGGCTGCCGCGGCGGCTCCTCGGCGAGCGGGGACGGCTCCGCCGCCGCGGGCTCGGCCGGGGGGACCGGTCCGGGAGGGGCGGGAAGCTCCGGCCGCACGGTGGGCCGCGCCGGACCGGCGGGTTCCGCGGGCGCCCCCGGTTCCGCGGGCCCGGCCGGCCGGGAGGGCCCGGCGGGCGGCATGGGCTCAGCACGCTCCACCGGCTTGCCCGGCTTGCCCGGCTCGGCCGGCTCGCCCGGAGTGCCGGGGCTCGGCGGCTCCGGCTTGTCCGGTGTCTGGTCGTTCTCGTCGTTCATGGTGCTGTCACGCCCGGAAGACATGGCGGCGGATCGCCGCGGCGTTGGAGAAGATGCGGATGCCGAGGACGACGACCACACCCGTGGAGAGCTGCGCCCCCACCCCCAGCTTGTCGCCCAGGAAGACGATCAGCGCGGCCACGACGACGTTGGACAGGAAGGAGACCACGAAGACCTTGTCGTCGAAGATCCCGTCGAGCATCGCCCGCAGACCGCCGAAGACGGCGTCGAGCGCGGCGACCACGGCGATCGGGAGGTAGGGCTCGACCACCGTCGGCACGACGGGGCGGACCACGAGGCCCACCACCACTCCAACGATCAGGCCCAGTACGGCGATCAATTCGTACCCTTCCCATTTCCGGATGCGCTCGACGACGGCCCGGCCGACGGGACCGGCGTCGCGGAGCGGATTATCAGACTCGGAGCCGCGGGCAGATCGAGCTTCTCCTTCTCGGAGACGCGCGCGCGGATCCCGTAGTTCTCCTGCAGGACGTGCAGATACTGTCCGTCCGCGCTGTCCTGGAAGGATGTGCTCAGCTTCTGCGGGTCCCCGATCGCCAGGATCGTGTAGGGCGGTACCAGCGGCCGGTTGTCGACCAGTATGGCGTCCCCCGCGGCACGGATGGCCGACAACGAGGTCAGCCGCTGCCCGTTGACGGAGATGGCCTCCGCCCCCGACGCCCACAGTCCGTTCACGATGCGCTGCATGTCCCGGTCGCGCACACGGCCGGTGTCCGAGAAGTCGCTGGTCGTACGGGGGTCGCTGCCGCCGCCCGACGACGCCTCCTTGGCGTCGTTGACCTCCACCTCGATCCCGGGCCCGGTGACCGGGGTCGCCCCGGCGAGGAGCGCCACGCGCTCCGCCTCGCCGCCCTGGTTCTTGAGGGCCTGGCGCTGCTTGGTCGCCACGTCGTCGCGGAGCCCGTCCACGCTCTTCTGCAGGTCGTCCGCGGCGCGGGTCTCGGACTGGATGCGGTCGATGAGCTTCTGCCGCTCCTTGGCCAGCGTGGGGGCCGCGACCTGCGTCTGCGCGGCGCCTATGGTGACCAGGACGGCGGCGAGGACCAGACCCAGCGCGAGCACCAGCTTGCCCCGCAGCGTGCCGGGCAGACGCGACCTGCCGGTGGCGCCCCGGCGGGCCGCCGCCTCGGCGTATCCGTCGTCGAGGCTGTGCTCCATGACGTTGGTCAGCAGCGACATCGAGGCGTCCGGGCGCCGGGTCAGGGCCCTCCCAGGGGCGCTGCTCCGATCGGGGTGCTGCTGCGGCATGCCGCACATCGTCGCATGTCCGTGCCACCGACCTCGAACGGGCCCCTCCCGACGCGCCGTTAGGCGCGTCGGGAGGGGCCCGTGAGCCGTTCCCGGGGTGGGATCAGCGACCGGCGCTGTCCACGATCGCCGACCATTCGTCGAGCAGCGCCTGCGCGGAGACGTCGTCCGGGCCCTCCGCCCACAGATGCGTGACCGCCTCGGCCGGGTCGGGCAGCACCATCACCCAGCGGCCGTCGGCCTCGACCACGCGCACGCCGTCCGTGGTGTCGATGAAGCGGTCCCCCGCCTCCTCGACCACGCGGCGCATGACCATGCCCTTGACCGCCCACGGCGTCGCCAGGTCCCGCTTGAGGACGTGGGCACGCGGGATGCGGGCGTCGATCTGGCTCAGGGTGAGCTGCGTACGGGCCACCAGGCCGATCAGCCGCACGAAGGCCGCGGCGCCGTCGAAGACGCTGCTGAACTCCGGGATGATGATGCCGCCCTTGCCGTCGCCGCCGAAGATGGTGGACTCCTGGCGGCCGACCCGGGTCAGGTCGTCGGGCGAGGTCGTCGTCCACTCCACCTGCGTGCCGTGGTACGCCGCGACCTGCTCGGCGATGCGGGTCGTCGTCACCGGGAGCGCCACCCGGCCGCTGCGGCGCTCGGCGGCGACCAGGTCGAGCATGACCAGCAGCGCCCGGTCGTCCTCGATGATCTTTCCGCGCTCGTCAACCAGCGACAGCCGCTCCCCGACCGGGTCGAAGCGCACGCCGAACGCCGCCCGCGAGGACGCCACGATCTCCCCGAGCCGCACCAGGCCCGCGCGCCGGCCGTCGGCCGTCTCCGTGGGCCTGGCCTCGTTGAGGCCGGGGTTGATCGTCAGCGAGTCCACCCCGAGCCGCCCGAGGAGGCTGGGCAGGACCAGGCCGGCGCTGCCGTTCGCCGCGTCGACCACGACCTTCAGCCCGGCCTCGGCGATGCCGGAGGTGTCCACGGCCCGCAGCAGCGCGCCGGTGTAGGAGTCGAAGACGCTCGCCGGGAAGTTCAGGTCGCCGATCTCGCCCGGGAACGCACGCCGGTACTCCTGGCGCGCGAAGACGCGGTCCAGCTTGCGCTGGCCCGCGGCCGACAGGTCCGCGCCGCGTTCGTCGAAGAACATGATGTCGACCGAGTCGGGGATGCCGGGACTCGTGCGGATCATGATGCCGCCGGCGCTGCCGCGCGCCGTCTGCTGCCGCGCCACGGGCATCGGCACGTTCTCCAGGTCGCGCACGTCGATCGCGCTGGCTTGCAGCGCCGAGATCACCGCCCGCTTCAGCGCACGGGCACCACGCGAGTGGTCACGCGCGGTGGTGACGGTCGCACCCTTCTTGAGCGTCGTCGCGTACGCGCCCGCGAGGCGCACGGCGAGCTCCGGGGTGATCTCCACGTTGAGGATGCCCGAGACACCCCGCGCGCCGAAGAGGTTCGCCTGGCCCCGGGACTCCCAGATGACCGACGTGTTCACGAACGCGCCGGCCTCGATGGTCTTGAACGGATAGACCCGGACGTTGCCGGCGATGATCGACTCCTCGCCGATCAGGCACTCGTCGCCGATGACCGCGCCGTCGTCGATCCGCGCGGCCCGCATGACATCGGTGTTCTTGCCGATGACGCAGCCGCGCAGATTGGTCTGCGGCCCGATGTAGACGTTGTCGTGGACGACGGCCTTGTGCAGGAAGGCGCCGGACTTCACGACGACGTTGGAGCCGACCACCGAGTGCTCGCGCACCTCGGCCCCGGCCTCGATCTTGGCGTAGTCACCGATGAAGAGGGGACCGCGAAGCGTCGCGTCCGGGTGGACCTCGGCGCCCTCCGCGACCCAGACCCCCGGCGAGATCTCGAAGCCCTCCATGTCGACGTCGACCTTGCCCTCGAGGACGTCGGCCTGCGCCTTGATGTAGCTCTCGTGGGTGCCGACGTCCTCCCAGTAGCCCTCGGCGATGTAGCCGTAGATGGGCTTGCCTTCCTTCATCAGCTGCGGGAAGACGTCACCGGACCAGTCGACGGAGACATCCGGTTCGACGTAGTCGAAGACCTCGGGCTCCATCACGTAGATGCCCGTGTTCACGGTGTCCGAGAAGACCTGGCCCCAGGTCGGCTTCTCGAGGAAGCGCTCGACCCTGCCCTCCTCGTCGACGATCGTGATGCCGAACTCCAGGGGATTGGGCACCCGGGCCAGGCAGACCGTGACCAGCGCGCCCTTCTCCCGGTGGAAGTTGATCAGCTCGGTCAGGTCGAAGTCGGTCAGGGCGTCACCGGAGATCACCAGGAACGAATCGTCCTTGAGTGCGTCCTCCGCGTTCTTGACGCTGCCGGCGGTGCCGAGTGGCTTCTCCTCGTTCGCGTAGGTGAGCTCCATGCCGAGTTCCTCGCCGTCGCCGAAGTAGTTCTTGACGAGCGAGGCGAGGAACTGCACGGTCACCACGGTCTCGGTCAGACCGTGCCGCTTGAGCAGCTTGAGCACGTGCTGCATGATCGGCTGATTCACGACCGGCAGCAGCGGCTTGGGCATGCTCGAGGTCATCGGGCGAAGGCGCGTGCCCTCGCCGCCGGCCATCACGACGGCCTTCATGTCGGAAGCGTCCTCCTCAAAGAGACGACTGTCTTGCCGACGTCACCCGTGCTCTCTCGTACGCGGACCCTCGCGGTCCCCCGGACCGCCGGTCACGCGCGGGGCACCCGGCCGGATGTCTCTCCTGCCGGGCACGCGGGCTCAATCGGCCGTGGCGTCCGCCCTGACGAGTCGGCGGACCTGGACCACGTAGAGGATCCCTGCCCACCAATACAGCGTTGTACCCCATCCGGCGAACGCCCATCCGAAAATAGCAGCGAGCGTGTTCAGCCACCCGTCGCCGTCGCTCAGCAGTAGCAACGGGAAGGCGTACATCAGGTTGAAGGTGGCGGCCTTGCCCATGAAGTTGACCTGCGGCGGACCCCAGCCGTGCCGGCGCATGACCAGGATCATCACGCCCATGACGGCGTCCCGGGCCACCAGGATGGCGGTCAGCCACCAGGGTAGGATCCCGCGCCACGTGAGGCCGATGAGCGTGGAGACGATGTACAGCCGGTCCGCGGCCGGATCCAGCACCCTGCCGAGGCTGCTGATCTGGTTCCAGCGGCGCGCGAGCTTGCCGTCGAGGTAGTCGCTGACGCCGCTCAGCGCGAGCACCAGCAGCGCCCAGCCGTCGACCTTCGGCCCGCCGAACTCCGGCCACAGAATGAGCCACAGGAACACCGGCACGCCCAACAGCCGTGCCATGCTCAGGATGTTGGGGATCGTGAAGACGCGATCCGTCTGCACCCTTGTCTCCTGGACCTCCACCGGGGGCCCCTCCTGTTGAACGTACGCTCCGATGATTCCACCCGACCTTACCTCAGGGCATAAAAAAGCCCGTCGCCGGGCCTCTGATGAGGCTCCGGCGACGGGCTGAAGAATTGTTCGGCGGCGTCCTACTCTCCCACAGGGTCCCCCCTGCAGTACCATCGGCGCTGAAAGGCTTAGCTTCCGGGTTCGAAATGTAACCGGGC
>NZ_JBSFLB010000057.1:0-38632 GCF_053598835.1 Streptomyces sp. NPDC001070
GGCGGACCCGAGTCCGCCCGGGGGCGCGGCCGTGGCGCGTGCCGGCGGCGCTACGGAGTGCGCGCCTTCCTGACGTGCAG
Source organism: Streptomyces sp. NPDC001070 (assembly GCF_053598835.1). NCBI lineage: Bacteria > Bacillati > Actinomycetota > Actinomycetes > Kitasatosporales > Streptomycetaceae > Streptomyces > Streptomyces sp. NPDC001070. The sequence continues at coordinate 81 of NZ_JBSFLB010000057.1, forward strand.
GGACACCGGGATCGGCGGCAGCCAGTACGGGGTGTCGCTGCGCAGGACCAGGGACGCAGTCCAGTCACCGGGCCGGCTGATCCCGCGTGCGTCCGTCGTGACGGTGAACGACGCCTTCTGGCCGGGCCGCAGGGTCAGCCGCCGGGGGCTCTCGGACAGCCAGTCCACGTTCGACTCCGTCTGGTCCCAGCCCGGCAGCTCCTCCACGGTGGCCACCGGTACGGGGAAGCGGCTCTGGTTGCTGCCGCCCACCCGGTACATCCCCGGGGCACCGCCGCCCCGGTAGACCGCGGTCGCGGTGTCGGGCAGCGCGGTCCAGGTGTCCGTGCCCGGATCGTAGGCGTAGCCCTCCGGGGTGAGGACCCTGTTCACGCCGACCCGCTTGAAGCCGCCGGACACCAGAAGCCGCCCGTTGGCGGCGGCGTAGGCACCGGTGGCCAGGCCCACCGGCATGGCGGCGATGGGCTGCCAGCTGTCGAAGACCGGGTCGTAGACGTAGGCCGTACCCGTTTCGAGGTACTCATGGGTGCCGCCCGCGCAGTACAGCTTCCCGCTGATGGCGCCGCACGATGCCCAGCTGATCGACTGCGGGTAGTCCGCCGCCTGGGACCACCTGCCGGTCCCCGGGTCGAAGACGTACACGGTGCTCGCGCACTCGGTGTTGGTGCAGCCGCCGACCACGTACAGCCGCCCGTCCAGGACGGCGCTCGCCGCGCCGAAGCGGCCCTGGGGAATGCTCGGACCCTTCGTCCAGGTGCCGCTCGCGGTGTCGTAGACCTGCATGGTGCGGCTGACCGTCTCCTGCGGGCCCCAGCCGCCCACGGTGTAGAGGCGGCCGCCGATGAGGCCGTGCGCGGTGGCCTGCCGGGGCTCGGGCGCCGGGGCGCCGCGGGTCCAGATGCCCGCAGACGGGTCGTACACGTAGAGGTCGGCGGTGGGGGTGGAGCCGTCCGAGCCGAGCGCGGAGTAGAGCTTGCCGCGGTAGTTCTCCACCGCGTTGTCCATCACGGGGGCGGGGAGCTCGGGCAGGGTGCGCCAGGCGGTGCCCGGGGTCCCGGAACCCGGGCCGGTGCCGGTCCGCTCGCCGATGCGGAGCGTGGCGGGAGCGGTACCCGTGTTGCGTACGGTCACCTTCCGGACCTCCCGGCCGCCGGGGGCGGTGGTGGCGTCGATCCGCGTGGAGCCCACCGACAGCCTGCCCGCCTTGAGGGCGAACGAGGCCTTGGCGGCCCGGTCGGCGGGGACCGTCACGGTGCGGGAGGCCGTGCGGTAGGAGGGCTTGGCGGCGGTGAAGGAGTGGCTGCCGCCGCCGGGGACGAACAGGCGGTAGAGGCCGTCGCCGATGCGCGGGTCACCGGTGGTGGCCACGGTCGGCGCCGAGGGGCCGTGGGCGCCGGTCCGCACCGCGGCGCCGACCAGCCCCTGACCGGTGTTTGCGTCGGAGACGATGCCGGTGAGCACTCCCCCGCGGACGGGGGTGAGGACCCGCTGGGCGATCGTCACGTCGTCTACGGCCCAGAGCATGCCGGGACCGGTGAAGTGGAAGCGCACCTGCACCGCGGGCTTGCCGGCCCAGTCGGTCAGCGGGATCTCGACGCGGCCGCCGTCCCACAGCTGGTCCTGGTGCCACACCGTGGTCCAGGTCCTGCCCCCGTCGTCGGTGACGTCCACGTCGCCGCTCTGTTCCGCGGCCCCCTCGTAGTCGGTGCTGAACGCCAGCTCGGGATCGCCCTCGCCGCTGAGGTCGTGCACGGGGCTGACCAGCTGGGTGTCCAGGGCGGTGTCCCAGCCCGCGTGGTCGTTGTCGGCGACGGCGAAGGCGCCGGAACCGCCGGTGTTGTTGCCGCGGCCGCCCGGGTCGTCGAACGTCCAGCCGTGCGCGGTGCCCGGCGCGTCGACGACACTCCAGCCCGCGGGCGCCCCGTCCGGGGAGTCGAAGGACTGGGTGTCCAGGGTGTTGACCTTCAGGGTGTACGCGGGGTCGCCGCTCGCCCAGGTGTCCGCGGGCAGCGCCAGGCGCAGGGTCTGGTCAGCCGCCTTGACCTCGACTTTCCGTACCAGGGACCGGTAGTCGGGGTCGTCGCTGACGACCCGCAGGGTGTACGTGTGGTTCTCGGGCAGGTCGACGCGGTACTCGCCGGTGTAGGCGTCGGACCACACCGGGGCGCCCGGCACCCCGTCCACGGTGATCCGCGCGTGCAGCGGCCAGCCGTGGCCGGAGCCGTCGGCGACGGTGCCCGACACGCGGTGGGTGGCCAGCTTGCGCAGGGCGAAGTCCCGGGTCACGGTGGCGCCGTCGGCGACCTGGAGATCCGCCGCCTCGCCCGGCGCGTAGCCGTACGCCGCGACCTGCGCGTCGTGGCTGCCGGCCGGCAGCGGCAGGTTGTAGCGGCCCTCGCCGTCCGTGGTGGCGCGGAAGATGCCCGCGGTCACCACGGCCGCGGGGACGGGTGCGCCGCTGCGCTGGTCGGTGATCGTTCCCGACAGGGTGCCGTGCGGCCCCATCCGGAAGGCCGCCGGGCCGTCAGGGGTGCCCAGGCCGGTGGGCCCGTCGTAGCCCGGTCCCGCCGTGCACAGATACGCGGGTGAGCAGCGGCCGTTGGTGCCCGTGGTCACGTCGTGGAGGCCGGAGCCGCCCGCGGCGTACGGGTAGGTGTTGGGGTAGGTCCCGGCGACCGGGGTGCCGGCGTTCGCGTAGACGCCCGCGATGATCGGCGCCGAGGCGCTGGTGCCGCCGGCCACGCCCCAGCCGCCTCCGGCGTAGCTGTCGTAGACGGCCACACCCGTGGCGGGGTCGGCCACCGCGGAGACGTCGGCGACGGTGCGCCCGGGGCAGCCGGTGTCCTGCTGGAAGGCTGGCTTGGGCTCGTACAGGGAGCAGCCGGAACCGGTGCCGGCGCCGTCGTGGCTCCACACCGACTCCGACCAGCCGCGGGCCGTTCCGGCGTCCTGGGTCAGCGTGGTGCCGCCGACCGCGGTGACGTGGGGAGAGGCGGCCGGGTAGGCGACGCCGTAGCGGGAGTCCCCGGACGAGGCGACGATCGCGACGCCCGGGTGGTCGTAGTGGACGTCGGCCGCGGACTCGCCGGGGTCCTCCGGGTAGTAAAGGTAGTTGGAGCCGTAGGAGTTGGAGACGTATCCCGCGCCGAGGGCCACGGCCTGGTCCACGGCGGCGCCCAGGTCGCCGATGGTGGCGGTGTCGGCCTCGACGAGCAGGATGCGGGCGTTCGGGGCGACGGCGGAGACCATGTCCAGGTCGAGGGAGATCTCGCCGGCCCAACCGGGGTCGGGATCCGGGTAGTCGGTTCCGCCGCGCTGGTCGACCTTGGTGAAGCAGCCGTTGGCGGTCGTGCAGGCCGGAAGTCCGTACTGCGCGCGGTAGACGGCGAGATCGGCCTCGGCACCGGGGTTGTCGAAGGCGTCGACGATGGCGATGGTCCTGCCCGCCCCGCCGTCCGCGGGCAGGCCGTAGGCGCCGCGCAGGTCGGCGGGGCCGAATCCCTGGGGGGCGTCCGCGGCCGTCCGGACTCCCTTGCGAGCCGTGACGTCGGTGCGCCGCAGGCCGAAGCAGGTGAACTCGTGCGGCTTGGCGGGGCCGCAGAGCGGTTCGACGTGCCCCGGCTGCGCGTGGGCGGACGCCGGTGACGCCGTGGTCCGCTCACCGCCGGTCGCCTGTGCGGGGGCCTGGGCGACGCCGAGCGCGGCCAGGACGGCGGCGCTCAGCAGACCGGCGCCGACGGACAGCCGTCTGCGCCGGCGGGGCAGGGGTCTCCGAGATATGGACAAAACGCAACTCCTGTCGACATCCGCAAGGCGGCGGCACACACCGCCCCTTGGTGGATGAGTCGCGTGGAGTCCGGGAAAAGTTCTCGATCCGTCCGGGGAAATCCGCGGCCGGCGGGCCCGCTCGTCAGGCGGTGTCCACCAGCCACTGCCGGACCTGCCTGCGCGCCTTGTGCAGGCGCGACTTCACCGTCCCCAGCGGGATGCCCAGGCGCTCCTCGATCTCGCGGTACTCCATCTGGCAGATGTCCCGGTACACCAGCGGCGCGACCAGCTCGGGGGCGGTCCTCTCCAGCCGTTCGAGGGCCTCCAGCAGATCCAGGCGCGTTCCGGCGACCACGCTGGTCCTGCGTGGGTCGGGTCTGTCGGTCTCGGCCACGGTGAGGGGCTGTTCGGCTCGCCGCCGCTTGAGTTCGCGGTACTTCTGGCGGGAGCAGTTGGCGACGACCGTGTACAGCCAGGTGTGGAAGAGGCTGCGGCCCTCGAAGGTGCCGATGCTGCGGGCGACTTGGAGCAGGACGTCCTGCGCGGCCTCCTCGGCGTCCTCCCGGTGGGGAAGGAAGCGGCCGCAGCGCCGCAGGACCTCCGGACGGATCCGCGCGAGGAGGAGGTCGAGAGCCGCGGCGTCCCCGGCTGCCGCGAGTGCCGCGAGCTCCTCTGTCTCCTGGGCGGGCGTCACAGGGGTCCTCCTCGGCCGTCTGGGGGGTCGGTGCATGATAGGCCCATGCCCCCACCTCAGCAGATCGGCCGGTACCGGCTGGTGCGACCTGTCGGATCAGGGGCGTTCGCCATGGTGTGGCTGGCCCATGACGACTCGCTCGACGCGCCTGTCGCCGTCAAGGTGATGGCCGAGAACTGGGCGTACCGCCTGGACCTCCGCGAGCGCTTCCTGGCCGAGGCCAGGCTGCTGCGCAAGGCGGCGTCCACTCGTCTGGTGCAGGTCTTCGACATCGGGGAACTGCCCGACGAACGGCCCTATTTCGTGATGGAGTACGCGGACGGCGGCACTCTGGACGATCTCCTCGGCCGCGGGCGGCCGACCGTGCGCGAGGCGCTGCGGCTGACGGCGGAGGCCGCCCGGGGCGTCGCGGCGCTGCACGACGCGGGTGTCGTGCACCGTGACATCAAACCGTCCAACGTGCTGATCAGCAGGGCGCAGGACGGACGGGACCGGGTGCTCGTGGCCGACCTGGGTCTGGCCAAGGCGCTCGCCCAGGCCTCGGGCCTGACCATGGCCGCCGGGTCGGCCGGCTACATGGCGCCCGAACAGGCCCGCCCGGACGGGGGCATCGACGTACGTGCCGATGTGTACGGCCTGGGTGCCCTGCTCTACCACCTCGTGACGGGTACGGTCCCCGGCCCCGCGGGGAAGGTGGTGCGTCCCGGGCGGCTGCGCCCGGACCTGCCTGCGGGTGTGCAGCGGGCGGTCCTGCGCGCTCTGGAACCCGACCGCAGGAAGCGCTGGCCGAGCGCGTCGCGGTTCGCCGCCGAACTGGACTCGCTGGCCGACCGTCTGGCCGGCCACGACGCCGGGAGTCCGCGTCGGCGGCGTGGCCGGGCCCTGGGGATCGCGTTGTGTGCCACGGTGGTCGCGGCGGCCGGCGCGGGGGTGGTCGCCACGCGCTCCGACCCGCCCCGGACCGCCGCGCCGTCGGCCGTGAGCGACGCCACCCACCGGATCCGGGTGGCGGTGCCCGCGGCGTGGGGCCGCGAACTGGTCGGCGGCGGGTGGAGCCCGAAGACCCTGGGGCTCCCCGACGCCCACGAGCCGGCCCTCCTCGTCGCCCGCGACGTGGGGAGCTGGCAGGACCTGGACTCGGGCGTCGACGGCGTGTTCGTCGGGCTCAGCGAGCGGGGCGATCTCGCCGCGCGGGTCGGCGCCATACGGCACGACACCTGCCGCTACCGGGGCAGCCGCGGCTACGCGCCCGCCGGAACGGCCGCATGGAGCGGCCGGGTCCGGCACTGGACCGATTGCGGTGCCAAGGGTGGCTCGATCGACGAGATCAGCCTCACCCGGGCGGGCGCCGCCCAGCCCCAGGTGTACGTGCAGATCCGCCAGGAGGGGGGACCGGATCTGACCGACCGGGTGCTGGGCGGTCTGCGGCTGATCGGGTGATCCGCGGATCGCGGAGAACCTCCGCCGCTCGCGGCGCATCTCACCAGGAGAACAGGATTCGGCCCCGGCACGGGGAGCGCGCAGCGCGCCGTGCCGACGAGGAAAGAGACACGGACGTGACCAAGCACGAGGGAATGCCGATCAAGCGACTCCGCGGGGACGCGACCGCCGGCCGCCGTATCGCACCGGGCAGGGCCGTCCCCCTGCTCGCGGGCGCGGTCGTCCTGGCGGCGGCCCTGAGCGGCTGCGGCAACGGGGGCGGCAGCGCCACCGCGAGTGCCCCCCACACGCTCCCCGGCTCGGCGAACCCGGCGAGCGGGGACCCGGCGACCTCCGCCGCACCGCCGAAGACGGCCTCCTCCGCCCCGCCCGCCGCGTCCTCGGCCTCCCCGTCGTCCGGCACCACCGGCACGCAGCCGACGGCCGGCGGGCGCTGCCACTCCTCGGACCTGAAGGCGTCCATCGGCAGGAACGACCCCGGCGCGGGCCAGGAGAACTTCCCGATCGTCCTGACCAACCGCTCCGGGCACACCTGCACGCTCTACGGGTTCCCCGGCGTCGCGTTCGTCAACAGCGCCGGGCAGCAGGTGACCGTGGACCCGGAGCGCGCCACCGGCCAGCCGAAGCAGCGGGTCTCCCTGGCGCCCGGCGCGAGCGCCTGGTCGGCGATGTCCTTCTCCAACCCCGCCATCACGGGGGTGACCACCGTGACCCCGGCCGCGGTGCTCATCACGCCGCCCGACGAGACCGTCTCCCTGAAGGTGCCGTGGACCGGCGGCAAGGTCTCGAACACCGGGAAGGCGTCCGTGCCCCGGGTCGGGCCCTTCCAGCCCGGCAGCGGCACCTGAGCGGTCCGGCCGGGCGCCCCCGGAGGCCGCCCGGCCCGCTTCGGTGCGGCGGCGCCGGCTCGCCCGATCAGCGATCGGCGACCCGGGGCGCGTCCACGGGCCAGGAACCCTCACCGACGATGTGACGGACGATCCTGAACGCTTCGTCGAGCGGCACGGTGTCCTCGTCCGGGTACTCGTCGTGCTGCCCGTTGGACAGGACGAACCCCCCGCTCGATCCGCCGGCTCCCGGGTCCACCGCGTGCTCGCCGGCGTCGCCCTCCGCCTCGAGCAGCACCACCATCGCGCGCTCGGTGTTGGTCACGAAGCCCAGCAGCCGGCCGGACGAACTCGTCAGCCATGTCTCGAACCACCCGTCGCCGGCCCTCGCCCGGAGCCTCTCCGGCACCGCCTCCGGCGGCACCGGCGCAGTGCCGCCGTCATCGATCACCCAGGACTCGATCACGGGCACGACGATCCCACGGCCTGCCCCGGCCTACGAGCGGCCCGGGCACAGCCGTCGTGGTGAGCCGGCCCGCGGTCGTGATCGTTCAGTTCGTCAGGATGCCGTGCAGGAGCAGGTCGATGAGTTTCGCGGCGAGATCGGGCTGTCGCTCGGTGCCGGCCATGAAGCTGATGCCACCGAGCGTCATCAGGACGTCACGGGCGTCCACCTCGGGCCGGGCCTCTCCTCGGCTCACCCCGGCGGCGAGAAGGCGGCCCACCGCATCGGCGAGGTGGGCGCGGGTCTCCAGCCGCTCGCCTTCGTCGGTCAGCACCACGCGGAGCGCGTCGGCCATGCCGTGCTTGGTGGCCATGAAGTCGATGAAGCGCTCCATCCAGGTCCGCAGCGCGTCCGCCGGGGGCAGGGACGCCGCGAGTTCGGGCGCCGCCTCGCACAGGACCTGCACCTCGTGCCGGTACGTCGCCTCGATCAGCAGCTCTTTCGAGGGGAACCGGCGGTAGAGCGTGCCGACACCGACGCCGGCCTCGCGGGCGATGTCCTTGACCGAGGCGGCGGCTCCGTCGCGGGCGAAGGCGGCCGCCGCGGCTTTGAGCAGCCGGTCCTCGTTGCGCTGCGCGTCGGCCCGCAGCGGCCTGTGCTGCCGCACGGCGGCATCTCTGGCGCTGTCGTCGCTGGCGGCCAATCCCGGCTCCCTCCACGTCCCGTTTACAACCGGAACTGGTTCCGCTTATGGTTCAACCGGAACGGGTTCCGGATACGAGGCTATCGCGGCTCCCCTGCCGGGGCGACTTCCTGCCCGACCACCCCACCCCCGTGTCCGGCCCCGGACGGAGCGGTGGCGGCAGCAGGCCCGGCCGGAGCCCCGTTCGACGGTCCGCCGGCAGCGGACCCCGCAATCCGCGGCCTTGGCGCCGCGACGACGACACATGGAGGACGACATGACCGGACGACTGCGGGACACGGTGGCGCTGGTGACCGGCGCCGGCAGCGGAATCGGCGAGGCGACCGCGCACAGCCTCGCCGCGGAGGGCGCGGCCGTCGCCGTGCTCGGCCGGCGGCGCGACCGGCTCGAGGCGGTCGCGGACAAGGTCCGCGCCGACGGCGGCACCGCCCTCGTGGTGGAGGCCGACATCACCGACCGGCAGCAGGCCACCGCGGCCGTGGAGCGCGTCGTGACCGGGCTCGGCCGCCTGGACACGGTCGTCAACAACGCCGGCGTCATGGGCGTCGGCCAGGCCGCGGACTCGCCGCTCGAGGAGTGGGAGCGCATGGTCGAGGTCAATGTCCAGGGACTGCTGTACGTCACCCACGCCGCGCTGCCGCACCTCCTCCGCGCCGCGGAGGACTCCCCGCGGCGGGTCGCGGACCTGGTCAACATCAGCTCGACCGCGGGCCGGGTGGCCCGGCCGGGGACGGCCGTCTACAACCTGACGAAGTTCGGCGTGAACGGATTCACCGAGGCCCTGCGGCAGGAGGTCGTGCAGAAGCGCCTGCGGGTGAGCGTGGTCGAGCCCGGCACGGTGGCCACCGAGCTGAGCTCGCACCTCAGGGACGGCGTGCGGCAGGCGATCGAGCGCCAGATCGAGGGCATGGAGCTGCTGCGCCCCGAGGACATCGCCGACGCCGTGTCCTACATCGTCACCCGGGACCGCCGGGTCGCCGTCAACGAGATCCTCGTGCGCGCCGCCGAGCAGACCTGGTAACCCGACCGCGGGCGGCCCGAGGGCCGCCGACGCGCAACCGGCATGCCCAACACCGCGGCTACGCAGCGCGAACACCGGTGCCCCTGCGGACACCTGGGCGGCGCGCAGCGCGGCCGGTCCGGCCGAGGTGGGATTCGACCTCCGGACCCTGGGTGAACCGCGGGCCTATGGCCTCGCCCTTCCTGATTGCCGGCCTGGATGATCCATTCCAAGGGGTCAGTGATGGCAGACGGCCAGTGAGCGCAGGACGAGCCGGCCGGTGTGATCGTTGTACCGGATCGCGGCGGTCGGCGCGGGGATGCCCTGCATGACGCGGGCGATCACGCCGCCCGGTGCGCGACCACGGTTCCGTTCGAGGCCGAGCCGGCCCTTGAAGATCTCGTCGACCGCCTCGATGACCTGCCGCAACGGCTTGAACAGCGGGGCGCCGGGCCGGTCCGGCTCGTCCTTGCGGGTTGGCGGCGAGGTCAGTGCGCCCGCCACCAGTCGGTGACGATCCTGGCGTAGTCGTCCGCGGCCTCCTCCCAGACCCAGTGGCCGACGTCGAGGACGTCGAGGGTGCTGTTGGGCAGGTGCTCGTGCAGGTATTCGGCGTTCCCCACGGGCACCACGATGTCCCTGCGGCCGGCGATGATCCGTACGGGCGTCTCGATGCCGGGCAGCAACTCGCGCAGGAGCGGCAGTTCGGCGGGGAAGGCACGGAGGTAGGCCATCTGTTCGACGATCCGCTGGCCCACGTAGGGCGCGAGATAGTCTTCGCGCACGATCTCCGGCAGCTCGTAGCCCTGCATCTTGTCGAGGGCGATCGTCACGATGTCCTTGGGGCCCAGGGCCCGGTACGGCGCCAGGTCCTCGGCGTGCACCCAGTCCTTCAGCGGACCTCCCAGCTGCAACGGGACCGCGGCCGCACCGCTGCCCACGACGGCGCTGCGGAATCGGTCGGGGTGTCGGGCCGCAGCGAAGAGCACCGCGCTGGTGCCGATGTCCGGGCCCACGACGTGCGGCTTCGCCAATTCGAACTCGTCGGCGAGCCGCACGATGAATTCGCTCATCGCCGTGGGCGACAGCAGGTCCTCCCGGAGTTCGGAATGCCCGAACCCCGGCAGGTCCACCGCGACGAGGTGAGCGCGCTCGGCCAGCCGCGACCAGGTCGCGTCGTAGGCATACAGGCTGACCGGGAACGGGCTCAACAGCAGGGCCACGTGGTCGCGGGGCCCCTCGCTCTCGGCATACCGGACGGACAGCCCGTCGATCCTCCGGAACCGGGGTTTGATCTCACTCATGTGTTCGCCCTCTCGTACCATCGGCGTTCTCGCGCGAGTCACCCCCACCTTAATACGAGTATGTACTCTTACTTCGGGCGGCGGCCCCGCGCCTCCGCGCAGCCACGCGATTGTCTACGTGATCCAGCAGGCCGGCGCCCAGGACGCCGACACCATCACCGTCACCGAGGCCACCGCGGCCGGGTACCCTGCGCAGCATCGGCGACCTCAAGAACGTCGCCCGTGGACTCAGGCTCGGCGCCCCCGCGCCGCCGCAGACGGTCGCCTACGGCATACCCGCCCTTAGACGCGTCTACGGCGTCCGCTCCGGCAGGTTCGACCGCAACGGCCACGCCCGGCTGCCGGTCACCCTCACCTGATCCGGCCGGCAACCGCGTCCACGGGGCTGCTACCCGGCGTCGCGCCGCGCGAGCGCGGCCAGCTGCCGGTCGTGCACCCGGCTGAGCAGCAGCAGCGACAGCACGGCCCCGACCAGGGCGCAGAACATGTCCCACTGGGTGTCCCAGACGTCCCCCTGCGTGGCGAGGAACGCGTCCGCGGAGTGCCCGCCGATCAACGCCGCCCACCACTCCAGCAGTTCGAAGAACGCGCTGAACGCCACGCAGGCGCAGACGGTGAGCGGTGCGAGCCACCTGCTGCCGCGCAGCGGGGACGCGCGGACCAGGACCTCGCGCACCAGCAGGGCGGGCACGAAGCCCTGCATGAGGTGACCGATCCGGTCGTAGGGGTTGCGCGACAGGTCCAGCGCGTCGCGCAGCCAGTCCCCGAACGGGACCTGGGCGTAGGTGTAGTGACCGCCCACCGCGAGGACCAGTGCGTGCAGTGCCAGCAGGACGCAGACCAGCCCGGTCAGGGGGAACCGGCGCCGTAGGGCCACCGCGAGGGGGAGTCCGAGCATGATCCAGAAGGTCTCCAGCACCCATGTGCCGCGGTCCCGCGGCTGGATTCCGGACACCACGAGGGCTGCGAGCGCGAAGGCGGCCGCCAGCGCGGGCACGCCCGCGCGGCGGACGGGGACGGTGAGGTCTGCCATGGCACACAGGGTCGCGGGCGCGGTTCGCGAGCACATGAGTACGGCTACTCAGACGTGTGCGGGTCCGCGTGCTCGGAGCCGGAAGGCGGCAAAACCGTCTGCGTTCGGCCCCGGGGAGGACCTACCCTCCGCGTATGGAGCTTCGCGAAGAACTTCCGGGCGACGAAGAGTGCGTGCGGGACGTCCACCTGCGGGCGTTCGGAGACCACGGCGTTGTCGTGGCCGACCTGGTCGACACCCTGCGCGGGACCGTCACGCCCGCGGACGGTCTCTCACTGGTCGCGGAGCACAACGGCCGGATCGTCGGGCACGTGATGTTCACCCGCGGTCTGCTCGATGCCCCTCGGCGACTGGTCGAGGTGCAGGTGCTCAGCCCCCTGGCCGTCGTGCCCGAGCACCAGAGGAGCGGCTTCGGCTCGGCCCTGGTCCGGCGCGGGCTGACCGCACTCGCCGCGCGGGACGTACCCCTGGTCTTCCTCGAGGGCGATCCGGCGTACTACTCACGCCTCGGATTCACGCCCGGTGGCGACCATGGCTTCCGCAAGCCGTCCCTGCGCATCCCGGATGGCGCCTTCCAAGTCATCGGGCTCCCCCGGTACGAGCCCTGGATGACGGGGACACTGGTCTACGCCGAGCCGTTCTGGCGGCACGACGCGGTCGGCCTCCGTGACCCCGGCGCGTAGCACGGCGATCAGTGCCGGCTTCGCGCGCCGACCGGCGGCAACGGCTCCCCGTGCGCTGGCATCACCCCTGGCGCGGGGGGACGGGGAAGAGCATGCAGCTGCTCGTCGCGTGGGCGAGCAGGCGGTCCTGGGAGTCGAGCAGTTCGGCCTGGGCGAGGGCGGTACGGCGGCCCTGGTTGAGGACGGTGCCGACGGCGCGGACCTTGCCGGTGTCGACCGTGATCGGGCGCAGGAACTTCAGGCTCAGGTCGAGCGAGGTGTAGCCCATGCCGGCCGGGAGGACGGACTGCACGGCGCAGCCGGCGGCGGAGTCGAGCAGGGTCGCGTAGACGCCGCCGTGGACGCTGCCGATGGGGTTGTAGTGCTCCTCCCCCGGCTCCAGGGCGAAGACCGCGAGGCCCGACTCGACCTGCTCCAGGGTGAATCCGAGGGTCGCGGCGATGGGCGGCGCGGGGAGGCGCCCGGCCAGCACGTCCCGCAGGAACTCCAGACCGCTCGCCTTGCCGACGGCGGCCGCGGAGACCTTCGGGTCCTCCCACTCGAACGTGCGTGACCTCGCCATTGGACGTTTCCTCCCGGGCTTACTGGCTTCGCTATCCGAAGTTAGCCAGCGGCACATCTGGATGTCAATGCCGAAGCCAGCTTACGATGGCCGCATGACCTGGCTGGAGACCAGCACCGAGAACTGCACGGTGCAGCGCACCCTCGACCTCATCGGCGAGAAGTGGTCGCTGCTGGTACTGCGCGACGCGATGAACGGCGTGCGCCGCTTCGACGACTTCCGCCGCCACATGGGGCTGTCCGAGGCCGTACTCGCGGACCGGCTGCGCAAGCTGGTCGCCGCCGGGATCCTGGACACCGTCCCGTACCGCGAGCCGGGCAGCCGCACCCGGCACGAGTACCGGATCACGCCCAAGGGCTGGGACCTGTGGCCGGCCATGATCGCCCTCAAGCAATGGGGCGACCGCTACACCGCGGACCCTGAGGGCCCGCCACTGGAGGTCCGCCACCGCGACTGCGGCGAACCGGTGGAGACCGTCGTCGTCTGCGCCGGCGGCCACGGCGCGCTCACTCCCCGGCAGGCCTATACGCGCCCAGGCGTCTCTGCCCGCGCCGCGACCTGACCGGCGGACCCGCCGGCCGCCGCGGGCCGTCCCCGGCGGTAGGCGGCATCGACCTCGTCCCACCGTGCGGCCCGGGCGGCCGTCATCCTGCCGCGGAGTTCCGCGAGCTTGAGCAGGTCGGCCTCGGCGGCGGAGGTGAGGGTCTGGGCCTCGGCGCGGTGGTGGTCGTCGACGAGCACGTCGGGTTCGGCGTCGTTCATGACCGGGGAGATGCGCTCGGCCGGCTGGTTCATGTTCCGGTGGGAGCCCTGGAGCCGGAAGAGCGGTTCGGTGCGCGAGGCCGACCGGGCGGCGGAGTCGATGTGGGCGCGGTTCACGGCCAGGACGGTGCGCTGTGCGCGCAGCAGCAGGCGCAGCACGGCGACGGCGCGGTCCCGTTCGGCGGGCGGGTACGGGTGCGCGAGCCGGGCGGCGCGGGCGGTGTCGTCACCCCGGGCCATGCGCAGGAGGAGCTCCAGGTCGGCGCGGTCACGGCCGGCGAAGGGGGCCGGCACGGGGTTCGAGGTGAGGGCGTCGGCACGGCAGCCGGCGGTGAACACCTCCTCCCCGCGGCCCTCTTGACGTACGGCCGTTCGAGGAGCCAAGATCGCCGCACGCTCCCCAGGTCTCCCCCCGTGGCCTGGGGAGTGTCTCGTTCGGGCCTGGGTCCGGACCGGACGGCGACCTCTCACGGGGAAACAAGGCGGCAGCCTGCGGCCGGAGTCCGCACTCTCCGCTCCATGAACGAGGAACCCGCCCCCTGACATGGCGGCCGCTCACCACCGAGGACGTGAAGGGCTACGGGAAGGCCTGCCTGAGCGTGGACTCGGCGAACCCCAGCGGGGCGTTCGGGCTCCATGAGAAGGCCGGGTTCACGCCCACGCTGCGGTGCGTGCGCTGGGCGCTCGGGGTCTGACGGCTCCGGCCCCCGCTCGGGCGCGGGTCCGGCCGGCGAGGAGGTCACCGGCCCCGGTACGCCGGTAGACCACGCGGCGGTCGACCCGGGTGCCGGTGACCAGACCCGCGTCGCGCAGCACCGCCAGGTGGCCTCCGACGGTGCCGAGCGACAGGCCGAGGTGGGCGGCGAGTTCGCTGGTGGTGGCGGGGCGCTCCAGCTCGTGGAGGATGGCGGCGCGGCCGACCGGCTTCCGCGCCGGGCGGTGCTGGTGGCCGCCAACCTGGGTTCGGCCGTCACCCAGGGCAGTGTCGCCGCGCTGCTGCTGACCGGCCGGTACGCCCTGTGGCCGGTGGCCGCCCTCGGGTTCGCCAACGGCATCCTGGCCGCGTTCACCACGCCGGCCCTGCGCGGCATCGTGCCAGAACTCGTCCCGGGCGACCGGAGCCGGCAGGCGAACGCACTGCTGGGTTCGGTGCGCAACGCCACGAAGATCCTCGGGCCCAGCCTCTCGGACGTCCTGGCTGCGGCCGTCGGCGGCGGCCCGGCCATCGCCTTCGACGCGCTGACCTACCTCCTCGCCGCGGGCTGCCTCACGCGCCTGTCGTCCCTCACGGACCGGGCCGCCGCCCGCCGCCCCTCGGGCCTGCTCGCCGACATCCGCGACGGCTGGGACGCGTACCGCCGTATCCGCTGGGTCCGGACGGTGTCCTTGTGCTTCTGCGTGGTCAACCTGGTCCAGGTGGGCACCTGGCAGATCCTCGGCCCCGTGCTCACCCGGCAGGTCGCCGGGGCGGCCACCTGGGGCTTCGTGCTCAGCGCGCGCGGCGCCGGACTGCTGCTGATGAGCACGCTGATGTACCGGCTGGCGGTCCGCCACCTGCTGCGGCTCGGTGTGCCGGCGGGCGTGCTCGGCGCGCTGCCCCTCCTCGCGCTCGGTGCGCGGCTGGGAGCGCCGTGGCTGATCGCCGCCGCCTTCACCGCCGGGCTCGGGTCCTCGGTCGGGGGCGTCGCCTGGGACACCTCGCTGCAGGAGCATGTGCCGGCGCACGCCCTGTCGCGTGTGTCGTCCTTCGACGACCTGCTGTCCTACCACGCCGTTCCCGTCGGCCAGCTCGCCGTGGGACCGTTCGCCGAGCGCTTCGGGGGCTCCACGTGGCCGCGACCGCCGGCGTCGCCTACGCCGTCGCGGCCCTGGCCCCGGCGGCCTCCGCCGCGGTACGCCGCCTGCCCCACGGCGTGCCCGAGCGCAAGGACGCCGACCTCGACACGGCACCCGCCGCGCCGCCGGAGCCCCTCGGGCCCTGACCGCGTCCCGCCGGTCACCTGGCGTTGCTCCGGCACGACCGGGTCACAGGGGCTCCCGCCCTGCCCGTCCGTGTCGCCTCATCCCAGGCGGCAGGCGAGCGCGGCGGCCTCGGTCCGGCTGGTGACACCGTTGCCCGTCAGCCGGCGGGGAGGAGGACGCCGGGGTTGAGGATGCCCGCCGGGTCCAGGGCGGCCTTGGCCGCGGCCAGCGCCGCGGCGAAGGGGTCGGGGCGCTGGGTGTCGTACCAGGGGCGGTGGTCGCGGCCGACGGCGTGGTGGTGGGTGATCGTGCCGCCGTGGTCGGCGATCGCCTGGGAGACGGCGGCCTTGATGTCGTCCCACTGGGCCACGGTGCTGCCCCACCGCCCGGCGGCGTAGACGCCGAAGTAGGGCGCAGGCCCGTCGGGGTGGACGTGGCTGAACCGGCAGGTGACCACTCCGGTGCCGCAGGTGGTGCGGATCGCCTCGTTCGCGGCCTGGGTGACGGCGGCGTGGAGTCCGGCGAACCGGTCCCAGGTGCAGGCGGTCTCGAAGGTCTCCACGATCAGGGACTGCTGGGCCAGGGCGTCGCGCTGGTAGGGCATGCGCAGGAACGACGAGCGCCAGGACCGGGCGGTCGCCGGGCGGTCGCCGGTGTCGGTGGCGGCGTCGCTGTGGCGGGCAGGTTCGGTCAGGTGACCGCCGTGGTCGCGGCACAGTTCCAGGGCGCGGTCCATCCAGGGGCCCGCCGGGTGGTCGGCGGATTCGAAGGCGAGGATCAGGACGCTGTCGCCGGTGGTGACGCCCGCGTTGACGAACGCCTCGGCCGGGTCCAGCAGCCGGCAGTTCGACGGGTGCAGCCCGGACTGGGCCAGGGCGCGGGTGGCGGCGACCGCGGCGGTGAAGTCGGTGAAGTGGACCGAGGCGTTCGCCCGCCACCGGGGCCGGACGTGCAGACGCATCCACGCCTCGGTGATGATGCCGAGCGTGCCTTCGGAGCCGAGGAACATCCGGTCGGGCGAGGGCCCGGCACCCGAGGCCGGCAGGCGCCTCGACTCACCGGTACCCGACGGCGTGACCACGCGCAGCGCCTGGGTCAGGTCGTCGATGTGCGTGTACAGGGTGGCGTAGTGCCCGCCGGCCCGGGTGGCCAGCCAGCCGCCGAGGGTGGAGAACTCGAAGGACTGCGGGAAGTGACGCAGCGTCAGCCCGGACGGCCGCAGCTGGTCCTCCAGGCGCGGGCCCAGCACGCCTGCCTGGATGCGGGCCGAACGGCTCACAGGGTCGATCTCCAGCACGCGGTCGAGGTGCTCCAGGTCGATCGTCACCGCGGGGCGGCCGTCCTCCAGGCGGGGTTCGACACCGCCGACGACGGAGCTGCCGCCGCCGAAGGGGATCGCCGCGATCCGCTCGCGCGTGCACCAGTCGAGGAGGTCGGCGACGTCCTGTTCGGTGCGGGGGCGGGCCACGAGGTCCGGGGCGTGGCGCAGGTCGCCGTGGAGGTTGCGGACGACGTCCCGGAACGCCTTGCCGTGGGTGTGGGCGGCGCGGTCGGCCGGGGTGGCGGAGCACAGGTGCGCCAGGGATCGCGGGGCCCGGACCCGTACGGGCGGCAGGGTGAGGGAGGCGATGTCCGGGGGGAGGTGGACGGTGAGGTCGGCGTCCGGGAGCAGCCCGGCCACCCGGTCGGTCAGCGCGGCGCGTTCGGCTCCCTGGACCGCGTGCTCGACGGTGCCCCAACCCCACCACGACCGTGTGCCCGATGCCGTCATGCCTGTCCCGCCTTTCGGACAACCGATATGGCCGGAGGGTAAATTACCACTCGGTCATATCGGCTGGGAGAGGTACTGACCTCGCGGTCAGTTCGCTGCCCGGACGCCTAGAATTGCCCGCGTGGCGAGCGCGAGAACCCGTACCGCGGGCACCAAGGGCGTACCCCGCGCGGAACGCGAGGAGCAGTTGCTCACCGCGGCCGTCGAGGAGTTCGGGCGCCGCGGCTACAGCGGTGCGTCGATGGCCTCCGTCGCCGAGCGGGTCGGGGTGACCAAACCGCTGCTGTACCAGTACTTCGGCTCCAAGGACGCCCTGTACACCGCGGCCCTGGAACGGGTGGCGGACTCGCTGGCGCGTGCGCTCGCCGATGCCCTGGTCCCCGGCGTCACCTCGCTGGGGACACCGCTGTCCGTGCTGCGCGCGATCTTCACCACGCTCGAGGGGCGACGCCACGCCTGGTTCGTGCTGTACGACCGGACGCTGCCCGCCACCGGGCCGCTCCGTGAGGCGGCCGAGCGCCATCGCGCCGCCATCGACCGGCTCGCGGCCGCCGGGAGCGCGGAGTTCCTCGCCGCCCGCGGGATCGAGGACGCCCTGGACTCCGACGCGCTCAAGCACCTGTGGACCGGCACCGTCAGCACCCTGGTGACCTGGTGGATCCACCACCCGGAGGAATCCGCGCAGGACATGGCGGAGCGCTGCCGGCGGCTGATCACCGCGATCGTCACCTGACCCCGGCCACCCGGCCCCGGCCCGGGGTCACAGCGTGACCAGCCGTACCGCCGCGAGGAGCGTCAGGGCCACGGTGACGCGCTCGAAGACCTTCGGGCTGATCCGGCTGATCGTCGCACGACCGGCGGCGGCCCCCGCCAGCACCGCGGGGGCCGTGAGCGCGCCGAAGGCGAGCGTGGCGGGCGTGATCAGCCCCAAGGCGACGCTGAAGGGCACCTTGAAGACGTTGAGCAGCAGGAAGAACCACGCGCTGGTGCCGAGGAAGCCGAGCATGGGCAGGCCCAAGGCCAGGAAGTACAGCGACATGATCGGCCCCGCCGCGTTGGCCGCCATCGTGGCGAACCCGGCCAGCACCCCGGCTCCCGCCGCGACGGCCCTGTACTGGGCGACCGGGTCGTCCGGGCCCCGCCGCCGGCTCCACCAGTGGACGGCGAGCATCATCAGCAGCAGCCCTCCGATGAGTTCGCGCATCCGCGTGTCGTCGACCCGGTCCACGACCGCCGCGCCCAGCAGTACCCCCGCCACGACCCAGGGGAACAGCCGCACCAGCCGGCCCCAGTCGGCGTGCCGGCGGTAGGAGGCCACCGCCACCACGTCGCCGACCAGCAGCAGCGGCAGCAGCACGCCGGTGGACAGCTTGGCCGGCAGCACCAGCGCGAAGAGCGCCACCCCCACCGTCCCCGCCCCTGACACCCCGGTCTTGGAGTAGCCGACGAGGAAGAGGGCGAGCAGGGCCACCGCCCACTGCGCGGTGCCGAGGGACGGCATCAGGGACACCGGGGAACGGAGCGTACGGAGTTCACGCCTTGTTCTTACCTGGCCGTCCCGCGGGCCCCGCGACCGGGGTCGGCCCGATCGTCCGCGGCGAGGCGGCCGGCGACTTCCCCGCCCTCGCGTGCGGTTGTCATCGAGGGTTTCCCGCCGAGCCGTTGCCGCGTGGGGCGCCCGTCCCCGTGCGGGACTGGGATGACGAATCACAGCGCCGGGAAGCGAGCCCCGCCGCCCGGGAGAACCGAAGGTCAGGAGAGGCATGTCCGTCACAGCCGACGAACCGCGCAGCAGGACGAGCCGGGTGGGCCACGCCGCCCGCAGGGGTGCGGTGCTCGCCGCCGCCCTCACGCTGGCCGTCGCCGTCCCGCCGGCCGTCGCGGGGGCGCAGCCCGCCGCCGACTCCGGCCCGCACGGGATCGTGTGGACGGCGCAGCAGGTGGCGCCCGGGCTGCAGGTCCGCAGCGGGGTGCTGCAGGACCCCGGGGCCGCCGGTGTGTGGACGGTGACGGTGCAGGCACCCGCCGTCAACCGCCTCACGGGCGCGGCCACCTGGGCCCCGCTGGGCGACCGCGCCTGGGCCGATTCGACCGCCGGGAAACTGCGGGCGGCCGGGTTCGAGCCGCGGCTGGAGGCCGTCGAGTGGGACACGTACGCCGACACCCCGCGCGGGGTGATGGGTTGGCAGGTCCGGGTCGGCCGCTACGCCACGCAGGCCGAGGCGGGAACGGCCAACGCGGCCGTCGCGGCCGCGGGTTTCCGTACGTCGGCGGAGTGGACCGGCTACGACGGACGCCAGGCCGCGGACGGCGAGCGCGTCCACGTGGCCGTGGTGGACCCGGCGCGGCTGCGCGGCTCGGTCGCGGTCAGCGACGGCGGCGATGTGGCCGACCGGGAGACGACCTCGGCGGTCGCCGGACGGCTGGGATCGCTGCTCGGCGTCAACGGCGGCTTCTTCATCACCTCGAACTCCGACGGCATCCAGGGCACCGTGGCGGGCCTGTCCGCCGTGGACGGCCGGCTGGAGTCGATGGCGGTCGGCTCGCGTGCCGCGCTGATCCTCGGCGACGGCGGGCGGCGGCCGCGGATCGCCGACCTGTCCACCACGGTCACCGTGCGGGCCGGCACGTCCACGTACGCGGTGCAGGGCATCAACCGGCTGCCGGGCAAGGTCCGCAACTGCGGCCGCCCCGGGGCCGTCCCCACCGAGCAGCCCCGCCACGACACCACGTGCACCCTGGCGGACGACCTGGTGGAGTTCACCCCCTCCTTCCGGGCCGCGCTGCCCACGGGAAGCGGCGTCCAGGTGGTCCTCGACGAGCGCGGGACCGTGCTCTCCACCGGCGACCGCGGGGGCTCCGTGCCCGGGATGGGCGCGGTCCTGCAGGGCACCGGCGAGGCGGCCGCGTGGCTCACCGGCCACGCGCGGGTCGGTGAGCGGCTGGCCCTGCGGGAGGTCGTCCGGGACGCCGACGGCCGGCAGGTCCGGCTCGGGCCCGAGGACAGCATCGTGAGCGCGGCCCCCACCCTCGTGGAGGACGGCCGCGTCCACATCGACGCCGCCACCGAGGGCACCCTGGACCCGCTCGACCTGTCGTTCGGGTTCGCGTGGTCCAACGTGCGCCAGCCGCGCACGATGGCCGGCATCGACCGGCGGGGCCGCCTGCTGCTGGTCACGGTGGACGGACGGCAGCCGGGGGTGAGCGAGGGCTTCACGCTCGGCGAGGCGGCCCGGTTCATGCGGTCGCTGGGCGCGGTGCAGGCCCTCAACCTCGATGGCGGCGGTTCCTCGGCGATGGTGGTCAAGGGCGCGTTGGTCAACGTCCCCTCCGACGCGACCGGTGAGCGCGCCGTCGGCGACACGATCCAGATCGTGCCCGGACGCCGCGGCGACGGCTGACGCGGCCGGCACCTCGGAGCGTCCCGGCGGCCCCCGGGCGGGCCGCCGGGACGGCCCGGTGGTCCGTCCGGCCGGGACGACAACCGGATATCCCGTTTGCCCCGGTATGATGCGCCTCGTGATCATGTCCGGATGGCTGCGGCGCCGTCACACCCGCTACGAAGGGCGCCGGAAGGCTGCCTGGCTGTCCCCCGTGATCGTGACCGTGCTCCTCGCCGCCCTGGCGTTCGCCACACCGCGGGAGATCGCGATCAGCCGCCTGCTGCCCGTCGCCCCCGCCCTGGCGGCATCGATGTGGCCGGTGCTGCCGACCGTGCTGCTGGGGACGCTCTGCCTGCTGGTCATGGTCGGCCTGAGCTTCCTCTACACGGACCTGGGCACCCAGTACACCGGGGCCGCCATCGTCGCGGTCACCCTGGCGGCGGCGTACGCCAGCCATGTGCGGATCCAGCGCGAGCAGGCCCTGTTCAACGTCCGGCTCGTCGCCGACGCCGCACAGACGGTGCTGCTGCGACCGCTGCCGCAGCACATCCAGGGCGTGGAGATCGAGTCGCTGTACCTGGCGGCACAGGAGCAGGCGCGGATCGGCGGCGACTTCTACGAGGTGGCGGACACGCCCTACGGGGTGCGGCTGCTCATCGGTGACGTACGCGGCAAGGGCCTGTCCGCTGTGGGGGCGGCCTCCGCGGTCATCAGCTGCTTCCGGGACGCCGCGCACGACGAGCAGGACCTCGGGGGCATCATCCACCGGCTGGAGACCAGCATCATCCGCTACAGCACCGCCTACCCCGGCCAGGACCTGCCGGAGCGGTTCGCCACCGCCGTGATCGCCGAGATCCCGCACGGCGGCGGCCGCCTGAGGCTGCTCAACTGCGGGCATCCCCCGCCGCTGCTGGTGCACGCCGGCCGCGTGCAGGTCCTGGAGCCGGCTTCCGCCTCCCCGCCGCTGAACCTCGCCGACCTCATCGGGGACCGGTACTTCGTGGACACCTTCGCCTTCACCGCCGGCGACCAGCTGCTGCTCTACACCGACGGCGTCACCGAGACCCGCGACCGCGCCGGGACGTTCTTCCCGCTGCCGGAGTGGCTGCGGAGCCAGAGCCCGGCGCCCCCCCGCGAACTGCTGGACCGGCTGCACCGCGAACTGGTCCGCTACAGCGGCGGGCGGCTGGATGACGACATCGCCGCGCTGGCCGTGCGGTGCCCGCACGTCCTGACCCGCGACCACGCGTAATCCGCTGTCCCGCGGATGCGGCCCGGCCCTACGCTCGCAGCCATGTCCCGACCCCATGGATTCGCCTGCCGGCAGCGCGGCGACGGCACCGTCGTCATCACCCACGGCGCGCACACCGCCGCCGTCCTGCGCGGCGACCGTGCCGAGCAGTTCCTGGCCGAGGTGGGGCGCGGCGACGCGCAGCTGGTGATGGCCCGCTGGACCGGCAACTACAAGCGGGGCAACGAGCGCGCCGCCCGCACCCACCCCCGCAACGGTGGCTGACCCGGCGCGGCGCGCTCCGCCCCCACCGCCCGCCACACGTACACAAAATGTACAGACTCGAGGCATTTTGTAGGCTTTACTCATGGATCGCCGTCGGCCGGCCGGTGCCGGTTCCGCCTCCGCGGTGCGCGCACCGCGGATGAGCCTGCGCACGGAACAGCGGGACCTGACACGCAACCGGGTCCTGGACGGGGCGGTCACGGTCTTCGCGGACAAGTCGTTCGTCGTCGCCACCATGGAGGACATCGCCCGCGCGGCAGGTGTCACCAGGGCCACGGTCTACGCGCACTTCGGCGGCAAGGCAGAGATCATCGCCGCGCTGACGGACCGGGTGTACCAGGTCACCGACGGCCTGTACGCCGAGCTTGCCGCTGTCCCGCAGTGGACCCGCGCCGGCGTCCACGCCTGGCTGGGACGTGCCGCGGCGAGCTGGCGGGTGCTGACGCCGACCATCCGGGTGCTGCTGGCCGCCACCCCGTCGGCGGCCGGTGACGACGGAAGCGCCCGCGACCGCTACCTGGCCGCGCACGAACGCTACGTCTCCCTGCTTACCGCCGACGCCCGGCGCTGGCGGGGCGTGACGGCCGCGCAGGCACGGCAGCGGGCCCTGATGGCCGTGCTGCAGGCGGGCTCGTTCCTCACCGCCTGGATCGCCGGCGGCCTGCCGGTCGGGACCGACGACCCGCTCGAACTGCTCACCGACGACCTGTGCCACCTCCTCGGCCCCGCCCTGAGCGACGGGCGGGTCGAGCCGGCGGAGGCAGGCCCGGCGGAGGCGCAGGATCCGGCCGATCCGCTCCCTCCCCGCGGGCTGTCGTGAGAACCCGAGTTCTTTGGAGGCATTCGCCATGGCCGCAACCGAGCCCAGGAACTACCCCTTCACCGACACCGACCGGCTGAACGTCGACCCGGCCTTCGCCGAACTGCGCCGGGCCGAGCCGCTGTGCAGGGTCCGGTTCCCCTACGGCGAGGCCGCCTGGCTGGTCACCCGGTACGAGGACGTCAAGACAGTCCTGGGCGATTCCCGGTTCAGCAGGGCCGCGGCCGTCCACCGCGACGAGCCGCGGCTGCGACCGCACCGGGGCCTGGCCGGCAACATCCTGGACCTCGATCCCCCTGACCACACCCGGCTGCGCCGGATCGTGGCCAAGGCCTTCACCGCCCGGCACGTCGAGCGGCTGCGACCCCGCACCGAGCAGATCGCCGGCGAGCTGGCCGACAAGATGCTGGCCCGCGGCGCGCCGGCCGACCTCGTGGCGGACTTCGCGCTGCCACTGCCGGTCACCGTCATCTGCGAACTGCTCGGCGTCCCCGTCACCGACCGCGCCGACTTCCGGACCTGGTCCGACGCGCTGCTGTCCACGACCAAGTACACCCCGCGGGAGATCGAGGACTGCACGGACCGGCTGATGGAGTACATGGCCCGCCTCATCGCCGAGCGCCGCACCGCGCCCCGCGACGACCTCCTCGGCACGCTGGTCGACGCACGCGACAACGGCGAGCGGCTGTCGGAACGGGAACTGCGCGTCCTGGCGGTCTCCCTGCTCGTCGCGGGCCACGAGACCACCGCCACCCAGATCCCCAACTTCGTCTACACCCTGCTCACCCATCCCGAGCAGCTGGCGGCACTGCGCGCCGACCCCGCCCTGGTGCCCGGGGCCGTCGAGGAACTCATGCGGTACGTCCCCCTGGGCAACGGCGCCGGCATGCCCCGCTACGCACTGGACGACGTCGAACTCAGCGGCGGCACGGTGCGCGCGGGGGAGGCCGTGGTGGTCTGCCCCGTCTCGGCCAACCGGGACGAGTCGGTCTACACCGACCCCGACCGGCTCGACCTGCTGCGCCAGGAGGCCTCCCACGTCGGCTTCGGGCACGGACCCCACCACTGCCTCGGCGCCCAACTCGCCCGCATGGAACTGCAGGTGGCCCTGAGCACCCTGCTGGAGCGGCTGCCCGGGCTGCGACTGGCCGGTTCCGAGGAGGATGTCGTGTGGAAGTCCGGGGTCGCCCTGCGCGGCCCCGAGCGGATGCGGGTCACCTGGGACCGGCCCTGACGCCCCACGCGGCCGGCCGCCGCCGGCCCCGTACCGGGCGAACGCCGAAGGACACCGAAGGACACCGAAGGACACCGCCATGACCTGGCAGATCGACGTGGACGCGCACACCTGCATCGGCACCGGCTCCTGCGCCGGGATCGCCCCCGGGCACTTCGAGCTCCGCGACGGCACCTCGTGCCCCCTGCACCCGACGGCCGAACCGGACGAACTCCTGATCGACGCCGCCGAGTCCTGCCCGGTGGAGGCCATCACCATCCGGGACGCGAGCACGGGCGAGCTGATCGCGCCCGGGGAGTAGACCCGGGCGCGGTCCCGGGGCGGGCTCAGAGCACCGTCCGCGGACGCAGCTCCGGCGCGGTGGAGGCAGCGGTCATCACCGCGTAGACGCTGCCGTCCTGACCGGCCGCGCCGCCGTGCCGCCCGTCGGGTGTGAGCGCCAGCGCCCGCAGCTCGGACCGGTACTCGTCGGGCAGGCCCGCCGCCTCCTCCAGGGCGATGCGGCAGGCGTCGGCCGGCTCCTTGCCCAGCGCCAGCAGATCCACCACCGTACGCGCGGTACCGCCGCGCAGACCGAGCTCACCGCGCCCGGTGCAGGCCGCCCCGCCGCCGGGCAGAGCGCACCAGTTGCCCGCGCCCGGGACGGCGGAGTCCCCCACCCGGCCCGGGTACTTGAAGGGGTAGCCGGAGGTGGACACGGCCACGCACATCTCCCCGTGCGCGTCCAGCGCGATGATGTTGATCGTCCCCCACGGTCCCTCGTGCGGCGCCATCCGCCGCACCAGCTCCAGCGCCGCCCGGCGGTAGCGGTGGTCACCGTCCACGGCCCGGGTGTTCTCCCCCTCAACGGCCTCGGCGGCGGTCATCAACTGCTCGCGCCACACGGCACGGGACTCCTCCGTCAGCAGCTCGGCGCCCTCGAACCCGTTCTCCCGCGCGAACAGCGCCGCGCCCTCGCCCACCAGCAGGCAGTGCTGCGGCAGGCGTTCCATCACCGCCCGCGCCACCGATATCGGGTTCGGGTACCCGCGCAGCGCGCCGACCGCGCCGAACCGCCGGTCCGAGCCGAGCATCACCGAGGCGTCCAGTTCGACGACGCCCTGCGCGTTGGGCAGCCCGCCGGTGCCGACGTAGTGGTCGGTGAGGTTGTCCTCGCAGCGGCGCATCGCCGCCTCCACGGCGTCCAGCGCCGTCCCGCCACGCCGCAGGATCTCCATCCCGGCCGGAAGGCCGACCTCGCTGCGCTCGCTTCCGATGATGACGGGCTGCGTCATGGGGGTTCCCTTCGCCGAAGTGTCGGGCTGTTCGGACGGATTCGGGGACCGGCGGCCGTTCACCGCCCGTCCCAGAGGCCCAGGCGCAGCAGCCGCCGCTGGCGCCGCCTCTCGTACAGGGCCGTGGCACCGAGGATCCCGCCCAGCAGGAAACCCGAGGCGCCCGCGAGAAGCCGGTCCGGCGGCCGTACATCCGCGAGCAGCAGGAAGTACGCCGCCCCGATCGCGCCGGCGCCCAGCGCCACCCCGAGCGGATGCCGGGCGGCGAACCGCTGCGTACGGGTCGGCGGCCGCTCGCCGCCGAGGAAGCGGTCCACGGCCCGGAACGCCCGCACCAGCCTTCGCCACACATCCGACATGGCCGAGAGCGTAACCCGGGGCCCCGAGTCGCCGATCGCGGGCCGGGTGGTTCCGCCGGGGAGCGCGGTCCTCACGGATC
Source organism: Streptomyces sp. NPDC001070 (assembly GCF_053598835.1). Taxonomy (NCBI): domain Bacteria; kingdom Bacillati; phylum Actinomycetota; class Actinomycetes; order Kitasatosporales; family Streptomycetaceae; genus Streptomyces; species Streptomyces sp. NPDC001070. The sequence goes on from NZ_JBSFLB010000057.1 coordinate 25,701, forward strand.
CGCCGCGCCGCGGGCCCGGGCCTCCCCGCGCCTCCACCTGGGACGGACCCCGTCGTCGGACGGCCTTTCCGGCGCTCCGCAGACCCCCCTCGTCCCCGCCCGGTGTCGCCATGCGGTGTTCCGTACCCACACCCCGCGGGCCGTCATTCACCCGTCCGGCTCTTTCGCCGAGCGCGGGGAGAAATCCACGCTGTCAGCGGGCGCGGTGGCGGCGCGGATGATCACAGTCGCCACTGCGCCGCCCGTAGTTGCGCCATCCACGCCGCTCGCCCGGGTCCCGCGATCGGCGCCGATGACACCGCCCGCACCGCCCCTGCGCGGGATTCCCGGGCTGCCCCGGCCCGGCCCGCCGCCCAAGCTGGAGTTGACGGATGCGGTCAGGACATGTCGACGAACACCTCGAGGTGAGCAGATGGCACAGACGCCGATTACCCCCGAGTACGTGCGCAGGAAGCAGTTCACCACCGTCCGCCTCCGCCCGGCCTACGACGAGAGCGAGGTGGACAACTTCCTGGACGAGGTGCAGGCCGAGGTGACCCGGCTGCTGCGGATCAACCAGAACCTGCGCGCCCAGCTCTCCGCAGCCGAGACCGCCGCCCGCAGGCGCGAGGAGGCCGAGCCGGAGCCGCGCCTGGTGCCGACGGCGCCCGGGAAGCAGGCCGACGACGAACCGGACACGGCCCCTGTGGCCCCCCAGGAGGCCCCCGCCCCCGCACCCGTCCCCGTCCCGGCAGCGGCCCCGGCTGCCGAAACCACGCAGGCCGTGAAGGCCGTGAAGGCCGTGAACAACGTCGAGGACGACGAGAACGTGGAGCCGGTGGAAGGCCGGGAGCCCGGCAAGGCAGCGGAGGACCGGGAGCCCGACGAGGCCGCGGAGCCCGCCGGGAAGCAGCCCGCGTTCGCCACCGACAGCACGGCCCGCCTGCTCGCCCTGGCCGAGCGCACCGCCGAGCAGGCGGTCACCGAAGCCCGCGCCGAGGCCCACAAGATCGTCGGTGAGGCCCTGGGCCAGGCCGAGGCCCTGCGCCGCGACGCCCGCGACAGGGCCCAGGCCCTGGAGCGCGAGGCCCGCGACGAGCACCGCCAGGCGATGAACTCGCTGGCCTCCGCGCGCACCGCCCTGCAGCGCAAGGTCGAGGACCTCCGCACCTTCGAGAACGCCTACCGCACCCGCCTCACCGCCCATCTGCAGTCCCAGCTGCGCCGCCTGGACCGCGACCTCGCCCGCTCCCTCGCACCGCCTCCGGCGCCCACCACGGTCTCCCTCACCCGCGCCGTCACCGCGTCGGACATCGAATCGCAGCAGACTCCGCCGGCGGCGCCGGTGACGCCGGGTCTGGGGACCGCCGCCCTCACCGCGGCGGGCCCGGCGGGCCCGGAGGACGACTGGGGCAGCGGACGAAGCGGCGCCTGACCGGCCGTCGCCCCCCGCGGCGGTCGGGCGCCCGTCCCTCGGGGACGCGGCCCCGGTGACGACCGGCGCCCGGTCGTCCGCGGCACTGCGCGTCCCTGCCCGCGTACGAGGACCCGGGCGAAGCATCACGCCGTGAAAGACGGGGAACACGGATCGAACACCGTTCTCCGGGGCATGGATGTCCCTACACGGCGACGGGACCGGGGAGGCGCCCGTGAAGGTGGCACTGCTCACGCGGGAGTATCCGCCCTGCGTCTACGGTGGGGCGGGCGTCCATGTGGAGTTCCTCGCCCGCGAGTTGCGCAGCCTGACGGACCTTCGGGTCCACAGCTGGGCGGGCGCGGACGGCACGGACGGCGACACCGGGGGCGCCGGCGACGCCGACGTGGTCCGGCACGCCGCCGCCGGGGAACTGCGCGGCGCCAACGAGGCGTTGCGGAGCCTGTCGGTCGATCTGTCCATGGCCGCCGCGCTGGCGGGCCGGGACCTGGTGCACTCGCACACCTGGTACGCCAATCTCGCCGGTCACCTGGCCAAACTGCTCTACGGCGTCCCGCACGTGATGACCGCCCACTCGCTGGAGCCGCTGCGCCCGTGGAAGGCCGAGCAGCTCGGCGGCGGCTACGCGGTCTCCAGCTGGGCGGAGCGGGTCTCGATCGAAGCCGCCGACGGGGTCATCGCCGTGTCGCACGGGATGCGCGCGGACATCCTGCGGAGCTATCCCGCCCTCGACCCGGCGCGCGTGCACGTCGTCCACAACGGCATCGACACCCGCCTGTACCGCCCCGACCGTTCCACCGACGCGCTGGTCGCGCACGGCGTCGACCCGGCCCGCCCGTACGCGCTGTTCGTCGGCCGGATCACGCGGCAGAAGGGGGTCCCCCATCTGCTGCGCGCCGCCCGCCGCATCGACCCGGGGCTCCAGCTCGTGCTGTGCGCCGGGGCACCCGACACCCCGGCCATCGACCGCGAGTTCCGTGAGCTGGTCGGCGAACTGGGCGCGGTGCGCGGCGGGGTGATCTGGATCCCGCAGATGCTCCCCCGGCCCGAGGTGGTGCAACTGCTCACGCACGCGGCGGTGTTCGTGTGCCCGTCGGTGTACGAGCCACTGGGCATCGTGAACCTGGAGGCGATGGCGTGCGGCACCCCGGTGGTCGCCTCGGCGGTCGGCGGGATCCCCGAGGTCGTGGAGGACGGCGCCACGGGACTCCTGGTCCCGTACGAGGAGAAGGACCCGGACGCCTTCGAGGCGGGGCTGGCGTCGGCGGTCGACGCGCTCGTCGGCGATCCCGCGGCGGCCACGCGGATGGGGGCGGCCGGACGGGAGCGGGCGGTGGCGGAGTTCGGGTGGGACGCGGTGGCCCGCCGCACCGTCGGTGTCTACGAGGAGATCTGCAAGTCGCAAGGGCGGTAGCGGCAAAGGGGGCAGTGATGCGCGGCGGACCTTCGGTGCTCGGAATCGTGCTCGCGGGCGGGGAGGGCAAGCGGCTGATGCCGCTGACCGCCGACCGCGCCAAACCGGCCGTGCCGTTCGGCGGCGCCTACCGGCTGGTGGACTTCGTGCTGTCCAACCTCGTCAACGGCGACATCATGCGCATCTGCGTGCTGACGCAGTACAAGTCGCACTCCCTGGACCGGCACATCACCACCACCTGGCGGATGTCCAACCTGCTGGGCAACTACGTCACCCCCGTCCCGGCCCAGCAGCGGCTGGGCCCGCGCTGGTTCCTCGGCAGCGCGGACGCCATCTACCAGTCGCTGAACCTGGTCTACGACGAGCAGCCCGACTACATCGTCGTCTTCGGCGCCGACCACGTGTACCGCATGGACCCGCGGCAGATGCTGCGCCAGCACATCGAGGCCGGCGCGGGCGCCACGGTGGCCGGGATCCGCATACCGCGCGAGCAGGCCTCGTCGTTCGGGATCATCACCCCGGGCCCCGGCGGGGTGCGGGTGGAGCAGTTCCTGGAGAAGCCCGCCGACCCGCCGGGCCTCCCCGGTGACCCCGACCGCGTCTACGCCTCGATGGGCAACTACGTGTTCACCACCAAGGTCCTGCTGGACGCGCTGACGCAGGACGCCGAGGACGACTCGTCGGTGCACGACATGGGCGGCAGCATCATCCCGCTGCTGACCGCCAAGGGGCAGGTGCAGGTCTACGACTTCGACGACAACCACGTCCCCGGCGAGACCGCCCGCGACCACGGCTACTGGCGGGACGTGGGCACCCTGGACGCGTACTACGACTCCCACCAGGACCTGATCTCCATCAACCCGGTCTTCAACCTCTACAACGACCAGTGGCCGCTGTACACGCACTCGCTGCGGCTGCCACCGGCGAAGTTCGTGGCCGGGGGCATCGCCGGAGAGTCGATGGTCAGCCCGGGCTGCATCATCTCGGGGCAGGTCACGCAGTCCGTGCTGTCGCCGGGGGTGGTCGTGGAGGAAGGCGCGGTGGTGCAGGGGTCGGTGCTGCACGACAACGTCCGCATCGGCCGCGGCGCGGTCGTGCGCCGCGCCATCCTCGACAAGAACGTCGTCGTGCCCGCCGGCGCGACCGTCGGGGTCAACCCGGACCGCGACCGCGAGCTCTACCACGCCTCCGCGAACGGGATCATCGCACTGGGCAAGGGGCAGCGCGTGCTGTGATCCTGCGGGGTCCGCCGGCACCGGCTGCCACTGCGGGCGGGTGGTGGGGGGGAGCTGTGCCCCGCCACACGCGGCGGGCCCCGCTCTGGCGGACCTGGTCGTGTCCATGGTCATCTCGGCGCCTGGCTTGGGCCAAGGGTGCGCAAAGGCCGGGTCCGGGCGTGAGACACCGGGCCCGGCGGCGGCGTACTGGGGGTGAAGTCCCTCAAGCCCTGATCCCGCCGGAGGTAGCGCGCCCGTGACCCTCACCAAGGACGCCCCGGCTCCGGCCGGGGCCGCACGGCACGACACCTACCCTCTGGAGCCGCCGCAAGGATGGCGGGTCAACTCGCCGCTGGTGCTGACGCTGCTGCTGCTCGTCGTCCTGACGCTGCAGGGGCCGGTGCGGCGGGCGCTGTCCGCGCCGGTGATGCAGAGCTGGATGACCGTGTTCGTGGCGGTGGTCGTGCAGGCCCTGCCCTTCCTCGTGCTGGGCGTGCTGCTCTCGGCGGTGCTGGCGGTGTGCGTGCCCGCCTCGTTCTTCGCCCGCGCCCTGCCGCGACGGCCCGCGCTTGCGGTGCCGGTCGCCGGGGTGGCGGGGGCGGTCCTGCCCGGCTGCGAGTGCGCCTCGGTGCCGGTCGCCGGGGCGATGGTGCGGCGGGGGGTGACTCCCGCGGCGGCGCTCACGTTCCTGCTGTCCGCCCCGGCGATCAACCCGGTCGTACTGACCGCCACCGCCGTCGCCTTCCCCAACGCCCCGCGCATGGTCGTCGCCCGCTTCGCCGCCAGCCTGCTGGTCGCATGCGCCATGGGGTGGCTGTGGCAGCGCCTGGGCCACCCCGACCGGCTGCGCCCCAGGCCCCACCCGTCGGCCCAAGGGCAGGGCAAGGGGGCGGCGTTCTGGGGTTCGGTACGGCACGACGTGATGCACGCCGGCGGATTCCTGGTCGTCGGCGCGATGGCCGCGGCCAGCCTCAAGTCCGTGGTGCCCGAGGACGTCCTGCGCACGGCGGCCGGCAACCCGGTGGTGTCGGTGCTCGCGCTGGCGGTGCTGGCGGTGGTGCTGTCGATCTGCTCCGAGGCCGACGCCTTCGTGGCCGCGTCGTTGTCGCAGTTCTCCCTCACCGCCCGGCTGGTGTTCCTCGTCGTGGGGCCGATGATCGACCTGAAGCTGTTCGCCCTCCAGGCCGGCGCGTTCGGCCGGGCCTTCGCGGTGCGCTTCGCCCCCGCAACCTTCGCCGTGGCCGTGGTCGTGTCCGCCGTGACCGGGGCGGTGCTGCTGTGAACCGGGAAGCACAGGCCGCCGTACTCTTCCTGCTCGGCGCGGCGATGCTGCACGCCGGGCTCACCGACCTCTACCTGCGCTACGTCAAGGCCGGACTCCAGCCGCTGCTGCTGGCCGCCGGCGCCATGCTGATCGTGACCGCCCTGGCCACCGTCCGGTACGAACTGCGGCGCTCCCGCCGCACCGGGGAGGAGCACGAGAACGGGCGGGACGAAGGGCCCGACGGCCAAGGGGACGCGCACGGCGACCGGCACGGCGACGGGCACGGACACGGACACGGACACCATGAGCCGAAGGTCGCCTGGCTGCTGGTGCTGCCGCTGTTCGCGCTCGTCCTGGTCGCCCCGCCCGCCCTGGGCTCGTACAGCGCGGTCAGGACCGGCACCGCGCTCCCCCGCCCCTTCGGCTTCCCCGCCCTCCCCGCGAAGGACCCGCTGCGGATGGACGCCGTCGACTACGCCGGCCGCGCGGTCTACGACCACGGGCATTCCCTGACCGGCCGCCAGGTCGCCGTCACCGGGTTCATCACCCTCGGCCGCGACGGCACCCCGTACCTGACGCGCATGGTCCTGAACTGCTGCGCCGCCGACGCCCGCCCGGTCAAGATCGGCCTGACCGGGCAGGTGCCGCCCGTCCTGCAGCCCGACACCTGGCTGGAGGTGACCGGCACCTACACCCCCCGCCGGGCCAAGGACCCGGTCAACGACGGCCCCATCCCGTTCCTGGACGTCTCCCGTGCCCGGCCGGTGCACGCCCCGGCGGACCCGTACGAGAGCTGAGGTGCCGGCGCCCGGTCAGCCGGGCTGGGCGCTGTCCTTCAGCGTGCCCCAGCCGTGCCACCGCTCGATCTCGATCCGGGCGCTGACCCGGCCGCGGTCGCGCTGCGGGTAGGACCGCCCCAGGTACTGCCGGCTCAGCCGGTCGATGTCGGCGAGCTCGGTGTCCTCGCGGAGTTCGGCCACGTGCCCGACGAGGGTGAGGTGGGTGTACCAGTTCGCCTCGTCCAGGACGGTGAGGGTGACGCGCGGATCGTTGCGGATGTGCTCCAGACGCCTGCGGCCCTCGTCCATGTTGACCAGGACCCGGCCCTCGTCCCACAGGTACCACGTGGCCGTGGACACCGGCTGCCCGTCGCCCCGCAGGGTCGCGATCACGGCGGGATTGGGCTTCTTCAGCAGCTCGACCGCGGCCGGGGGAAGCGGGGGCTTGGACACGGGGACTCCTTCTCGGTGATCCATGGCGCTGCGTCCTCACCGTGCCACATCGCACCCGCCGGGACGGCAGAGCCGGCCCCGGCGCGCCCCGGGGTGTCCGCCGGAGGGGCGCGCCAAGATGCCCCGTCGGCCGGCGGAACCAGCTCGCGGCCGGAGATCAGGCGGGGACCTCACCGGCCCCGAGTGCCGCGCGGCGCCCGGGGCGAGGCGTCAGGTGGACCAGCAGGTCCAGCGCGTCGACGGCGACCGGGTCACCACCCTGGGCCCGGCCCCGGTCGCACCGGCGACGGTGGCGGAGGTCCCGGGACCGGCGGAGGTGATACGGGAGTTCGACCTGGTGCTCGTGGACCGGTGCTCGCTCCGGTGCGAGGACGCCCCGGCGACGTGACCGGGCTGGATACCGCCGGCGACGGGAGCAGACAACCTCAGGTCCACACGCCGGGACCGGCGCCGCGCCATTCGACGAGATCCGGGTCGTCGAGGTCGATGATGTCCGGATCGAGGCCGGCGCCCCGCAGGAAGCCCTGGAAGTCGCGGAGATGGAACGCGATGCCCAGGATCTCGCCGTCCACAAGGACGCGCCGGCCGCCGCCCGTCGATGGCGGCATCACGATCACGTGACGCTCCATGACCCCAGGATGGCCCGCCCGGCCCCGCCCCGCATCCCGGGCAGCCGAGGGGCCTTGAGGGCCGGCAGGCCGCCCGCCCGCGGTCACGCGGGCGGGCACCCGGATGGCCCGGCCGCCGCTGCCGGGGCCGGGTGGGCGTGACACTCTGGCCGAAACGGACAGCACAGCAAGGAGCCGGCCATGACCGCACGGACCATGCGGGCCGTCGCCTCCTACCGGGGGCTTCCCGTCGACGACCCCGGGAGCCTGGTGGACGTCGAGGTGCCGGTTCCGGACCCGCGCCCGCGGGACGTGCTGGTGCGGGTGGAGGCGGTGTCGGTCAACCCCGTCGACATCAAGGTCCGCGCCGGACTTCCCGCCTCCGACGAGCCGCGCGTCCTCGGCTTCGACGCCGCCGGCGTGGTCGAGGCGGTGGGTGACGAGGTGACCACCCTTCAGGTCGGCGAGCAGGTCTGGTACGCCGGTGACATCACCCGGGCCGGCAGCAACGCCGAGTTCCAGGCCGTCGACGAGCGCCTGGTGGCCCGCAAGCCGCGTAGCCTCGGCTTCGCGGAGGCCGCCGCGCTGCCGCTGACCACGATCACCGCCTGGGAGACCCTCTTCGACCGGTTCGCCCTGACCGCGCAGTCCACCGGCACCCTGCTGGCCCTGGGCGCCGCCGGCGGCGTGGGCTCGATGCTCATCCAGCTGACCAAACAGCTGACCGGACTGCGCCTGCTGGCGTCGGCCGGGCGACCCGAATCCGCCCGGTGGGTCACCGAACTCGGGGCCGACGCCGTGGTCGACCACCACGACCTGGCCGCCACCGCCGCCGCGGCGGCTCCGGAAGGGGTGGAGTACCTGTTCTCCCCGTACTCCGCGGGCATGATCGAGACCTTCGCCCAACTGGTCCGCCCGTTCGGGCACATCACGGCGATCGACGAACCCGAGGGACTGGACCTGCTGCCGCTCAAGGCCAAGAGCATCGCCTGGCACTGGGAGTTGATGTTCACCCGCTCGATGTTCCGGACGCCCGACATGATCGAGCAGAAGAACCTGCTGCAGGCCGTCGCCGGCCTGGTCGACGACGGGCGTATCCGCACCACCGTCACCACCACCATCGACGACTTCTCCGCCGCCGGGCTTCGTCGCGCCCACCGGATGGTGGAAACCGGCCGCACCACCGGCAAGATCGTCGTCACCCGCTGACCCCGAGCCGCCGGCCCGGAGCGGGTCAGCCCCCCGCCTGCAGCGGCTCGCCGCCTGGGCGGCGGCGGATGGTGACGTACTCGCTCGCCTGCCCGCCGCCGAGGCGGCGCTGCAGGGATCCGGCGATCCGCTCCGCCTGCCGCTTGGCCAGTTCGGCCTTCTCCCCGCGGAAGAGCCCGTCCACCGTCAGCCTCCACAGGGCCAGCCAGCGGGCGAAGTGGTCCGGGCGGAGCGGGGCCTTGCGGTGCAGGACCAGATGCGGGGCGAGCGCGTTGCGCCGGTACCGGCCGGCGGCGAACAGCACCGATTCCCAGAAGTCGCACATGACCGGAAGATGCGCGGCCAGGTCCATCCGGGCCACCTCGGTGAAGACCGGCCCGATCAGGGGATCGGCGAACGCCCGGCGGTAGAAGGCGGTCACCAGCTGCTCGACGTCCGCCCGCCCGGCCAGATCACGGCCCGTCGCACCCTGCCCCGCGGCAGGCCGGGGCGTGCTCACAGCCGCCCCAGTACCAGCGCGGCACCACATCCGGCCAGACACAGCACCTTGACCACCTCCAGTGCGACATACCCCAGATGAGCACGGCCACGCGGCACCGGCTCCCCCGCGATGACGGCGGCGGTGCGCCGGCCCAACGCGGGCCGCACCACGGCCGTCTGCACCACCAGCGCCGCCAGGGCCCCGGCCCCCGATCCCAGCGCGACCGGCCCCGGCGTCTCGTACACCGCGGCCGCGACGGCGACGGCCGCGAGTACGGCCTCGACTCGGTTCAGGGCGCGGAAGACGATCCGCCCGATGCCCAGACCCAGCGGCACCGTGATCCCCTCGGCCCGGAACTTGAGCGGCGCCTCCAGGAACGAGATCCCGGCCACCATGCCCAGCCACACGAAGACCGCGGCGATCTGCGCCAGGACGGCTCCGGCGGTCACCGGGCGCTCCGCCCGGGGTGTCGCCGGCCGCCGCGCGCGGTAGGGCGAGGGGTGCGGTGAAGGTCCATGCGGTCCATGCGGTCCATGCGGTCACCCTAGCGTAAATTTTCATCTCAGATGCATATTCGAGTCGGTCATCACACCCTCAGGGCCGGCGGGGACGGGGCACCCGCCGGGCGGTTCGTCCTCGCCGCCCTGCGAGCCCAAGGGTTCACCTACAGCCCACGCCACCACCGGGCCGCCCGCCGTCTCCGCCCCCTACCGCCGCGCCGACTGACCTGGGCCCGGCCGGGGTTCGGCCCGGCGGAGGCCGTGGCGGCGGGGGCGTCGGGAGGACTTCACGAGTCGGGGTGCGATGGCGGCCGGAGGCATGAACGTCCACGCCGAGCCCGCCATCCCCATCGGCACATATATGTCAAGTCCCGAAATCCAGCGACATGACGCGGAGCCCTGCCCACGGCTTACTGGAGTCATCGGGTTCACACCCCACCGGACACCACCGGAGCCTCCCCCTCCGGCTCACGAAGGAGAACTCCCATGGCCCGCATATCCCGCCACCGTCGCTTTGTCACGCTGACCGCCGTGACCACTCTGGCCGCAGGAGGCGCGCTGCTCCCCACCACCGCGTTCGCTGCCGCCCCGGCCCAGACGCACACGGCGGCCACCGCCAAGGCGACCGGCCACGGCGGCGGCTGGGGCGGTGGGCACGGCGGCGGCTGGGGCCACGGCGGCGGCCGGGGTCACGGTGGCGACTGGAACCACCACGGCAACCGCCCCAACAACAACAGCTCCGGCGGCATCGTCATCGTCGTCGGCAACAACAACAGCACCACCGTCAACAACGGCACCGTCAACAACGGCGTCATAGCCGACTGAGCGCACCACCACCCACGGCAACTCCCCCACGGCCCGGCCGGGCGGCACGACATCGACACGTGCCGCCCGGCCGGGCCGCGCGCGCTCCCGGAGCGAGGGGGAGGAGCGGGTGAAGTGCACGGCGTTGGAGGTCGGTTGGTGATGCCTCTCCGGTACCTGAGGAGGTGTCATGACGCTCCCGGCACAGGCGCCGATGGCGTCTTACCCGGTGACGACGGCCAGGTCAAGTCCCGATTCCTCGGAACATGACGGACACCGTGCCGGCAGGGCCTACTGGAGATACGGGCCGCACCGGCCCACCGCGGAAGGGTCGAGGCCCTCACGCCCTCCTCGGGCCTCCACCCTTCCGCGACATCCCCCCTCCTCGCTTCTCCTCACGGAAACGGAGCCCCACCATGCCCAAGATCCTCTGGCAGCGTCCCGTCGCCCTGACGACGGTCGCACTGGCCCTCGCCGTCGGAACCGTGGGAGCCGCGCAGCTGACGCACACCACGGTCGACCGCCCCGCCACCGCGTGCTCGCACGAGGGCCACCGCGGAGACGGCGTAAGCCACGGAGGTGACGGCGGGGACGGCGGCTTCAACTTCTTCGGCCTCTTCGGCGGCGGATCCGACGGCGGGGACGGCGGCGACGCCGGCGCGCCCGGGAAGCCCGGTCAGCACGGCGAACCGGGCAAGGGCCTGGGCGCCGAGCCGGGACGGCCCGGCCAGGCGGGAAAGGGCGGCTGCGCTGCGTCCGATGCCCTGCCGGACAAGCCGGAGAACCAGCTCTCCGCCTTCGACAAGACGCGCATCGTGCTCATCACCGTGACCGGGAATGCCACCGCTTCCGAGGTGGCCGCGAAGTACAAGGTCCCCGAGGACCAGGTCGGCGTCTGGAAGCGGCAGGCCCTCCAGGGCGACTGGCTCGGGCTGCTCATGCCGGACTCCCTCTCCCGGCCGTGACACCGGTCCCGACACCGGCCCCGCCGCGGCGACCGCCCCGACCGCACGCACCGTTCGGCCGTCCCGCACCCGGCCTACTCCGGCAGGACCCCGCAGGCCCCGGTGCCTAGCCTGGCGGATGTGAGCAGGCAATGGGACCGCCGCGGCTTCCTGGGGGTGATCGCGGGAGCCGTCACCGTCGGCTGCACGCCACATGGCCCGGCCACCGCGCCCAGCGCCCCGCACAGCGCCGGTACACGAGCGGAGAACGCGCTGCCCGGCCACCCCGACTGGCACCTGCGGGAGCGTGGACCGGACCGGGCGATCGAGGGATTCGCCGACCACGTCAGCGTGCTGCCCGGCCAGTCGTTCCACCTGGCGGTGTCCACCACCGCCCCCCGCTTCCACGCCGAGGCGTTCCGGCTCGGATGGTACGGCGGCGCCCAGGCCCGCCGTGTGTGGCGGTCCGGTCAGCTGCCGGGACGACGCCACGAGATGCCGGCGGCCACCGGCCCGACCCGCACCGTGACGGCCGTCTGGCCACCGGCGGTGCGGGTGTCAACCACCGGCTGGCCCGAGGGCACCTACCTGATCCGCCTCAGCGCCTCGACCGGCGCCCAGCGCTACGTCCCGCTCACCGTGCGCTCGGCCCGCACCACAGGACGAGTGGTGCTGGTCAACGCCGTCGCGACCTGGCAGGCCTACAACACCTGGGGCGGCCACAGCCTCTACCAGGGCCCGGGCGGCAAGGCCGACTACGCCCGCCGATCGCTCGCGGCCGGCTGCGACCGCCCGTACGACCGTGACGGCGCCCCCCTGTTGCTCACCTACGAGCAACCCGCCATCGCGCTGGCCGAGCGCCTGGCCCTGCCCCTGGCCTACCTCACCAGCATGGACATCGACGCCGACCCGCACGTACTGGCCGGAGCCCGCGCGGTGGTCTCCCTCGGCCACGACGAGTACTGGACCCCCGCCATGCGTGCCCACGTCACGCAGGCCCGCGACCTCGGCACCAACGTGGCCTTCCTCGGCGCCAACGCCTGCTTCCGCCGCATCCGCCTGGAAGCCACCCGGCACGGCGAACGCCGCCTGGTGGTCTGCTACAAGACCGACTGGCGCCATGACCCGCTGTACGGCATCGACGACGACGCCGTCACCGCCGACTGGCGCGAGCCGCCCCATCCGAAGCCGGAGAACTCCCTCACCGGCACCCTGTACGAGGCCAGCGGCGCCAGCGCCGCCTATACCGTCACCGAACCCGGCCACTGGCTCCTGCGCGGAACCGGCGCGACGCGCGGCACCCGGTTCCCGAACCTGGTCGGCACCGAGTACGACCGGGTCGTCGGCGGCCCCTTCACGCCGCACCACCTCGACATCCTCGCCCACTCCCCCCTGACCTGCCGGGGCGTCCGCAGCTTCCACAACACCGCCTACTACACGACCCCGAGCGGCGCCGGCGTCTTCAACACGGGCACCATGCGGTGGGTGGAATCCCTCAAGGGCGACGGCGCGCACGGCATCCCCCCGCACACCGCGCGGTTCACGCAACAGGTCACCAGCAACCTCCTCCACGCCTTCGCCGCCGGTCCCGCCGCCCGCAAGGCCCGGAGTTGAGGACGCATCAGAGAACCTTCGCCGCCGGGGCGTGCGGGAGATGTCCGGCGGGGGGAGCCGGAGGAATCCGCGGGGTTCCCCGGGCCCGCGCCGCGGACAAGGTCCTCGCCTCGTGACACGTCTGTGACAGTCGGCGGACACCGCCATGACGTCACCGCGGCACGGTTGTCCATAGAGGGCAAAACACCCTAATCGGACATTTGCCTACTGCTTCCGAGGGCGTGAGCAGAG
>NZ_JBSFLB010000058.1:0-37184 GCF_053598835.1 Streptomyces sp. NPDC001070
GGCCCGCCTCCGCTCCGCTGCGGAGGCGGGCCGTCGCGCGTTCGCGCACCGTTCTCACACCGGCTCGATGAAGCCCTGCTCCACCAGCAGCCGGATCGCCTCCGGCGTACGGTCCCGGAGCACGACCGGGTCCTCGCCCAGCAACTGTGCGATGGCGTCCAGGATGCGACCGGCCGTCAGGGTCCCGTCGCAGACGCCCGCGAAGCCCGCGCCGACGGTGTCGACCCGGGTCGCCCGTCGCATGCCGCGGTTGGCCCGCAGCACGACGTGCTCCGGGTCCTCGGCGCCGGGCAGGCCGACCTGCTCCTGCACCACCTCGTCCGCCAGCTTGAAGCGCTCGTTCAGCAGCGCCGCGTCGTCGTGGGCGCGCAGGAAGTCCTGGCGGCCGAACCACGCCGCGATGTGCGGGCCGAGCGGCTGCTCGACCGGGTGCGGCCACTCCTCGGCGGTGACGGCGGGGCGGTCGGAGCCGCTCTTGCGCACCGTGATCCAGCCGAATCCGACGGCCTTGGTCTTGCGCTGTTCGAAGGCGTCCAGCCACGCGTCGTAGCGGGCGGCGTACGCCTCGGGCCCGGCCAGGTGGTCGCCGCCGTCGCGCAGCCACAGCTCCGCGTACTGGGTGACGTCCTGCACCTCGCGCTGCACGATCCAGGCGTCGCAGCCGCCGGGCACCCAGGCGGAGACCCGGTCCCGCCAGTCCTCGCCCTCGGTGTGCTCCCAGTTGGCGAGCAGCTGGAGGTGGCCGCCCTCGGTGAGGTGGTCGGCGGCCTGCCGCACGATGGAGCGGCACAGGTCGTCGCCGGCCATGCCGCCGTCGCGGTAGGTGAAGCGGCTGCCCGGGGAGATGACGAAGGGCGGGTTGGACACGATCAGGTCGTAGCGCTCGTCGCCGACGGGCTCGAAGAGACTGCCCTGCCGCACGTCCGGCTCGGGGGCGCCCGAGAGGGCGAGGGTGAGCCGCGTGAAGTGCAGGGCGCGGGCGTTGAGATCGGTCGCGGTGACCCGGGTGGCGTGGCGGGAGGCGTGCAGCGCCTGGATGCCGGAGCCGGTGCCGAGGTCCAGCGCGCGGGCCACGGGCGTGCGGACGGTGATCCCGGCGAGGGTGGTCGACGCGCCGCCGACCCCGAGCACCAGGTCCGCGCGGTCCACGCCGGGCGTGGTGCGGATGCCGTTGGCGCCGCCCACGGCGCAGCCGAGGTCGGAGACGATGTACCAGTCCTCGCCGCCGTCGCCGCCGTAGGGGCGGACGTCCACCGTGGCGCGCAGTTCGTCGCCGTCCCGGACGAGCCAGCCGTCCTCGACGGCCGCGTCCAGGGGCAGCACATCGCGCAGCCGGCCGTACGGGACCGCCTGCTGCAGCAGGAAGAGCCGCACCAGGCTCTCCAGCGGGCCGCCGCCGCGGGTGGCCCGCAGCGCGGGCACGGTCTCGGCCCGAGAGAGCGCGGCGTAGGCGGTCGCCCCGAGCAGGTCGAGGCAGCCGTCGGCCGTGAAGGCCGCGGCGCGCAGCGCGTCGCGGAGGCGGTCGGCGCGGTCGGGGGCGGGCAGGGACTGCGGAGGCGGCTGCGTACTCACGCAGCCATTGTCACCCCCGGCGGGGCCGCCGGAGGGCCCCCACCCGCTCGCGCGCGGTCAGGACTTCGCGGGCGACGCGCCGGACTCCTGGCAGCCGGGCTGCTTCGCCATGGCCTGACCGACGTCGCCCTGGCGCAGCGTGTCGAGCGCCTGCTCGCCGCTCTTGCTCACCTTGGACAGGTTGTCGGAGACGCTCTTGAGGCCGTCGGCGAACTTCGCCTGGTCCGAGACGGGCAGCGCGTCGACCTGCTTGCGCAGGTTGGCGTACGCGGTGGACAGCGAGTTGAGGTCGTTGACCGCGTCCTGCTTGAGCTTGGCCCCGTTGTCGACCGGCGGGTCGCCGGCCTTCCCGACGATCCCGGCGAGCGCCTTGTAGGCGTCGGAGATCTGCCCGAACGCCGTGGAGTCGGCGCTCCGGACGTCCTGCGGCTTGGCGTCGCTCGGGGTGTTGCTGATGTGGGTGTTCGCGTCGTTGATCTTCTTGACCTGGGCGGAAGCCTGGTCGCAGACCGTCTTCGCCCAGGCGTCGAGTTCTTCGTTACCGCCGTCGCCGCATCCCGACAGCGACCCCATCGCGAGGATCACAACCGTGGCGGACAGCGCAGCCGCGAGTTTGTTCTTCACGGCCCCGGAACCTACACGTCTCCCGTCCGGGGGCCACATCGCTTCCACTCGATACGCCCACTATTGCCCCTTATGAACCAAGAACAGGGTGATGCATCTGACGTGCACGCGGGCGGCGGGCGTCACCCCGGAGGATGACGCCCGCCGCCGAATCAAGTTGAGCTCACGCTACGTCAGACCGTGGCCGTCGCATTCGGGTCGGCTGATCGCTTCGTGCTCTCGGTGTCGCCGTGGCCGGTGTCGGCCCCGTCGTCGTCCCCGACCGCGATGCCGCGGCGCTTGGAGATGTAGACGGCGACGATGACGACCACGAGCGCCACGACCGCGACACCGATCCGTACGCCGAGGTTGGCGTCGTCACCGTAGGAGAACTTGACCACGGCGGGGGCGACCAGCAGTGCCACCAGGTTCATGACCTTCAGCAGCGGGTTGATGGCCGGGCCCGCGGTGTCCTTGAACGGGTCGCCGACGGTGTCGCCGATGACGGTCGCGGCGTGGGCCTCACTGCCCTTGCCGCCGTAGTGGCCGTCCTCGACGAGCTTCTTGGCGTTGTCCCAGGCACCACCGGAGTTGGCGAGGAAGACCGCCATGAGCGTGCCCGCGCCGATGGCCCCGGCGAGGTAGGAGCCCAGCGAGCCGACGCCGAGCGCGAAGCCGACCGCGATCGGGGCGAGCACGGCGAGCAGACCGGGGGTGGCCAGCTCGCGCAGCGCGTCCTTGGTGCAGATGTCGACGACGCGCCCGTACTCGGGCTTCTCCGTGTAGTCCATGATCCCGGGGTGCTCGCGGAACTGCCGGCGCACCTCGAAGACCACCGAACCGGCCGACCGGGACACGGCGTTGATGGCCAGTCCGGAGAAGAGGAAGACCACGGCCGCGCCGAGCAGCAGCCCGACCAGGTTGTTGGGCTGGGAGATGTCCAGGTCCAGCCACCTGAGGTCGGAGGCGGAGATGTTCGCCTCGCGGACCGCGGTGTCGACGGCCTCCTTGAAGGAGCCGAACAGTGCGGTCGCCGCGAGCACGGCGGTCGCGATGGCGATGCCCTTGGTGATCGCCTTGGTGGTGTTGCCGACCGCGTCGAGGTCGGTGAGCACCTGGGCGCCCTCGCCGTGGACGTCGCCGGACATCTCGGCGATGCCCTGGGCGTTGTCGGAGACAGGGCCGAAGGTGTCCATGGCGACGATCACGCCGACGGTGGTGAGCAGACCGGTGCCGGCCAGCGCCACCGCGAACAGGGCGAGCCAGATCGAGGCACCGCCGAGCAGGAAGGCGCCGTACACCGAGAGCCCGATGAGGACGGCGGAGTACACCGCGGACTCCAGGCCGACCGAGATGCCCGCCAGGACGACGGTGGCCGGGCCGGTCAGCGAGGTCTTGCCGATGTCCCGGACGGGACGCCGGGTGGTCTCGGTGAAGTAGCCGGTGAGCTGCTGGATGAGCGCCGCGAGCACGATGCCGATGGCGACCGCGACCAGCGCGAGGATGCGCGGGTCACCGCCGTGCGAGGCGATGTCGCCCGGCACGTTCGCCAGCTCCGCGTACGTCGAGGGCAGGTACGCGAACGCCGCCACGGCCACCATCGCGAGCGAGATCACCGCGGAGATGAAGAAGCCGCGGTTGATGGCGGTCATGCCGCTGCGGTCGTTGCGGCGCGGGGCCACCGCGAAGATGCCGATCATGGCGGTCAGCACGCCGATGGCCGGGATCAGCAGCGGGAAGGCGAGCCCCGAGTCGCCGAAGGCGACCTTGCCGAGGATGAGCGCGGCCACCAGGGTGACGGCGTACGACTCGAACAGGTCGGCCGCCATGCCCGCGCAGTCGCCGACGTTGTCGCCGACGTTGTCCGCGATGGTGGCGGCGTTGCGCGGGTCGTCCTCGGGGATGCCCTGTTCCACCTTGCCGACGAGGTCGGCGCCGACGTCCGCGGCCTTGGTGAAGATGCCGCCGCCGACACGCATGAACATGGCGAGCAGCGCGGCGCCGAAGCCGAAGCCCTCCAGCACCTTCGGGGCGTCGGCCTTGTAGACCAGCACGACGGCGGAGGCACCCAGGAGGCCCAGGCCGACGGTGAACATGCCGACCACACCGCCGGTGCGGAAGGCGATCTTCATCGCACGGTGCGAGACGGTCGTCAGGTCGGCCGCGGGCTCACCCTTCGCCGGGGTCGCGGCTCGTGCGGCTGCGGCCACGCGCACGTTGCTGCGCACTGCCAGCCACATGCCGATGTAGCCGGTGACCGCCGAGAAGCCGGCGCCCACCAGGAAGAACACGCTTCGGCCGATGCGCTGCGACGTGTTGTCCGCGGGCAGCAGCATGAGCAGGAAGAACGCGACGACCGCGAAAACTCCCAGAGTGCGGAACTGCCGTGCGAGGTAGGCGTTTGCGCCTTCCTGCACGGCAGCCGCGATCTTCTTCATGCTGTCGGTGCCCTCATCGGCACTGAGCACTTGACGTACCAGCACCACGGCGAGCACCAGGGCGGCCAGCGCCACCACCGCGATGACGAGTACGAGATTGCGGTTGCCGTCGGTCAGTACGGGTGATGCGGCCAGGGGTTGAGCGATGTCCTGCAGGTGAGGGGTGAGTGGCCCCGCCATTCGTCCTCCTTGACGTTTGGCACGTGGGCGCGCGGCTCCGGCGACTTCGCCGCCGCGACGCTCAGGCTTGTGAGCTGAGCAAAGATGGACGGATTGTAGGGAGCCGAACTAGATCAAAACAGGGCGCAGGAAACGAAATTCGCCGAGGCCGGGGATATAGCAAAGGAGATCGCCCGCAGATATCACCGGAAAAGGTGAACAGTCACCGCGTAAGTGGATCAACCACCGGGTGAATCCGCGCACGCCAAGCTGACCTGCGGCGGAAGCTCGCAGGCAGCTCGGCAGGAGCGCGTGAAGGGGGCGGGGCGGCTAGGAGAGCGCGGCCGGGTTCAGCGGCCAGCTCATCCGGATGACATCGCCGTACTCTCCCGAGAGGACCTCGACGTCGTCGACGAGGCCGCTGATGACGGCAAGGCCCATCTGGCCCTCGTCCTCGGCATCGGAGGACTCGGACGAGGACGAGCCGTCGGGAAGCGGCTCGGGGTGTTCTGCGGGGCTGTCGCCGCGCGCCGAGGGCACACTGGCGGCGTCGGCGGGACGCTCGTCCGCCTCGGGGGACTTCTCGCCGACCTCGATGGAGAACTTCTTCTCCTCCTCGGTCAGCACCACCCGCACCGGCCGGTCCGCACCGCTGCTGCGGTACAGTCCGACGGCCCGGCTGCACGCCTCACCGACGGCGAGCCGGACCTCGTCGAGGACGGCCTCGTCCACCCCTGCCCTGCGGGCCACCGCAGCCGCCACCAGTCGTGCGGTGCGGACGTGCTCCGGCAGTGCGCTGAAGAGCAGTTCAACGGTGGGCATGGCCTCCCCCTCGTGCCTGTGGGCGGGCAACACTGGGGCCCGGGCGTCGGCGTCGCCCGGAGCCCCGCGGTCCGGCGCCGATCGTCAATCGGTCGCCGCGACGGCCTCGTCGACCGAGGTGTGGATGGGAAACACCTTGGTCAGGCCGGTGATACGGAAAATCTTGAGAATGCGCTCCTGGTTGCACACCAGGCGCAGCGAGCCTTCATGCGCGCGAACCCGCTTGAGCCCGCCGACCAGCACGCCCAGCCCCGTCGAGTCCAGGAAGTCCACGCCTTCCATGTCCACGACCAGGTGGTAGCTACCGTCGTTCACGAGTTCCACCAGCTGCTCGCGCAGCTTGGGTGCGGTGTACACATCAATCTCGCCGCCGACCTCGACGACCGTACGGTCGCCGACGGTTCGAGTCGACAGGGACAGGTCCACGGATCCTCCAGCACCTTGCATCGAGCGGTCGCCCCCCATGGATCGGCAGCCGCGATGGCATTCAATCACTTACCAGCGGGCATGCACGACGCCTTACGGCGATTGTCCGTCATGCCAGTGACACACTGAGTGCCGATGGCTCAGGATCATCTTCCGCAGTCGGCGCACGGCCGTACCTCCCCCGTCGCCCTTCTGGAGCGGCTTGCCACGGGGGCGGGCAGGGCCGCGCGCATCACCCATACGGAGCACTTGCCCCCGCGGGCGGGTCGCCATGCCGATTGGCCTGATCAGATCCGCGAGGAGGTGATCGACGCGGTCCGCGCGTCCGGCATCGAGCGGCCGTGGGAACACCAGGCCCGGGTGGCCGCGCACGCCCTCGCCGGCACCTCCGCGGTGGTCGCCACCGGGACCGCCTCCGGCAAGTCCCTGGCGTACCTCGTGCCGGTTCTCAGCGCCCTTCTGGACGGCTCCGAGGCACCCAACGGCCGGGGCGCCACCGCGCTGTACCTGGCGCCCACGAAGGCCCTGGCGGCCGACCAGCGGCGCGCCGTGGCCGAGCTCGCCGCCCCGCTGGGCAAGGCGGTCCGCCCGGCCGTCTACGACGGCGACACGCCGTTCGAGGAGCGCGAGTGGGTGCGCCAGTACGCGACCTACGTGCTCACCAACCCCGACATGCTCCATCTGGGGATCCTCCCGGGCCACTCCCGCTGGTCCTCCTTCCTCCGGCGGCTGCGCTACGTCGTGATCGACGAGTGCCACACCTACCGGGGCGTATTCGGCTCGCACGTCGCCCAGGTCATACGCAGGCTGCGGCGTGTCTGCGCCCGCTACGGGGCGGATCCCGTCTTCCTGCTCGCCTCCGCGACCGCCGCCGACCCCGGCGCCACCGCCACCCGGCTGACCGGCGTTCCCGTCGCCGAGGTCACCGAGGACGCCTCCCCGCGCGGCGAGGTCGCCTTCGCCCTGTGGGAGCCGCCGCTCACCGAGCTGAGCGGCGAGCACGGCGCGCCGGTGCGGCGCACGGCCACCGCCGAGGCCGCCGACCTGCTCACCGACCTGGTGCTCGACGGCACCCGCACGGTGGCCTTCGTGCGGTCCCGGCGGGCCGCCGAGCTGATCTCCGTGATCGCCCAGGAGCGCCTGGCGGAGATCGACCGCCGGCTGACCAGGCGGGTCGCGGCCTACCGTGGCGGCTACCTCCCCCAGGAGCGCCGGTCCATCGAGCGGGACCTGCACACCGGGCGGCTCCTCGGACTTGCCTCCACAACGGCCCTGGAGCTGGGTGTGGACGTCTCCGGGCTCGACGCCGTGCTCCTGGCCGGGTACCCGGGTACCAGGGCCTCCCTGTGGCAGCAGGCGGGCCGTGCCGGGCGGTCGGGCCAGGGGGCGCTGGCGGTGCTGATCGCCCGCGACGACCCGCTGGACACATATCTCGTCCACCACCCTGACGCCCTCTTCCGCCGTCCGGTGGAGTCGACCGTGCTGGACCCGGACAACCCGTACGTCCTCGCCCCGCACCTGTGCGCCGCCGCGGCCGAGCTGCCGCTGGGCGAGTCGGACCTGGAGCTCTTCGGGCCCGAGACCGCACTGCTCCTTCCCCAGCTGGAGCGCCGCGGGCTGCTGCGGCGCCGCACCGGCGGCTGGTACTGGACCCGCCGGGAGCGGGCCGCCGACCTCACCGACATCCGCGGCGAGGGCGGCAAGCCCGTCCAGGTGGTCGAGGCCGGCACCGGGCGCCTGCTCGGCACCGTCGACGCGGGCGCGGCGCACACCACCGTCCACGAGGGCGCGGTCCATCTCCACCAGGGCCGCACCTATCTCGTCCGGCACCTGGACCTGGAGGACTCCGTCGCGCTGGTGGAACCGGCCGACCCGCCGTACTCGACGATGGCCCGCGACACCACGGCGATCTCCGTGCTCGACGAGGACCTGGTGGAGGAGTGGGGCGAGGCCCGCCTCCACTTCGGCTCCGTCGAGGTCACCCATCAGGTCGTCTCCTTCCTCCGCCGCCGGCTGATCACCAACGAGGTGATGGGCGAGACCAAGCTGGACCTGCCGCCCCGCACCCTGCGCACCCGCGCCGTGTGGTGGACGGTCACCGACGATCAGCTCGACGCTGCGCGTATCCACCCCGAGGAGCTGCCCGGCGCCCTCCACGCCGCCGAGCACGCCTCCATCGGCCTCCTCCCGCTCTTCGCCACCTGCGACCGCTGGGACATCGGCGGGGTCTCCGTCCCGCTGCACCAGGACACCGGGCTGCCGACCGTCTTCGTGTACGACGGCCATCCCGGCGGCGCGGGCTTCGCGGAGCGGGCCTTCCGCACCGCCCGCACCTGGCTCACGGCCACCCGCGAGGCGATCGCCTCCTGCGAGTGCGAGTTCGGCTGCCCCTCGTGTGTGCAGTCGCCCAAGTGCGGCAACGGCAACGACCCGCTGGACAAGCAGGCGGCGGTGCGTCTGCTCGACGTGCTCCTCGCGACGGAGGGCCCTTCGGAGCCCGGCCCCGCCGCACCCGCACCCGCCCCGGATCCGGAGTCCTGAGGCCCGGCCCGGGAACGGACCCGGGCGGGGCCGACCGCGGCCGTGACATCGGCGATCTCGCCGCTGACCGCACAGCGCACCAGCCGGGCGTGCTGGGCGGCGGCCACGCGTCCGGCCACGGCGCAGGCCACCGCGCCGCCCCGCAGGGCATGGTCGGCAGCGGCGAGCGCCGCGAGGTCCGCGGCGGCCCCGGCGCGGTGCCGGGCCGCGACGGCGGCGCCGAACGTCAGCACCGCGCAGGCGGCCAGCGCCAGCACCGCTCCCAGCAGGGCGGTCCAGACGGTCGCGGAGCCCCGATCGCCCCGGCGCCCGCTCACGGCCCCTCCCCGCCCCGGCCCTCCACGGAGGCCACCGCCTCACCGTGGAGGGTGAGGGACAAGGAGCGGGCCTCCACCGTGACCCTGACCAGGTCGCCGCTCTGGTGGACGGAAACAGCGGCCCTGTCGGGAGCGGCCGTACGGGCCGCATCGAGCACGGCGCCCGCCGGTTCCTCCCGGGCCGCCGCGCGGGCTCCGGCCCGCGCGGCGTCGACACAGCGGATCTGCGCGGCCGCCGCGGCCAGCCCCCACAGCAGCAGCGCGGTGAGGAACACCAGCGACGGAATCACCACCGCCGCCTCGGCCGTCACGTAGCCGGAGTCGCCCCGGCGCTCAGAACGCCACATCGAGGGCTCGCTTGATCAGCCCGGTGAGCGCGGAGCTGACCGCGCCCGAGGTGACCACCTTGTAGAGCACGGCCGCGAAACCGCAGGCCGCCAGCGTGCCCACGGCGTACTCGGCCGTGGTCATCCCCCGCTCGCAGGTGCGGCACCGGCGCATCAGCTTCCTCAGAAAACACATGACTCCCCCTCAGATCGTCGTGCCGGCGAGGATCGCCCCCGCCAGTCCCATCACCACCGGCGCGACCCCCACGAGGAGGAAGGCCGGCAGGAAGCACAGCCCCAGCGGGGCAGTGATCAGCACTCCGGCGCGCCGGGCGCGAGCCGCCCCGGAGCGGGCGTGCTCAGCGCGGCAGGCGGCCGCGAGCCGCGCGATCTCCTCGACCGGCGGCACTCCCGTGGTCGTGGCGCGCTCCATACAGCGCGCGAGCTCACGGCTGCCGAGCCCGTCCAGCCGGCCCCAGCACTCCCCGGGGTCGCCGCCAAGGCGGAGCTCGGCCGCGGCGCGGATGAGCGCCTCCCCGAGCGGCCCTCCGAGGGAGGGGCCGACCGCTTCGGCGGCCTCGCGCGGACCCGCTCCGGCCGCGACGCAGGCGGCCATCAGATCGGCGGCCAGCGGCAGCTGGCGCGCGGCCCGAGCCGACTCCTCCTGCCCGGCGGGCCGGGGCCGTTGCTGCCAGCGGCGTATCGCGTAGGCGGCGCCGAGCCCGGCCGCGCAGCCGGGGACACCCCCGACGAGGGCCATCGTCCCCAGGGCGACCCCCGCCACCGGCGCCCACTGGCGCACGGCCGGCGTACCGGGCCACCTCCGGCCGCGCGGGGCCGGGAGTGTCATGCCCATCAGCAGCCGCAGCCTGCGTCGCGCGGCGCGCTCGCCCCGGACGGCGGCCAGCGCGGCCGCCACGCAGAGGGCGGCGGCCGCCACCGCCACGACAATCCCCAGCCTGTGGACGACGACGCCGGTCATGACCCGCCCTCCGCCGTCCGCACGATGCGCGCGGTCCATGCGAGCCCGGCCCACTCCAGGAGCCCCCCGGCGGCCAGACAGCCCAGCCCCGCGGGCGTGCGCAGCAAGGTGCCCAGGGGATCGGCGCCCAGCCCGGTGCCCAGCACGAGCCCGAAGGCGGGCAGCAGGGCCAGCAGCGCCACCGTGGAGCGGGGTGCCGCCAACTGGGCCCTCACGTCCTCCCGCTGATCGCGTTCGGCGCGCAGGGCGGCCGCGATACGGTCCAGGCCGTCGGCGAGGCCCGCGCCGCCGTCCACAGCCACCTGCCAGCACGCGGCGACCCCGGCCAGTCCCCCGGCGCCCTCCAGCCGGGCGGCCGCGCGCAGTGCCGCGGGCACGTCACCGCCGAAACGGGCGGCGGCCAGCAGCGGCAGCGCGGCATCCGCCAGGCCCGGACGCTCCGGCCAGCCCTCCCGGCCCAGCGCACCGGCCAGCGCGGCGGGCGGCGCCAGCCCGGCCCTCAGGTCACCGGCGACCGCCGCGCACAGCGCGCCCACAGCGGCAGCCCGGCCCTCCGACTCCGCGCGCCGCTCCCGCCTGCGCGACCACCGCCCGGCGAGCGGTACCGCGGCCGCGCCCACGAGGGCCGGCAGCACCGATCCGGCGGCGAGGCCCACCAGCAACCCGCCCGGCATGAGCAGCACTTCGCGGCCCAGCCGCCACCCGAAGCGCGCCCGGAACGGCTCCAGCAGCCCGTTCACGCGGGACTCGAGCCCTCGCGGCGCCCGCACTCCGGTCGGCGCCCCGGTGGCCTCCGGGCGGCCGGAGAGGAGCGTCCGGGCCCTGCGCAGGACCTCGTCCCGCGTGCACAGCACCCAGGCGGACACACCCGCGCCCAAGACGGCGAGAAGCATCACGGTGCTCATGACCGCCCCCGCTCGCACAGCGCGGCCAACCGGGGCCATCCGGGGCCGCGTTCACCGCCGCTCAGCGCCGGCACCGTGCCGACGATGCCGTCCGGCCCGCGCTCCAGCACATGGATCTCGGCTACCCGGCGGCGGCCGGAGCGGTCCCGCACCAGATGCACCACGACCGACAGGGCGGCCGCCAGCTGGCTGTGCAGCGCGGCCCGGTCGAGGCCCGCCACGGCGCCCAGCGCCTCCAGCCGGGCGGGCACATCCCCGGCGGCGTTGGCGTGGACCGTGCCGCAGCCGCCTTCGTGACCGGTGTTCAAGGCGCCCAGCAGATCGAGTACTTCGGGCCCGCGCACCTCGCCGACCACCAGGCGGTCCGGTCGCATGCGCAACGCCTGCCGCACCAGGTCCCGCAGGGTTACCAGCCCGGCGCCCTCCTGATTGGCGGGCCGGGTCTCCAGCCGTACGACATGCGGATGCCGCGGCCGCAGCTCGGCGGAGTCCTCGGCGAGGACGATGCGCTCGCCCGGGGGGACCAGGCCCAGCAGGCAGCTGAGCAATGTCGTCTTGCCGGAACCCGTGCCGCCGGAGACCAGATACGACAGGCGGGCGTCCTGCACCGCCCGCAGCAGGCCGGCCGTGCCACGATCCATGCTGCCCGCCGCCACGAGTTCGTCCAGGGTGAAGGCCCGGGTGCGGACGACCCGCAGGGACAGGCACGGGGCTCCGACCACCACCGGAGGCAGCACCGCGTGCAGCCGGGTGCCGTCCGGCAGGCGCGCGTCCACCCAGGGGCGGGCGTCGTCCAGCCGCCGCCCGGCCGCGGAGGCGAGCCGCTGGGCGAGCCTGCGCACGGCGACGGCGTCGGTGAACCGCACCTCGGTGCGTTCCAGCCCGGCGCCGCGGTCGACCCACACCTCTTCCGGCCCGTTCACCAGGACATCGGTCACCTCCGGTTCGGCGAGCAGCCCCTCCAGCGGCCCGGCGCCCACCATCTCCGAACGCAGGGCCGCCACCACGTCGAGAACCTCGGTGTCCCCCAGCAGCCGGCCCTGCGCCCGCAGCGCCGCGGCCACGCCGGCCGGGGTGGGCTCGTCGCCCGAGGCGGCCAGCCTCAGCCGCACGGCGTCGAGCAGGCCGGGGGGCATGACGTCGGCGCTCATGCGGCCACACTCCCGCCACCGGCCAGCGCTGCCGTGAGGAATGCCGAGCAGAACCCGGCCAGTGGGCCACGGCCGCTGCCGCCCGGGGCCTCGCCGCCGTCCAGGGCGGCGGGCAGTCCCGGCTCCGGCGGCAGTTCACCGGCGAGCGGAAGCCCGACCAGCTCGGCCACCGCCTCCTCGGTGAGGCCCGAGCCGAAGGGACCGCGGGCGACGACTCGCAGATCCCGCAGCACCATGCCCACCCGGGAGGCGACCCGGCCGGCGGCCGCGACCGCGCGCAGTTCGGCGGGGACGACCAGCAGGCCCACGTCGATCTGGGCGAGTGCCTCGGCCACCGCCTCGTCCACCCGGCGCGGCAGGTCGACGACCACGACCCCGCCCCGCCGCCGGGCGGCGCCCATCACCGACCGCATGGCCCGTGGCGGGATGAGCACCGAGTCGCCGCGGTCCCAGCTGAGCACGCTGAGGGCATGGGTGCGGGGCAGCGACTCCTCCAGGGCGCCGCTGTTGACCCGGCCCCGGGACTCGGCGAGGTCGGGCCAGCGCAACCCGCCCACCCGTTCGGCCCCGAGCAGCACATCCAGGCCCCCGCCGAGCGGATCGGCGTCGACGAGCATCGTGCGGCGGCCGGACCGCGCGGCCGTGACGGCCAGCGCGCAGGCCAGGGTGCTCGCCCCCGCCCCGCCGCGGCCGCCGACGACGCCGATCGTCAGGGCCGGGTCGCCGGCGCCCTCCGCCGCGTCGGCGATCCGGTCGACCAGCCAGGTCTCCGCGTCGGGCAGGAAGGCGACGTGATCGGCGCCGACGTCCACGGCGCGGCGCCACACATCGGGATCGTCCAGGTCCCGGCCGACGAGGAGCACACCGCGGCGCCGCGCCGTACCCGACACCCGCCGCGTGTCGTCGGCGCCGACCAGCACCAGCGGCGCGCACTCCCAACTGCCCGGCGCCGGCGGGACGCCGAAGGCGACCTCCGGCTCCGCGCCCGCCGCGGCGCACAGCCGCAGCAGGTCGTCCAGGAGTGCCCCGTCCTCGGTGACGATGAGCGGCCCACCGCCCGGATCGTCCTTTCCGCGCGGCCGCCCGGACCCGCGTCCGTCACCCGTTCCTTTTGTTCCGCCGTTGAATGATTCGGCCACCTTCACGTCCCCCTCGCTCGTTACGGCCCGCCCCATCGGTATCGGGCGCATGCACCGGGCACCTCTCCGGTGCGGCATTTGTGGCCAGAGTCTCGCGAGTCACCAAAACTTGTTGATCTTGGTCGTAATCCGTGGATAACCAGGTTGTTGTGGATATCTCCGCCACCCGTGCGAGTGGCCCTCACCGAACAGCGCAACGATTACACTTCGTCACACGCTGTAGTCGAATGAAGAAAAAGATCAGCCCCCCGCGGAAGATGCGGGGGGCTGATCAGGATGCCGGGCCTATCCGGGCCAGTGGCCTGAATATGCCCCCGGACATGCGACGACCCCCGCCGGGGGGGAGAGCGGGGGTCGTCCCCACGGTCCGACTCGGGGGGGGAGGAGCCAGACCGGGTTAGCACGGTCGCGAACGATCCGTGACTTCCATGGTGTACCCGAAGGCCTTCTCAGGCAAACCCACGCGCAGGAGCTTACGCCGAATGGTGGGTCCCTATGCTCATCCTCGTGGAAAACCACCTCTCGCCGCGGACCGCCGCGTTCTTCGATCTCGACAAGACGGTGATCGCCAAGTCGAGCACCTTGGCGTTCAGCAGGCCGTTCTATCAAGGCGGCCTCATCAACCGGCGCGCCGTGCTGCGGACCGCGTACGCCCAGTTCGTCTATCTGCTCGGCGGGGCCGACCACGACCAGATGGAGGGGATGCGAAAGTACCTCTCCGACATGTGCCGCGGCTGGAATGTTCAGCAGGTGCGGGAGATCGTGGCCGAGACCCTCCACGACCTCATCGACCCGATCATCTACGACGAGGCCGCCTCCCTCATCGAGGAGCACCACCTCGCCGGCCGCGACGTCGTCATCGTCAGCGCCTCGGGCGCCGAGGTCGTGGAGCCCATCGGCGAGATGCTCGGCGCGGACCACGTCATCGCCACCCGGATGGCGGTGGAGGACGGCCGCTACACCGGCCGGATCGAGCACTACGTCTACGGCACGGCCAAGGCGCGGGCCATCACCGAGCTCGCCGGGACCGAGGGGTACGACCTCAAGCGATCCTTCGCCTACAGCGACTCGGTGACCGACATCCCGATGCTGGAGTCGGTCGGCCACCCCTACGCGGTCAACCCCGACCGCGGGCTGCGCCGGGAGGCGGCGTCCCGCGAATGGCCGGTGCTCACCTTCAACCGCCCGGTCCGGCTGCACCAGCGCGTGCCCGCGCTGACGATGCCCTCGGGGCCGGTGCTGGCGCTGGCGGCGGTCGGCGCGGCCGCCGCGACGGCTGGGCTCGTCTGGTACGCCGCCCGGCGGCGCAGGCCCGCCCTGTCCTGATGCGCACCGTTGCACGCCCTTCGGGAAGATTCTGCTGATCAGAGCCTGTGAACCCCGGTAGGCCCCGTATGCAAAGAAGTGTGGCGAGGGGTTCCGGTTCTCCCGAAGGTGCAGTAGAAAGGTTGTACGGCCCGCGAGACCACGGACTTCCGCGAGGAACCCCGTCGAATCAGGCCCCACGGACCGAGCATGACAGCTGGGAACCCACGCGACGCAGACCCGCTGACCGGGCCGGCCGCACCAGGTGACGGGCGAAGTTCCCGACCTGATGGGCGCATATCGTGCACGCTTGGTATCCCGACGGCCATGCCAGCGGCGGCACCCGTGCGGTGCCGCCGCAACCTTGTCCGGGGCCCGCCCGGCCCGCGCTACGCAGCGCCCCGCTGAAGGGCCTCGCAGACCGCCACGCTCTCCCGTACGCCCAGGCCCACGGCCCGCCCGCAGTGGGTGATCCACGCCGCCATGCCCTCCGGCGTCCCGGAGGCGTAGCCCCGCAGCGCCTTCAGGTACTCCGCGCGCCCCAGTTCGGCGTGGCCGACCTCGGCCGGGCAGATGGACTTGGGGTCCAGGCCGCTGCCGACGAGGACGATGCGCTGCGCGGCCCGCGCCACGATCCCGTTGTACGAACCGAACGGCCGCAGGCTCAGCAGCTCGCCGTGCACGACCGCGGCGATGACCAGCGCGGGCGCCTGGCTGCCCGACAGCAGCAGTTCCGCGAGCCCGTCGAGCCGCGCCACGACCTCCGCGGGTTCGGGCAGCGGGAACTCCGCGTCGTCCAGCAGCGGCTCCTCGACCTTCTCGCCCGTCTGCCGCGGCCGGCCGATCGTCTCGTCCGGCGACGTGCCCCCGGCCGCGACCAGGTGCAGCCGGGCCAGCGCCTGCAGCGGCGACTGCCGCCACACCGAGAGCAACTGGCCGGCCTCGGCGGTCAGCCGCAGCGCGGCGCCGACCGCGCGCGACTCGTCGTCGGCGGAGAAGTCGCTGCGCCGGCGCACCTCTTCCAGCGCCCAGTCGGCCCCGGCGAGCGCCGCGGAACCGCGGGCGCCGCGCAGCGCCGCCTCGGACGTCACCTCGTTGGAGCGGCGGCGCATCACCCGGTGCCCGTAGACCTGGTCGACGGACTTCCGTAGGGAGTCCACGGACTCGGCGACACCGGGGAGCGAACCGAGAACGGCGAGCGGATCAGCTGTCGTACCCATACCCACGACCCTACGCACCCTCGGCCGCGCCCCGGTGGGCGAGTGGGCATCGTCACGCACGCCACGGTCACCCGGGCCGCACCGCGCGGAGGCCCGGAAGGAGCCCCGATGCCCACCCACGGGTGAACTCCCGCCGCGATGCCCGCAGTCGGAGGGACCCGGACACTACCCTTATCGAACATGAAGATCGCTTTCGTCGGAAAGGGCGGCAGCGGCAAGACCACGCTGTCCTCGCTCTTCATCCGTCACCTGGCAGCCGCCCGCGTCCCCGTCGTCGCCGTCGACGCCGACATCAACCAGCACCTCGGCCCGGCGCTCGGCCTCGACGAGGAGGAGGCCGCCGTCCTTCCGGCGATGGGCGCCCGCCTCCCGGAGATCAAGGAGTACCTGCGCGGCGCCAATCCGCGGATCGCGTCCGCCGAAACGATGATCAAGACCACCCCGCCCGGCCAGGGCTCCCGCCTGCTGCGCATCGCCGAGGACAACCCCGTCTACGCCGCCTGCGCCCGCCCCGTCGCCCTCGACGGCGGCGAGGCGCGGCTGATGGTCACCGGTCCCTTCAACGAATCGGACCTGGGTGTGGCCTGCTACCACTCCAAGGTCGGGGCGGTGGAGCTCTTCCTCAACCATCTGGTCGACGGCCGAGGGGAGTACGTCGTCGTCGACATGACGGCCGGCAGCGACTCCTTCGCCTCCGGCATGTTCACCCGCTTCGACATGACCTTCCTGGTCGCCGAGCCGACCCGCAAGGGCGTGGCGGTCTACCGCCAGTACAAGGAGTACGCCCGGGACTTCGGGGTCGCCATGCACGTCGTCGGCAACAAGGTGCAGGGCCCGGACGACCTGGACTTCCTGCGCGCGGAGGTGGGCGAGGACCTGCTGGTCACGGTCGGGCACTCGGACTGGGTCCGCGCCATGGAGAAGGGCCGGCCGCCGCGCTTCGAGGCCCTGGAGGAGCCCAACCGCAACGCGCTGCGGGCGATGCGCGACGCCGCGGACGCCACCTACGAGCACCGGGACTGGGAGCGCTACACCCGCCAGATGGTCCACTTCCACCTGAAGAACGCGGAGAGCTGGGGCAACGCGCGGACCGGCGCCGATCTCGCCTCCCAGGTCGACCCGGGCTTCGTCCTGGGCGAGCGGCGGTTCACCCTCACCGGGTAATCGTTCGTCCGTTCGGGCGAATCTTCATCCAAAGGGCCTTTGTCTGCATTACTCTCCATTTACCGACTCTTGAGAGTAATCACTCCGTCACCATCCGTTGCTCTCAAGGCCGACAGCACCCGCCGCACAGCCGTGACCACGACCGCGTACGCGCACCAGCCGGACGCAGCCGCGCAGCCCCGGAGGAGACGGGAACATGCACGCCACGCCAGAACCGCACACGCAGACGCAGGCCCCGCCGCGGGTTCTGCCACCGCCCCGACCCCGCGCCGATGCCGGGACCGCCGCCGCATGGCGGCACGATGTGTCCGCCTCGATCACCGTCTTCCTGATCGCCGTCCCGCTGTCGCTGGGCATCGCCCTGGCCACCGGCGCCCCGCTGCAGTCCGGGCTGATCGCCGCCGCGGTCGGCGGCATCGTCGCGGGGCTGCTGGGCGGGGCCCCGCTTCAGGTCAGCGGTGCCGCCACCAGCCTGGTGGTGGTCACCGCCGAGCTCGTCCACCGCTACGGCTGGCGTACGACATGCGCCATCACGGTGCTGGCCGGGCTCGCCCAACTCGCCCTGGGAGTCCTGCGGGTGGCCCGGGCGGCGCTCGCTGTCAGCCCGGCGATCGTGCACGGCATGCTGGCCGGCATCGGCGCCGCCATCGCCCTCGCCCAGCTCCATGTCGTGCTCGGCGCCCGCCCGGACAGCTCGGCGCTGGCCAATCTGGCCGCCCTGCCACAGCAGTTGTCGTCCCCCCATCCGGGCGCGCTGCTGATCGGGGCGGTGACGGTGGCCGTACTGATCGGCTGGCCGCGCCTTCCGGGCCGGGCCGGGAAGGCGCTGCGCACGGTCCCGGCGCCGCTCGCCGCCATCGCCGCCGCGACGGCCGCGAGCGTACCCATCGCGCTGCCCCGGGTGGAGCTGCCCGCCTGGCATGCCGTCGCGCTGCCCGGACTGCCGCACGGACCGGCGCTCGGGATCGCCACCGCCGTTCTGACCGTCACCCTGGTCGCGAGCATGGAGTCGCTGCTGTCGGCGGTGGCGATCGACAAGCTGCGCTCCGGACGCGCGGAGCCCGGGGACGGCACCCCGGCCCGGCTCAACCGGGAGCTGCTCGGGCAGGGCGCGTCCAATGTGGTGTCGGGCCTGCTCGGCGGACTGCCGGTGGCCGGCGGCGCGATCCGGGGTTCGGCGAACGTGGCCGCGGGCGCGCGGACGCGCCGGGCCACGGTCCTGCACGGGGTGTGGGTGCTGCTCTGCGCCGGGCTGCTGGCCGGGCTGCTGGAGCACGTCCCGCTCGCCGCGCTCGCCGCCCTGGTCATGGTGGTCGGGGTGAAGATGGTGAGCTTCGCCCACATCAAGCACGTCCAGCGGCACCGGGAGTTCCCGGTGTACGCGGCGACGCTCGGCTCCGTGGTGCTGTTCGGCGTGCTGGAGGGGGTCATGACCGGCATCGCCGTCGCCGTCTTCCTGTCGCTGCGCCGGCTGACCCACACCCGGATCACCGTGACCGAGGAGTCCGGGGTCCACCAAGTGCACGTGCGGGGGCAGTTGACCTTCCTCGCGGTGCCCCGGCTGACCCGCACCCTGGCGGAGGTGCCGGACGGCGTCAGCGCGGTGATCACGCTGGACGGCTCGTTCATGGACCACGCGGCGTACGAGTCGCTGCAGTTGTGGTGCGACGGGCACCGGGCGCGCGGCGGCTGGGCGACCCTCACGGGCCGGTCGGGCTCGCCGATCTCCGTCCCGGCGAGCACGCACGCCTGCCGCCCCTGGACGCCTTGGCGCAACCACCACTGCACGAAGCCGGACACGGAGGCGGGGGCCGCCGGGCAGCTGGTGGGGGGCCTGAGCGCCTTCCAGCGCAACACGGCGCCGCTGGTCAGGGACGAGCTGGCGCGGCTCGCCCGTGAAGGGCAGCGGCCCACCCAGCTCTTCCTCACCTGCGCCGACTCACGCCTGGTCACCAGCATGATCACCTCGAGCGGGCCCGGCGACCTGTTCACCGTGCGCAATGTGGGCAATCTGATGCCGCCGCCCGGCGGCGACGCCTCCTGCGATTCGGTGGGCGCCGCCATCGAGTACGCGGTGGAGGTGCTGAAGGTCGGCAGCATCACCGTGTGCGGGCACTCGGGGTGCGGTGCCATGCAGGCGCTGCTCGGCGGGGCGGGCCACGAGCCGGGCGCGCAGACCCCGCTGGCCCGATGGCTCCGCCACGGCCGGCCGAGCCTGTCCCGCATGGAGCGGATCGGCCGACTCGGCCGCGGCGAGGTCGCCCTCGCCGACCGCCCGGTGGCCGACGACCTCGAACGGCTCTGCCTCGTCAACGTGGTGCAGCAGCTGGACCACCTGATGGCCCATGCCTGTGTCGCCCGCAGGGTGGCCGAGGGCTCCCTCCAGCTGCACGGCATGTACTTCCATGTCGCCGAGGCCCAGGCCTACGTCCTGGACGCCGGGACCGGCACGTTCGCCGCCGTCCGGCCGGAGGTGCTCGACGCGGTGTGAACGGGCCCGCCCACCCGGGGCGGCCCCGCGACGTCCGGCCCGCCGGGTACCGCCCGGGCGGGCCGGGCCCCTGTCCGCAGACGCCGCAATGACAGGTCTAAACCAATAATTGCCGCGAACCCTTGTCATCCCGCCCCTCCGGCTGGTGAGCTATGGCCTGGGACACAAGAGGACACCCTGCGAAGGAGCACGGCGTGAGCAACGAGAGCCTGGCCAACCTTTTGAAGGAGGAGCGCCGGTTCGCTCCGCCCGCCGAGCTGGCGGCCGGTGCCAATGTGACCGCGGAGGCCTACCAGCAGGCCGGTGACGACCGACTGGGCTTCTGGGCGACGCAGGCACGCCGGCTGACCTGGGCGAAGGAGCCGACCGAGACCCTGGACTGGTCCAACCCGCCGTTCGCCAAGTGGTTCGCCGACGGCACCTTGAACGTGGCGTACAACTGTGTCGACCGGCATGTCGAGGCCGGCAACGGCGACCGGGTGGCGATCCATTTCGAGGGCGAGCCCGGCGACGGCCGGGCCATCACCTACGCGGAGCTCAAGGACGAGGTGAGCCGTGCCGCGAACGCCCTGACCGAGCTGGGCGTGGAGTCCGGCGACCGGGTCGCGATCTACATGCCCATGATCCCCGAGACCGTCGTGGCGATGCTGGCCTGCGCCCGCGTCGGCGCCGCGCACTCGGTGGTCTTCGGCGGCTTCTCCGCCGACGCGCTGGCCGCCCGCATCGACGACGCCGACGCCAAGGTGGTCATCACCGCCGACGGCGGCTACCGCCGCGGCAAGCCGTCCGCCCTGAAGCCCGCCGTGGACGACGCGGTCGGCCGCGCCGGCGGCGTGGAGAAGGTGCTGGTCGTACGGCGCACCGGCCAGGAGGTCGCGTGGACCGAGGGCCGCGACGTGTGGTGGCACGAGATCGTCGACCGGCAGTCCGCCGAGCACAGCCCGGAGGCCTTCGAGGCCGAGCACCCGCTCTTCATCCTCTACACCTCCGGCACCACCGGTAAGCCCAAGGGCATCCTGCACACCTCGGGCGGCTACCTGACGCAGGCCTCCTACACCCACCACGCGGTCTTCGACCTGAAGCCGGAGACCGACGTCTACTGGTGCACCGCCGACGTCGG
Source organism: Streptomyces sp. NPDC001070 (assembly GCF_053598835.1). Classification (NCBI taxonomy): domain Bacteria; kingdom Bacillati; phylum Actinomycetota; class Actinomycetes; order Kitasatosporales; family Streptomycetaceae; genus Streptomyces; species Streptomyces sp. NPDC001070. The sequence continues at coordinate 20,682 of NZ_JBSFLB010000058.1, forward strand.
CTGGGTCACCGGCCACTCGTACATCGTCTACGGCCCGCTGGCCAACGGCGCCACCCAGGTGCTGTACGAGGGCACCCCCGACACCCCGCACCAGGGCCGCTTCTGGGAGATCGTGCAGAAGTACGGGGTCACCATCCTCTACACCGCCCCCACGGCGATCCGCACCTTCATGAAGTGGGGCGACGACATCCCCGCGAAGTTCGACCTGTCCTCGCTGCGCGTCCTGGGCAGCGTCGGCGAGCCGATCAACCCCGAGGCGTGGATCTGGTACCGCGAGCACATCGGCGGCGGCCGCTGCCCGATCGTGGACACCTGGTGGCAGACCGAGACCGGCGCCATGATGATCTCCCCGCTGCCCGGCGTGACGGAGACCAAGCCCGGCTCCGCCCAGCGCGCGCTGCCCGGCATCTCCGCGACCGTCGTGGACGACGAGGCCAGCGAGGTGCCCGACGGCTCCGGCGGCTACCTCGTCCTCACCGAGCCGTGGCCGTCGATGCTCCGCACCATCTGGGGCGACGACCAGCGCTACCTGGACACCTACTGGTCCCGTTTCGAGGGCCGCTACTTCGCCGGCGACGGCGCGAAGAAGGACGACGACGGCGACATCTGGCTGCTGGGCCGGGTCGACGACGTCATGCTCGTCTCGGGCCACAACATCTCCACGACCGAGGTCGAGTCGGCCCTCGTCTCGCACCCGAAGGTCGCGGAAGCGGCCGTGGTCGGCGCCACCGACGCCACCACCGGCCAGGCCATCGTCGCCTTCGTCATCCTGCGCGGCACCGCCGCGGCCGAGGACGGCGAGGAGCTGATCGCCGAGCTGCGCGACCACGTCGCCAAGACCCTCGGCCCGATCGCCAAGCCCAAGCGGATCCTCACGGTGGCCGAACTGCCCAAGACCCGCTCCGGCAAGATCATGCGGCGTCTGCTGCGCGACGTCGCGGAGAACCGGGAGCTCGGCGACGTCACCACGCTGACCGACTCCACGGTCATGGACCTGATCCAGACGAAGCTCCCGAGCGCCGCCGCCGAGGACTGATCCGGACCCGGTCACCGCGGGAGAATCACCGCAGGCGAAGAGGCCCCCCGCCGGGGGCCTCTTCGCTGCTCCCCGCCATGCGCGCACACCCTGCGACGAGTGCCGATTGTCCGTAATGTGAACCACGCCGGAGATCCGGCGCCCGTCCGACGGACTGCCGAACGCGCCGGAAACGCGCCAGTGGACCGGGGCGTGCCGGGAAGTCCGGTCGGCAAGGTGATCCGCCGTGCCGAGCCCGACCGGAGGTCCACCCCGTGAGCGCGACCAACCGCCGCCGTTCCGTCTTCCTCGGGCGCATGCCGCTTCCCGAGCGGAACTACGTGGCCGATGCGCTGCGCACGGAGACCGTGGGCGGCGTCATCCTGCTGCTCGCCACCGTCGTCGCGCTGATCTGGGCGAACAGTCCGGTGAACGCCTCGTACGAGTCCACCGTCGTCCACCACTTCGGCCCCTCGGCGCTCCATCTGAACCTGTCGGTGTCGCACTGGGCGGCGGACGGGCTGTTGACGGTCTTCTTCTTCGTCGCCGGCATCGAGCTCAAGCGCGAACTCGTCACGGGTGAGCTGCGCACTCCCTCGGCGGCGGCGCTCCCCGTCATCGCCGCGGTCTGCGGCATGGCCGCGCCGGCGGTCGTGTACGCGGTGGTCAACGCGGTCGGCCGGGGGGGTTCCATGCAGGGCTGGGCGGTGCCGACGGCGACCGACATCGCGTTCGCGCTGGCGGTGCTGGCCGTGCTCGGCACCTCGCTGCCGTCCGCGCTGCGCGCCTTCCTGCTCACCCTCGCGGTCGTGGACGACCTCTTCGCCATCCTGATCATCGCGATCTTCTTCACCTCGGGCATCAACCTCGTCGCCCTGGCCCTGGCCCTCGCCGGGCTCGTCCTGTTCTGGCTGCTGCTCCGCCTGGAGGTGCACGGCTGGTACGTCTACATGCCGCTGGCGCTGGTCAACTGGGCGCTGATGCACGCCAGCGGCGTGCACGCCACGATCGCGGGTGTCGCGATGGGCCTGATGCTGCGCTGCCACCGCCGCGAGGGCGAGCGGGAGTCCCCCGGGGAGCGGATCGAGCACCTCGTACGGCCGCTCTCGGCGGGTCTGGCGGTGCCGCTGTTCGCGCTCTTCTCGGCCGGGGTGCCGATCGCCGGCAACGCGGTGGCCGGGGTGTTCACCCGGCCGGAGACGCTGGGCGTGGTGCTCGGCCTGGTCGTCGGCAAGACGGTCGGCGTCTTCGGCGGAACATGGCTGGCGGCGCGTTTCACCCGTGCGGAGCTCAACCCTGACCTGGCCTGGGCCGATGTGCTGGCCGTCGCCACCCTCGCGGGGATCGGCTTCACGGTCTCGCTGCTCATCGGGGAACTGGCCTTCGAGGGCGATCAGGTGCTGACGGAGGAGATCAAGGCGGCCGTCCTGCTGGGCTCGTTCATATCGGCGGTGCTCGCCGCGGTCCTGCTGAAACTGCGCAACAGCAAGTACCGCCGCATGTGCGAGGACGAGGAGCGCGACGAGGACCGGGACGGGGTCCCCGACGTCTACGAGTGGGCGAACCCCGAGTTCCATCTGCGCATGGCCGCGATCCACGAGGCGAAGGCCGCCGAGCACCGCAGGCTCGCGGAAGTGGCGCGCTCCCGGGGCACCGGCGAGGATGAGTCGGGCATGATCGGGGGGTAACCCGATTGCCCCGAATGACGACTGACGAAGCATGACGACGACGGAGGACGCGATGAGCCCAGCGGACGAGCCCCTGAACGCGGGCGTGACCGTGAGCGCGAACGGAAGCCGCAGCCTCGGTCAGCTCTTCGCCTCGGCGACGGCGGATCTGTCCGAGCTGGTCCACGAGGAGATCGCCCTCGCCAAGGCGGAACTCCGGCAGGACGTCAAGCGCGCCGGCATGGGCGGCGGCGCGGTGGGCGCGGCCGGCATCCTGGCGCTCTTCTCCCTGCCGGTGCTCAGCTTCGCGGCGGCGTACGGCATCCACAACCTGGGGCTGGGCCTGGCCTGGTCGTTCCTCATCGTCGGTGCCGCGTACCTGGTGCTGGCCGGTCTGCTGGGCCTGATGGCGCGCTCGAAGTTCAAGAAGATCAAGAAGCCGGAGCGCAGCATCGCCTCGGCGAAGGAGACCGCGGCGGTGCTGCAGGGCGTCAAGCCGCACCCGCGAAGCACCCCCTCCGGCGGGACGGGGGCCACGGTGGACGTCAAGGTGTGACACGCTCAGTGCATGACGTTCGCTGATAGTTCCTCGGTGGTGCGGACCGACGGGCCCTGGACCCACCGGGACGTCGCCGCGAACGGTGCCCGCTTCCACATCGCCGAACTCGGCGACGGACCCCTGGTGCTGCTGCTGCACGGCTTCCCGCAGTTCTGGTGGACCTGGCGGCACCAGCTGACCGCGCTCGCCGACGCGGGCTTCCGCGCGGTCGCGATGGACCTGCGCGGGGTGGGCGGCAGCGACCGCACACCGCGCGGCTACGACCCCGCGAACCTCGCGCTCGACGTCACCGGCGTGATCCGCTCGCTGGGCGAGCCGGACGCCGCTCTGGTCGGGCACGACCTCGGCGGTTACCTCGCCTGGACGGCGGCGGCGATGCGGCCCAAACTCGTCCGGCGTCTCGCGGTGTGCTCCATGCCGCATCCGCGGCGCTGGCGCGCGGCGATGCTGTCGGACCTGCGGCACAGCGCGGCCGGCGGTTACGTGTGGGGCTTCCAGCGGCCGTGGATCCCGGAGCGGCAGCTGGTCGCGGACGACGCCGCGCTGGTCGGACGGCTGCTGCGGGACTGGTCCGGCCCGCGCCTGCCGGAGGACGAGACGGTGGACGTCTACCGCCGGGCGATGCTCATCCCGTCGACGGCGCACTGCTCGATCGAGCCGTACCGCTGGATGGTGCGTTCGCTGGCACGGGTGGACGGCTTCCAGTTCAACCGCCGCATGAAGCGGCCGGTGCGGGTGCCCACGCTCCATCTGCACGGCTCGCTCGACCCGGCGATGCGGGCCCGTCACGCGGCGGGCAGCGGGGAGTACGTGGAGGCGCCGTACCGGTGGCGGCTGTTCGACGGGCTGGGGCACTTCCCGCACGAGGAGGATCCGGCACTGTTCTCGGCCGAGCTGATCAACTGGCTCAAGGACCCCGAACCGGATCGTTAATCTCGTATGACCATCGGCCAAATGCCGGACGCATAGGCCAACTGATGGAGCGCCAGGCGATTACGGACCATGGACCCCGGGCAGACAGCTCGGTATGGGCTGGACGCACGACTACCGTGACGTGTCACGCGACCGCCGCGCCAACGGAGCGCGGATCACCACCGGGACGCAGGCCCCGGACCACCGGTCCGGAGGCTCCCGACTCGGCATTCCCCATATCCTCAGGCGCCGCGCACGCTGGGTGGGCGCCCGCCTGAGGCACACCCGCGGCGACTGACCCCGCGGCACCGTCGCCGGCCGGCCCGGCTCCCCGGAGGGCCTACAGGGCGCAGCCCTGGGTGTCGACCTGCCGGTTCGCCGTACGCCCGGCCCGGACGTCCGGCTGGACCTCGTCCGCCGTCAGGGCGTAGCCGGTGTCCGCGTCGTCGAGGGACTTGGCGAAGACCACGCCGTACACCCGCCCGTCGGGGGTGAGCAGCGGTCCGCCGGAGTTGCCCTGGCGCACCAGGGTGTACAGCGAGTAGACGTCGCGGTCGACGGTGCCCCGGTGGTAGATGTCCGGGCCGGAGGCGGGGATGCGACCGCGCACCCGGGCGGCCCGTACGTCGAAGCCGCCGTTCTCCGGGAAGCCGGCGACGATCGCGTCGTCGCGCGACCGCGCGTCGGTGGCGCTGAAGGACAACGCGGGTGCGTCCAGGGACGGTACGTCGATGACCGCGATGTCGCGCTGCCAGTCGTAGAGCACCACCTTGCCGTCGTAAACCCGGCCCTCGCCGCCGATCTGCACGGTGGGGTTGTCGACGCCGCCGACGACATGGGCGTTGGTCATCACCCGGTGCCGCGCGAAGACGAAGCCGGTGCCCTCCAGCACCTTGCCGCAGCTCGGCGCCGTGCCGACGACCTTGACGATGCTGCGCCGGGCGCGGCCGGCGACCGCGCTGTTGGCGAGCGCCGGGTCCGGGGCCGGGACGGCGGTGATCGGCTCGTTGCCGAACGGCGAGAAGACCTGGGGCAGTCCGTTCTGCGCGAGCACCGAACTGAAGTCGGCGAACCAGTTGTCGGCGTCACGCGGCACGATCTGCGCCACCCCCAGCAGCACCCGCGAGGAGCGGACCTCACGGCCGAGGCTCGGCAGCGTGGTCGTGGTGGCGAGCGCGGCACCGATGAGCCAGGCGACCAGCAGCATCGCCAGGACGTTGACCAGGGCGCCGCCGATGGCGTCGATCGCCCGCGCCGGTGACCAGCTGATGTGCGTGCGGACCTTGTTGCCCAGATGCGTGGTGAACGCCTGGCCCACCGACGCGCACACGATGATCAGCACGACGGCGGCGACCACGGCCACCGTGCCGGGCGCGGCGTTGTCGGTGACCGCGTTCCAGATCGCGGGCAGCACGTAGACGGCGATCAGTCCGCCGCCCAGGAACCCGACCACCGACATCACGCCGACGATGAATCCCTGGCGGTAGCCCACGATCGCGAACCACACGGCGGCCAGCAGGAGCACGATGTCCAGCACATTCACCCGGACACCGTCTCATGGAGGATCAACCCAGCGGGACCGTCTTTGCACGATCCCAGGGTCGTTCCCAGCCCGCGAAGTGCAGGATCCGGTCGATCAGACCGGCGGTGAACCCCCACACCAGGGCCCCTTCCACCAGGAAGGCGGGCCCCTGCATGCCGCTGGGGTGCGTCACGGTGGCGCGGTTGGCGGGGTCGGTGAGATCCGCCACGGGAACCGTGAACACTCGTGCCGTTTCCGCCGGATCGACCGCGCCCACCGGTGACGGCGTACGCCACCAGCCGAGGACCGGCGTCACGACGAAGCCGCTCACCGGGATGTAGAGCCGGGGGAGCACCCCGAAGATCTGCACCCCCGACGGGTCGAGGCCGGTCTCCTCCCAGGCCTCGCGCAGGGCGGCCCGCAGCGGGCCCTCGTCCTCCGGGTCGCCGTCCTCCGGGTCGAGCGCGCCGCCGGGGAAGGAGGGCTGCCCGGCGTGCGAGCGCAAGGAGGCCGCCCGCTCCATCAGGAGCAGCTCGGGCCCCTCTCCGTCGCCGCCCGCGCCGAGGAGGATGAGGACGGCGGACGGCCGGCCCCCGGTCGTCGGCGGCAGGAAGCGGCTGAGCTGCTCGGGCCGTACGGCGTCGACCGCGCGGACCACCGGATCGAGCCAGGACGGCAGCCCGTCGCGGTCCACCGCGACGCCGTCGATATCGGGTCGTGCCTGCGTCACTCCACCTCCAGCGGCGGCGCCGCGCGGCCAGGGAATCCCGGCGGCGGCTTCAACCGCTGGCCGGGGCCGCCGCCCATCTCGTACTTCAGCAGCTTCTTCGCCTTCTCAGGATCCGTCTCGCCCTCTCCGTACGCCGGGCACAGCGGGGCGATCGGGCAGACGCCGCAGGCGGGGCGGCGGGCGTGGCACATCCGGCGGCCGTGGAAGACCAGGCGGTGCGAGACCATCGTCCACTCGCTCTTCGGAAAGATCGCCATGATGTCCTGCTCGATCTTCTCCGGCTCCTTCGCGGTGGTCCAGCCGAAGCGGTGGACCAGCCGCTGGAAGTGGGTGTCCACGGTGAGGCCGGGGACGCCGAAGGCGTTGCCGAGCACGACGTTGGCCGTCTTGCGGCCCACGCCGGGGAGCTTCACCAGGTCCTCCAGTCTGCCCGGCACCTCGCCGCCGAAGGTGTCGCGGAGCGCCGCTGACAGGCCGAGCAGCGCCCGCGCCTTGGCGCGGAAGAAGCCGGTGGGGCGGAGGATCTGCTCCAGCTCCTCCGGGTCAGCCGCCGCCAACTCCTCCGGCGTCGGGTACTTCGCGAACAGCGCGGGGGTGGTCTGGTTGACCCTCAGGTCGGTCGTCTGGGCCGAGAGCACGGTGGCGACGAGCAACTGGAACGGGTTCTCGAAGTCGAGCTCGGGGTGGGCGTAGGGGTAGAGCTCGGCGAGTTCGCGGTTGATCCGGCGGGCCCGGCGGACCATCGCGAGCCGCGACTCGGGCTTGCGGGACGTCCGCGCGCGGCCGGCGGAGGTCTTCCCGGCGCTCTGTTCGCTCACAGCGGAATCCGCGGGGGCGGTCACCCTCTTGGCCCCGCCACCCTGCAGTTTCTTCTGCGCACTTGGCGTATCGGACACCCGGCCAGCCTAAGCCTCGCCACCGACAATCGCCCCGGAGAGCCGCGATCCGGCCCCCAAACGGACCCCCGGGGCACAATCCCACGAGCACATAAGACAGACTTGTGATTGATCGCACTGTTTTGCTGTCGGGCATGATGGGGACCGACCCAGCGATGTCGACAAGGAGAGAGCTCGTGGACGACGTTCTGCGGCGCGCACCGCTTTTCGCGGCGCTCGACGATGAGCAGGCCGCTGAACTGCGCGCCTCCATGACGGAGGTCACGCTCGCGCGTGGCGACTCGCTGTTCCACGAGGGGGAACCCGGGGACCGGCTGTACGTCGTCACCGAGGGCAAGGTGAAGCTGCACCGCACCTCGCCCGACGGCCGCGAGAACATGCTCGCCGTCGTCGGCCCCGGCGAGCTGATCGGTGAGCTGTCGCTCTTCGACCCCGGCCCGCGCACGGCCACCGCCACCGCGCTGACCGAGGTCAAGCTGCTCGGCCTCGGCCACGGCGACCTCCAGCCGTGGCTCAACGCCCGCCCCGAGGTCTCCACCGCTCTGCTGCGCGCCGTCGCCCGGCGCCTGCGGCGCACCAACGACGTCATGTCCGACCTGGTCTTCTCCGATGTCCCGGGCCGCGTCGCCAAGGCGCTGCTGGACCTGTCGCGCCGCTTCGGCGTGCAGTCCGAGGAGGGCATCCACGTCGTCCACGACCTCACGCAGGAAGAGCTCGCCCAGCTGGTGGGCGCCTCCCGCGAGACCGTGAACAAGGCCCTCGCCGACTTCGCGGGCCGCGGCTGGCTGCGCCTGGAGGCGCGGGCGGTCATCCTGCTGGACGTCGAGCGGCTGGCCAAGCGCTCGCGCTGACGCCGGTACGCGTGCGAAGGGGCGCCCACCCGGAGGTGGGCGCCCCTTCGCGTGTCCCGGACGCGGTGGGGCCGCGCGGGCGCCGTCAGATCAGCCCGTGCTCCAGGAGGTAGTCCAGCTGCGCCCGCACCGACATCTCGGCCGCCGGCCACAGGGCGCGGTCGACGTCCGCGTAGACGTGGGCCACGACCTCGGAAGGGGTCTTCAGACCTCCCTCGACGGCCGTCTCGACCTGGGCGAGGCGGTGGGCGCGGTGGGCGAGGTAGAACTCGACCGCGCCCCGGGCGTCGGTGAGGACCGGCCCGTGGCCCGGCAGGACGGTGGCGACGCTGCCGTCCATCGTGAGCGCCTGCAGCCGGCGCAGGGAGTCCAGGTAGTCGCCCAGGCGCCCGTCGGGGTGGGCGACGACCGTGGTGCCGCGGCCGAGCACGGTGTCACCGGTCAGCACGGCCCGATCGGCCGGCAGGTGGAAGGAGAGCGAGTCCGCGGTGTGCCCGGGGGTGGGCACGACGCGCAGCTCCAGACCGCCGGTGGTGACGACGTCCCCCGCGGCGAGGCCCTCGTCGCCCAGGCGCAGCGCCGGGTCCAGGGCGCGCACCGGCGTACCGGTCAGCTCGGCGAACCGGCCCGCGCCCTCGGCGTGGTCCGGATGGCCGTGGGTGAGCAGGGTGAGGGCGATCCGCTTGCCGAGGGAGTGCGCGGTGGACACGACGTTGTTCAGGTGGCCGTCGTCGAGCGGTCCGGGGTCGATGACGACGGCGAGCTCGGAGTCCGGTTCCGAGACGATCCAGGTGTTGGTGCCTTCCAGCGTCATCGGCGAGGGATTCGGCGCGAGCACGCACACCGCGCGGGCGGTCGCCCGCCCGCCGATCTCCCCGTGGGGCTTGCCGGGCTGCAGGGCCGAGGTCATTCGCCGGCTCCAATGCGCTTCGTGAACTCTTCGTGGCCGGGCCAGGTCAGGACGATCTCCTCGCCCACGAGCGCGGCCCGTGCCAGGACCGGGGTGAGGTCGCGCCCGGCCGTGGCGCCGTCGAGGGCCGCTCCCGCCGAGTCGTACGGCAGCAGCTCCCGCAGCGTCGCGACGGTCGGCGGCAGCATGATCATCTCGCCGCGGTCGTAGCCGCCGACGGCCTCGGCGGGCCGTACCCACACCGTGCGGTCCGCCTCGCCCGACACGTCGCGGGTGCGCTGGCCGTACGGCAGCGCGGTCACGAAGAACCACGTGTCGTAGCGGCGCTCCTCGAACTCCGGGGTGATCCAGCGGGCCCACGGACCGAGCAGGTCGGAGCGGAGCACCAGGGCGCGGCGGTCGAGGAAGTCGGCGAACGACAGATCCCGCGAGACCAGGGCGCGGCGTTCGGCCTCCCACTCCTCGCCGGTCGTGTCCTCGACGACGGAGGTCCCGTCGGGGCCGGCCAGCAGCACGCCGGACTCCTCGAAGGTCTCGCGCACGGCCGCGCACACGATCGCCTGTGCCGACGCGGGGTCCAGGCCCTCGCCCAGCCGGGCGGCCCAGGCCTCCGGTGAGGGCCCGGCCCAGGCCACGGGGCGCTCGTCGCGCGGGTCCACACCGCCGCCGGGATACGCGTACGCGCCCGCGGCGAAGGCCATCGAGGCCCGCCGGCGCAGCATGTGCACGGCTGGGCCGGCATCGGTGTCCCGCAGCAGGAGGACGGTCGCCGCCCGGCGCGGCACGACGGGCTCCAGGGTCCCCGCGGCCAGGGCCCGGATGCGGTCGGGCCAGCTCGCCGGGAACCACTGGCCGTTCGTGGTGGTCATGGGGCGGATGCTATGCGCTTCCGCGGGGATGTTCGATAGGGCCCGGCCCGTGCGGGCCCTGGAACCCGTCGTCACATCGGCTCCCCCTCGGCGCCCGAAGGGCGGCCCCTGCGGGCCCCGCGGCTCCCCCGGCTCCGCTGCGGGAGCCCCCGAGTGCTGTCCGCCGCAAGGCGCAGAGTCGTCCTCGTAGTGGGCTACTCGGACGATCCGGGAACACAGCGTGAGGGCATGACCGGCCGAGTACCGGGGGAGTCGCGGGGTGGGGGCACCCCCGGCCGAAGCTCGGCGGAGGGAATGCGACGACAGGCTCCACGACCCCTCCGGTGGCCGGGGCGGCGGGGCCCCGGCCGGAGGGGTGCGGGACGTCAGTCCTCGATCTCGACCTGGATCTCGACCTCGACCGGCGCGTCCAGCGGCAGGACGGCCACACCGACGGCGCTGCGGGCGTGCACGCCCTTCTCGCCGAGGACCTCGCCGAGCAGTTCGCTCGCGCCGTTGACGACGGCCGGCTGCCCGGTGAAGTCGGGGGCGGAGGCGACGAAGCCGACGACCTTGACGACGCGCTTGACACGGTCCAGGTCACCGACGACGGAATGGACGGCGGCCAGGGCGTTGAGCGCGCAGGTGCGGGCGAGCTGCCTGGCCTCGTCCGCGGTGACCTCGGCACCGACCTTGCCGGTGCAGGTCAGCTTGCCCTCGACGAGCGGCAGCTGGCCCGCGGTGTAGACGTACGCCCCGGACCGTACGGCCGGTACGTACGCGGCGAGCGGCGCGGCCACCGCGGGGAGCTTCAGCCCCAGCTCCGCGAGCCGCTGCTCGACGGCGCTCACGCGTTCTTCTCCCGCTTGAAGTACGCCACCAACTGCTCGGGGTTGTTGGGGCCGGGCACGACCTGGACGAGCTCCCAGCCGTCCTCGCCCCAGGTGTCCAGAATCTGCTTCGTCGCGTGCACCAGCAGCGGCACGGTCGCGTATTCCCACTTCGTCATGAGGGGACTGTAATGCCTGGCACAGCCCCGCCCCCGCGTAGCCCCGCCCTCAACTGGTTAGGCTCGCAGGTGTGAGGCTCCACATCGTGACGGGCAAGGGCGGCACGGGCAAGACGACCGTCGCCGCGGCGTTGGCGCTCGCCCTCGCCGCCGAGGGGCGGCGCACTCTCCTGACGGAGGTGGAGGGGCGGCAGGGCATCGCCCAGCTCTTCGAGACCGAGGCCCTCCCCTACGAGGAGCGCAAGATCGCCGTGGCACCGGGCGGCGGGGAGGTGTACGCACTCGCCATCGACGCCGAACAGGCGCTGCTGGACTACCTCGACATGTTCTACAAGCTCGGCCGGGCCGGCCGGGCCCTGAAGAAGCTGGGCGCGATCGACTTCGCCACCACCGTGGCCCCGGGGCTGCGCGACGTCCTGCTGACCGGCAAGGTCTGCGAGGCGGTCCGCCGCAAGGACCGCGCCGGCTGGCGGGCGTACGACGCGGTGGTGCTGGACGCGCCGCCCACCGGGCGGATCACCCGCTTCCTCAACGTCAACGACGAGGTCGCCGGGCTGGCCCGGTTCGGCCCGATACACAATCAGGCGCAGGCCGTGATGGGGGTGATGAAGTCCCCGGAGACGGCGGTGCACCTGGTCACCCTCCTGGAGGAGATGCCGGTCCAGGAGACCGTGGACGGCGCGGCGGAGCTGCGCGAGGCCGGGCTGCCGACCGGCGCCGTGGTCATCAACATGGTGCGACCGGTGGTGATGGACGGAGCGGCGGTGGCCGCGGCGCGCGACGAGCAGCGCACCTCGATCGCCAAGGCGCTCTCCCAGGCCGGACTGGGCGGCGCGCGCCGCGGCGGCCTGGCGGAGCGGCTCATCGACCCGCTGCTGGCGCAGGCCCACGAACACGCCGAACGCGTGGCCCTCGAACGCGCCCAGCGCGAGGAACTGGCCGCACTCGGGCTGCCCGCGTACGAGCTGGAGCTGATGGGCGACGGTGTCGATCTCGGCGGGTTGTACAGATTGGCTGAAAATCTGCGGAAGCAGGGGCTGGGGGTCGCATGAGCCTGGAGAGTCCGGTATTGGACATCGACCTCCTGATCGACGATCCGAAGACCCGGATCGTCGTCTGCTGCGGCTCGGGCGGGGTCGGCAAGACGACGACGGCGGCGGCCCTGGGCGTGCGCGCCGCCGAGCGCGGCCGCAAGGCCGTCGTGCTGACCATCGACCCGGCACGCCGGCTGGCGCAGTCCATGGGGCTCACGGAGCTCGACAACACCCCGCGCAGGGTGGCCGGCATCGACGAGTCCTCGGGCGGCGAGCTGCACGCGATGATGCTCGACATGAAGCGGACCTTCGACGAGGTCGTGCTGCAGCACACGGACGAGGAGCGGGCCCGGGCCATCCTGGACAACCCCTTCTACCAGTCGCTCTCCGCGGGCTTCGCGGGCACGCAGGAGTACATGGCCATGGAGAAGCTGGGCCAGCTGCGCGCGCTCGGCGCGTGGGACCTGATCATCGTGGACACCCCGCCGAGCCGGTCGGCGCTGGACTTCCTGGACGCGCCCAAGCGGCTGGGATCCTTTCTGGACGGGCGCTTCATCCGGCTGCTGATGGCCCCGGCGAAGGTCGGCGGGCGCGCCGGCGTGAAGTTCCTGAACGTCGGGATGTCGATGATGACCGGCACGCTCAGCAAGGTCATGGGCGCGCACCTGCTGCGCGACGTGCAGACCTTCGTGGCGGCGATGGACTCGATGTTCGGCGGCTTCCGCTCCCGGGCGGACGCCACGTACAAGCTGCTCCAGGCGAACGGGACCGCGTTCCTGGTGGTGGCCGCGCCGGAGCGGGACGCGCTGCGGGAGGCCTCGTACTTCGTGGAGCGGCTGGCGGCGGAGAACATGCCGCTCGCGGGACTGGTGCTGAACCGCGTGCACGGCAGCGGCGCGGCGCGCCTCACGGCGGAGCGGGCGCTGGCGGCGGCGGAGGCCCTGGAAGACCTGGACGACCAGGAGGCCCCGGACGCCGCCGACGACGACCCGGCGGCCGACGACCCGCCAACTCCCCAGCTGACCGGGGAGTTTGACGAATCCGCAGAAAATCTTCAAAGCACCGGCATTGTGGATCAGCCCGGCGGGAAGGCTGGACTCCGTACGGGCGACGGCGGCGAAGGGACCCCCAGTACGGACAGTGCGGACACGACCTCTCCCGAATCGCCCACCGGCTCCCCGGCGGGTTCCGCGCCCGGCACGGGGCGACCCACGGAGCCGCTGGACGCCGACCGCCTGGCCGCGGGCCTGCTGCGCCTGCACGCCGAACGAATGCAGCTGGTCGCGCGCGAGCGGCGCACCCGTGATCGCTTCGTCTCCGTCCACCCCGACGTGCCGATGGTGGACGTCGCCGCCCTGCCGGGCGACGTGCACGACCTCGAGGGCCTGCGCGCGATCGGCGAACGACTCGCGCAGGGTCAGCCGACGGCGGCGTAGTCGTTGTAGTCGTCGCCGTAGCCCTCGTCGCCGAGCGGGAGCACTCCGGTGCTGCGCTCGTACTCCGTGCGCGCCGTCTCCAGCAGCCGGCGCCACGAGGTGACCGTGGGACGCCGGCGCAGCAGCGCTCTGCGCTCCCGCTCGGTCATGCCGCCCCAGACGCCGAACTCGACGCGGTTGTCCAGAGCGTCGGCCAGGCACTCGGTGCGTACCGGGCACCCGGTGCACACCGCCTTGGCCCTGTTCTGGGCCGCTCCCTGGACGAAAAGTTCATCCGGATCCGTCGTGCGGCACGCGGCCTGCGTACTCCAGTCCGTAACCCAGCTGCTCATGCTGGCGCCGTCCTCTCCCGAATCGAGGCTCCCCCACGGCGGCAAGCGGCATATTCACCGTTGCCAGTTGAGGACGTTACGGAAGGTGGGCACGACGCAACAGCCCTTTCAGGCCCAATCTTGAATGGCCCGAACGGACTATGGGTACGCGGCAGATCACCCGACGGAGTGAGCCGACGACAGAATGGGCGAATCGCCTCAAAACGGTCAGCTCGCCTCTTCCAGGTCCCGAGATCCAGGTCATATGGCTGGCATATGACAGGAATTCGGGCAGTTCTCATCACCCACAAGAGTGAGGACGGAAGACAGACGTGTGCGCAGTGTTCGCGCCTGTCTGTTACAGACTAGGCGAACAAGCATGCCCACGTCTTGAGAATGGCAACGTAAGCTGCACCCCATGGGTCACAAGCGATCGCGCCCCACCAGCAGCGGTGGCACCAGCACCGCCCAGCAGGCCGCCAAGTTCCTGGGAGTCAGCGTCCTGGCCGGCGTCGTGCTGGCCGGTATCGCCCTGCCCGCGGCCGGGGCGCTCGGACTGAGCGCCAAGGGCACCGCGGCCGGCTTCGATTCCCTGCCCGGCGAGCTGAAGCGCCCGCCGCTCTCCCAGAGCACCCAGATCCTGGACTCCAAGGGCGGCCTGATCGCGAACGTGTACTCCCGCGACCGCAAGGTCGTGGGGCTCGACAAGATCAGCAAGTCGATGCAGCAGGCCATCGTCGCCATCGAGGACGCCCGCTTCTACGAGCACGGCGCCATCGACGTCAAGGGCATCCTGCGCGCGCTCAACAAGAACGCCCAGGAGGGCGGTGTCTCCGAGGGCGCCTCCACCTTGACCCAGCAGTACGTGAAGAACGTCTTCGTCGAGGAGGCCGGCAACGACCCGACCAAGGTCGCCCAGGCCACCCAGCAGACCCTCGGTCGCAAGATCAAGGAGATGAAGTACGCCATCCAGCTCGAGCAGGAGCTGGGGAAGAAGAAGATCCTCGAGAACTACCTCAACATCACCTTCTTCGGCGAGCAGGCGTACGGGGTCGAGTCCGCCGCCAAGCGCTACTTCAGCAAGTCCGCCAAGGACCTGTCGCTGAACGAGTCCGCCCTGCTGGCGGGCCTGGTCCAGTCGCCCAGCCGCTACGACCCCGTCAACGACCCGCAGGAGGCCAAGAAGCGCCGCGACGTGGTGCTGCAGCGCATGGCCGACCTGAAGGTCATCACCCAGGCGGAGGCCGACACCGCCAAGCAGAAGCCGCTCGGCCTCAAGGTCAGCCAGCCCAAGAACGGCTGCATCACCGCCGTCAGCGGCGCCGGCTTCTTCTGCGACTACGTGCGTGAGGTCTTCCTCACCGACAAGACCTTCGGTGCGACCAAGGCCGAGCGCGCCAAGCGCTGGGACCAGGGCGGCCTCACCATCCGCACCACCCTCGACCCCAAGGCCCAGCAGGCCGTCCAGAGCTCGATCACCGACCACGTGCACCGCAGCGACGACGTCGCCACGGCCGTGACGCTGGTCAAGCCGGGCACGGGCGAGATCGTCGGAATGGGCCAGTCCCGCCCGTACGGCTTCAAGAAGAACCAGACCCAGATCAACCTCTCGGTCAACCAGGCCATGGGCGGCGGCGTCGGCTACCAGCCCGGATCGACCTTCAAGCCGATCACCGCGGCCGCGGCCATAGAGCAGGGCACCGACCCGTCGACCACCTACCCGTCGCCGTACAAGATGCCGTACCCGAGCCCGGTCACGACGTGCGGCGGCAACTGGGTCAACACCGAGGGCAGCACGGTCGAGAACGAGAACGAGTCCGAGAAGGGCCCGTACTCGATGCGGGAGGCGACCGCCAAGTCGGTCAACACCTACTACGTCCAGCTGATCAGCGACATCGGCGTCTGCCCGGTGGTCGACATGGCCAAGTCGATGGGCATCCAGCGGGCCAACGGCAAGAAGCTCAGCCAGGTGCCCTCGCTCACCCTGGGCACCCAGGAGGTCTCGCCGCTGACCATGGCGAACGCCTACGCCACCTTCGCCAACAAGGGCATCTACTGCACCCCGGTCGCCATCAAGTCGATCACCGACGCCGACGGCAAGAAGCTCGACGTCCCGCGCAGCGAGTGCAAGCGGGCCATGTCCGAGCAGACCGCCTCCACCCTGAACACCCTGCTCAAGGGCGTGGTCGAGGACGGCACCGGCCAGCAGGCGGGCCTGACCGACCGGGACAGCGCGGGCAAGACCGGTACCACCGACAGCCGCTACGCCGCCTGGTTCGTCGGCTACACCTCCGACCTGGCCGGCGCGGTCTGGGTGGGCGACCCGGCCCACAAGCGCCAGATGACCAACATCACCATCGGCGGCGTCTACCACGCCAAGGTCTTCGGCGCCGACACCCCGGGCCCGATCTGGAAGGACGCCATGTCCGGCGCCCTGGCCGGCACGACCTCCGCGAACCTGCCGACCGTCTTCATCCGCGAGCCCGAGAAGCCGCGCGACGACAAGGGCGACCACCGCGGCAACGACAACGGCAACGGCGGGAACGACGGCTTCTTCGGCGGCATCCTCGGCGGTGACACGCTGGGCGCCGACGGGACCAACGGCTTCACCACCGGCGGCGGCAACGGCCGCAGCGGCGGGAACAACGGGACCGGCGGCCCCGGCCCGGGCTAGGCGGGCCCGCACCAGTGACGCCGAAGGGGCGCCAGGAGGCCACCTTCACCAACGGCGGCGGCACCTGGGACAACAACGGCGGCGCCAACTACCAACTGGGCACGGGCACCATCACCGTCAAGGACGGAG
>NZ_JBSFLB010000059.1:0-31185 GCF_053598835.1 Streptomyces sp. NPDC001070
GACGGCCGGTGACCCGGACCGGGGTGACGCGGACGGCGATGCGTTCGCCGTCGTTCACGGACGCGGGGTTGAAGGCGGCGTACTCCTGGCCGGTAACACATCGCTGCGCGATGTGCAAGTGAACCGCCTCGCTTCGCTCGGCGGTGACGGGCCGCTTCGCGGCCCGTGAATCCCCGTGCTTCGCACGGGGGTTGCATCCGCTTCGCGGATGCCGGCCCTTCGGGCCTGACTGGGCTTCCGCTTCGCTTCAGCCCAGTTGTGGCGCTAACGCGCCTTCAGGTCAGGTCCGCTTCGCGTCTCTGATGGACCTTCGGCTTCGCCTTCGGTCCTCTGCGGCCCACTGACGCGGGCCGAGCTGGCTACGGTGCGGGGGCGGGCGAGTGACTATGTGTCAGGTTGGTCTCTTGCCTTCATAGGAGTACGGGTGCTTCCTTCGCCTAAAAGTTTCTGAGAATCCGAATTCTTCTCTCCTCCCTACCGGCGCGGGGAGCCCTCTAGCCACCTTGTGCTTAGCGGGTGAGAGAACGTCAGCTACCGCTCGTGACATAGGGCTTTCCTAAGACCTGTCTGATAATTGATCTTGTGGCAGGTCGAGGTGAGTTGACGGACGCGGCGTGGGAGCTGATATCGCCCCTGTTGCCGCAGGTGGACGGACGTGGCCGTCCGTGGCGTGATCACCGGCAGGTGGTCAATGGTGTCCTGTGGCGGCTTCGGACTGGGGCTCCGTGGCGTGATCTCCCGGAGAGGTACGGGCCGTGGCAGACCGTCTACGAGCGGTTTGCCCGCTGGGAGGCGGACGGCACCTGGGCGAAGTTGCTGGAGCACGTCCAGGTCCGCGACGACGTGGTGGGCCGGGTGGAGTGGACCGTAGCGGTCGACTCCACGGTCAACCGGGCTCACCAGCACGCCGCGGGCGCCCGCAAAAAGGGGACGCAGACAGGGAGGAACTGGAAGATCCGGGCCGCGCGCAGGCGCGCCAGGCCCTCGGCCGGTCCCGGGGCGGGCTGACCACCAAGGTTCACCTTGCCGTCGACGGCCGCGGGCTGCCGCTGTCGATCGTGCTCACCCCGGGCAACGTCAACGACGCCACCGCGTTCGCCGATGTCCTCGCTGGGATCCGCGTTCCGCGCGCCGTCACTGGCCGCCCGCGCACGACGCCGGAGCGGGTGCTCGGTGACAAGGCCTACTCCAGCAGGGCGATCCGCCACCTGCTGCGGCGCCGGGGCATCGCCGCCACGATCCCCGAGCGCCGCGACCAGGCGGCCAACCGTCGACGCCGGGGGCGCTTCGGCGGCCGGCCACCCGTCTTCGACAAGGAGTTCTACCGCGATCGCAACGTGGTTGAACGATGCTTCGCCCGCCTGAAACAGTTCCGCGCGATCGCGACCAGGTTCGACAAGCTCGCCGACCCCTACCGAGCCGGAGTTGTCCTGGCTTCGCTGATCCTCTGGCTCCGCGAGGCGACCAGGTGATCAGGCCTTAGACGCGCACGCCGACCGGGCACCTGCGGTCAGGCGCCCTTGCGGAAGATGCGGTTGAGCGCCAGGCCGACCTCGGGCTCCACAGTGAAGCCAGGCGGAAAACCAGGCGTAGAGCCAGGCGTGGAGTCAGGCTCGGGGTCCGGTGTGAGGTCTGGCACGGAGTCCGTGCCAGCGAGCCCGAACTCGGCCGCCAGCGTCTTCAAGTGCAGGTCGGCGGCCGATTCGACGAGCTCCGCGTGCAGCACCGCGGCGCGACGGCCGCGGCTCCACGCGAGCAGGCCGACCGTGAGCCCGATCAGCGCGGCGGGCCACCAGCACAGTCCCAGGGCGAGGTAGCAGGCTGCCCAGGTCGTTCCCTCCACGGCCGCACCGAAGCCGGCCCGCGAGGAGCGCAGCTCCGCCTGGACGGTGTCCGGCAGGACCAGCCACAGGCGGGTCCAGGAAGCGGCGAGGTCGATGCCGTACTGGTTGCGCAGCCGGGTGCCGGTGCCGGCGAAGCGGTCACCGGTCATGGTCGGCCGCTGCGGCTCCGCGAGGGCGATCCGGTCGCGGAGCGCCGTGATCCGGTCGATCTCGGCCCGGTTCGCCTCGTACTCGGGGCGGCCCGGCGCGGGGATCGGCATCTCCTCGCGCAGGGTGGTGATCTCGGTCTGGAGCCCTCGCCACCGCGTCTTCCGCCGGGCGGTCAGCCGGGCAGCCACCCGGTCGGCCGGGGCGGGCCAGGCACCGGTCCAGACCCGTTCGGCCGCCGCGGCGCAGGCGCGCACCAGCGCGCCCACGGCGACGGAGCCCAGCACGACGGCCCCGAGCGCGGCGAGCTGGGCGACGGTGGACCACTCCCCGGCGCGCGCCGCCCCCTGCCCGGCCCGAGCGCGCAGCGCGGCGAGGTCGAGGGCGGCGGCCTGGCCGAGTACCGCAGCGGCCGCCGAAGCCGCCATCAGCAGGAGACCGGGGACGGCCAGGGCGGAGATCCACTTGTCGGCGAGCTTCTCGCCCAGACCGCCGAGCAGCGAGGACACCGGCTCACGCCCTGGTCAGCACGAGGGCGCGGTCGCGCAGCCAGCAGTGGCCGCCGGCGGGGACCGGCCCGCCGGGCTCGCGTACCTCGTGGCGTCCGCACCACCCGTCGGGGCAGGAGTACCGCTCCCCTTCGGCGCGGGGCACCGGGCCGGAGAGGATACCGCCCGGGCCCGGCTCCTCGCCGCGCACCGTGGCGCCGTCCTCCAGCACGTAGCGGGGGATGCCGAGTCCGGCCACCGCGTCCTGGACGGGCCTGTCGGCCAGGACCGCCGTCACGGCGTCCCGCAGATCCGCCGCCCGCCCCTGGGCGGTCAGGTACTCCGTCAGGTACGGCAGGGCCGAGCAGAATGCCGCCCGCTGTCCGCGGTCCCGGTTCATCGTCCTCCGTTCCGGGCTCTCAGGGCCCGCTGTGGATCATCGAGGCCCAGTAGAGGGGCTCGTCGAAATCGTGGTCCGCCCGCAGCGCGTCCACCGCGCGGTGCAGGGCGGTCGCGGGGTCGGGGGCGCCGGGCTCGGCGAGCAGCCGGTACACCTCGCGGGCGAGGAGCGGCGCCACCTCGTCGTCGACCGTCCACAGGCTGCCGATCACCTGCCGGTAGCCGCACAGTTGGAAGGCCGAGGCCACCGAGACGGCCTCGTTGACGAGTTCCGCGCCGGGCGCGGCGCTGTGGCAGGCGGAGAGGTAGGCGAACTCCGCGTCGGCCAGCCGCTCCGCGGCGAGCTGGCGCAGTGCCAGGGTGCCCCCGTGCAGGAGGAGTCTGCTGTTCGACGGGTCGGCGCCGTCCCATGCTCCGTGGCAGGCCAGGTGGACGTGGGTGTGCGTGCGCAGCGCCGCCAGGACGTTCCCGGGGGTGGCCGCGGCGTCCCGCAGTTCGCGGCGGGGTCCGGGCAGCTGTTGCGTCGCGGCCAGTTCCTCGTCGAGGCCGACGAGCGGTCGGGCGTCCCTGCCCGCGTCCACGGCGACGGCGGCCAGCGATCCGCGCCCGGCGGCCGACGCGGGCCGCTCGCGGGCGTGGAGCAGCGAGCCCAGCGTCGGCATGTAGGAGGAGACGACCAGGTCGTGTGCGTACACCGAGGGGCTCGGGGGGCCGTCCCCTGTGCGGGGCAGGATGGCGGCGTGCAGGGGCAGCAGGGCGAGGGCGCCGGTCGGGCACCACCAGAGTCGTGCCAGCGGCCCGCGGCCGTCCGGGCGGTCGATGCCGAGCTTCGCGAGGACCGGCCCCACCACCGAGGCGCCCAGCCAGTGGAGCGTCTTCTTCAGGTCGCCGTCCCACCGGAGCCGGTCGGCGATGCCGGTGCCGCGCGCGGTGAGCCCGGCGACCGCCGCCCGGAAGACCTCCGCTCGCCGGTTGATCTCCTCGGCCGTGACGTCCGGCAGCGGGAGCACCTCGATCACGGTGCGGCCCCGCCGGGAGCGCAGCAGGAGGACGTCGCAGCGCAGTGACGAGACATTGACGACGGCGACGGGGCCCGCCTCGGCGGCCTCGCTCAGCCTGCTCCAGTTCGGCGGGCGGTGGAAACCGGTCAGGCCGGGCAGCCGGCGGATCTCGTCGACCAGGTCGTCGAAGGCTTCGGCCGCGACCCTGCGCCGCTCGGGGTCGAGCCGGGGTGCGACCAGTTCCCGGCACAGTTCCTCGTACCGGTCGGCGAGCCGGGGCGAGGCGGCGCGCAGCGTGTCCTGGCGGCCGCGCAGCTGGAGGGCCTGCGCGAGCAGCACGCCCCGGCCCTGTTCGAGCCGGACCAGCCCCTGCCGGGGGCGGCCGGCCTGGATCTCCACGGCTGCGGCGGCGTTGGCCAGGGTGTAGGTGAGGCGCAGCCGGGCCTCCTGGGAGTCGCGGCCCAGCGCCCGGGTGGTGAGCTTGGGCAGCAGGTCGTCCAGCGCCACGCCGAACGCGGTGTGGGACTGGCCCAGGTCGCCGAGGTAGGCGGCCGTCATCGCCCAGCGCACCGCGCCGAACAGGCGGGAGCGGACGTCCTCGGTCCGGGCGGTTGCCAGCGCCCGGCAGTACGAGACCGCCTCGTCGAGGTCGGCGGCGGTTCGCAGGCGCAGCCCTCGCTCCGTGAGCAGTTCGCCCAGTTCCGCACGGGCGACCACGGCATGCGGCCCGGACCCGGGGTCCGCGGCCCTGCCCGCCACCTGCCGCAGGATGGCCTCCGCCATCGCGAGGTCCGGTTCCCGTCCGGGACGGCCGGCCCGCTCGCGCAGGGCGACCGCGAGCTTGATCAGCATGACCGGGCGGTCCGGCTGGGACGGCGGGGTGACGGCCAGCGCCTGCCTGAGGTGCTCGATCGCCTCGTCGAGCGCGGCCGGGTCGCCGTCCGCCGCCGCCCGCGCGGTCAGCACCGCCGCCAGGTTGGTGAGCCGCTGCCCGTGGGCCGGCGAGGCGGCGGTGGCGGCAGCGCACGCCAGGCGAGCCAGGACGGTGGCCTCGTCCAGGTCTGCCCGGTCCGCTTGCGTGCCGTACCTGTCGAGGTGGGACAGGGCCAGGAAGGAACGGACTCCGGCACGGGTCTCCTGGTCGATCGGACCGGCCAGGACCGCACCGAGCAGGTCGATCGACTCGTTCAGGTCGTCCAGGTCTCCCTTGATCTCGAACCGCATCCGCAGGAACTGGCCGAGCTCGAAGCGCCGGTGGCTGCGCTCCGGTTCGGCCGCGGTGGCGACGGCATCGCGCAGCCGGTCGACGGCCCGGTCGAGTCGCGTGGGATCACCGTCGTGGTGGTAGTGGTCGAACTCGGCGTGGACGCCGTCGTCCGGCGCGGCGACCGCCGGAACCTTCGACTGGACCCGGATGATCTCGGCCATCATCGAGTCGCGCTGGGGCGCTTGGTCCAGGGGGATCGCGCCGAGGCCCGCTCGCATCAGGTGAAGCGCCTTGCCCCGCGTCCGGCCCGCGGATTCGGGGTCCTCGTCCAGGTCGGCGGCGGCAGCAAGGAAAGTCCCCGCTTTGAAGCTGAGGACCGGCTCCGACTCCGTCCCGCGCGACCATTCCCAGGCGGTGCTCAGGAGCGCTGTGGCGCACAGGACTCCGCTAACGTCCCCGGTCGCCTCGCTGGGGAGGAACAGCGCGGTCCCGACCACGTGCAGGATCTCGTACGCGGGAACGAGCTGCGGCGGTTGCTCCTCGAACATCGACCGCCAGTGGGTGGGCACCGCTTCGGGGCGCAGCTCGCGGACCACCGCCATGAGGAACTCGAACGCGTAGGCGGCCCACCGCGTCTCCTCCTCGGGCAGGAGCTGCATCCGGGCCGCGTAGTAGCAGCCGACCAGGAAGACCAGCTCAAGGTCGACGCCTCCGGGCCCGCCGGCCTGGTCGGAGGTAAGCCGGTCGCGCGCGTCGAGGATCAGCGTGGCCATGGTGAGGTGCAGGTCCGCGTCCAGCACCAGCTCCGGTGGGTGCACCTGGTAGGGCACTCCGTCGTCCGGCGCCGCCATGGTCCGTCGGACGACGGCACGGGTCGTCTCGTCAACATCAGGCACCAGCGGTTCCCCCCACTGTTCCCGCCGTCAGCCGGCTGGCGCCGACCCTACCGCGTGGACGGCCGACAGTAACCACTGATCGCCAAAAGCGGTCGGCACAGGGCGCCGGCCGTCGTAGACGGGAATTGTCAGACACGGCCTAGAAGGGCCGAGCGTAGGGGCGGTCCTTCACCCGGTCGTAGATTCTGCGCAGCCACGGCTGCCGAACGGCGGGAAGCCGCGCCAGCGTGTAGAGGAAGACTCCCCAGTCGGGCCGGAACACGCTCCATGGATGCATCGGCAGTGGGTCGTCGCGGATGACGCCATCGGGCAGTCCGCCTGCTGCGGGCACGGGCGACCGTTCCTGGTGGAAGGCCAGGTACATCCACACGTCGGCAGGCAGGGGCACTGTCCTCGCTCTGCTGGGCGGCTGCCACGCCTCCCCTGTTCGCGGATGCTGCGGAACGAGCAGAATATCGGGAGTCGGCTCCGGGGCAGGCAGGCCTGGGCCGGCCAACGCCGCCGTCTTCGCTGGCGGCTCCTGCGGGAGCAGGGTGTCGAGCGTGCGGCGGAGGGTTTCTGTGGCCAGGCCGTCGGGGACGGTCACAGGTGTGTTGTGCGAGGCTGTCAGGAGGTGGGCCAGCGCTACGCCGGCTGCCGCGGCCCATTGCGGGCTCCAGGCGCCGGAGGGGCCGACCGGCGGGGTGGGTTGCACATCGGTGGCCAGCGCTTGCCAGTCGGCTGTCCGGGGTGCGGGGTCACCGGTGGGGATGCGGCGCACGGCGCGCGGGGCGAACCGCACGGCCTGCCAGAGCGAGCAGTCGTCGATGCGGGTCGCCACGGGCTGTCCGCAGTCCTCACAGGCGAGGTTCGGGCCGTCGCGCCCGTCGAGCCCGCAGCAGTAGCCGTCGCATCGCTCCGGGATCAGGACGGTGCCGCGGGCGTCACCGGGCGCGACGATGATCGTTCCTGGGTCGCCGAAGGGCAGCGAGTGCACCGGGGCGAACACTCCGCGGGTCGCCGCTTCGTCTTGGTCGATCTCGCTCCAGCTTCGTCATGGAGGCCCGAACGGCTCAGGGTCGACTGCGTACGTCCCCGCCTCCATGAGCACCGGCAGCAGGCCGTGTCCCCAGGTCTGGCGGGCATGGATGGGAAGTGCGACCTGTGACAGCGGGGCGCTGAGCACGGCGTCGCACGTCGCACACGCGAACACCGTCATGCACCCTCCCCCGCCCCTGGACATGCGGAGTATCCCGGCTCCGCGATCACCAGCCAACAGCTTTTCCACCACCGCGATGGCGACCGACAGCTCCTCATCGGCGCGCGAATCAGTCGGACGGTTATGCGAACTGGGTGACGGGGGTCGTGTCGTCGGTCCAGTCGCCGTCGAACAGGGAGGCGATCAGCGTGGCGTGGTTGGCGGGGAGCTGGCCGGCGCGGTGCTTGGTGCGGGCCTTGGCGAGCCAGGGTCCGATCTTGACGGTGTCTCCGTCGACGAGGATCTCCTCGCGGGCGGTGGGGGGCCGGCCTTCGCGGGCGATGAACAGCTCGAGGAGCTGGACGGTCTGGGCGAAGGTGCGGCGGGCCTTGGAGGGCGTCTTGAGGGGGTTGGTGGCGGGGGTCAGGCCGAGGTCGGTGAGGAGCTGCTGCTGGCCGGGGTCGAGGGTGGTGAAGGTGGTGAGCTGGCGGTGGAGCCAGCGGCCGATCTTGACCGTGCCGATGACGGTGTCGGAGTGGAGGGCGCCGGGGTTGTGGCCGGCGGCGAGGTGGGCGCGGAGCAGGTGGTATTTGCGGTGCCAGTCGGGGCCGTGGGGCAGGCGCCAGTGGGGGTCGATGGCGGCTAGGTCGGCGGCGCGGGCCGGGTCGAGCTGGCCGTTGGCGGCCAGCGAGCGTTGTTCGGCGAGGAAGGTGCCGCCGGGGGCGGTGACGGGGATGGCGAGGTGGCCGTGCGCGGCGTGGTAGTCGGCGGCGGTGGTGAGCTGGGCGCGCCAGGCGGCGTCGTGTTTGTCCCAGATCATGTCGAGGGCGTCGAGTTCGGCGATCCAGGCGGCGTCGGCGGGGTCGTGGGGGTTGAGGCGGCTGGTGCGGCGGGCGTCGCGCATGCCGGTGATGAAGGCGCCCAGGGCGT
The DNA here is from genome assembly GCF_053598835.1 of Streptomyces sp. NPDC001070. Taxonomy (NCBI): domain Bacteria; kingdom Bacillati; phylum Actinomycetota; class Actinomycetes; order Kitasatosporales; family Streptomycetaceae; genus Streptomyces; species Streptomyces sp. NPDC001070. The sequence goes on from NZ_JBSFLB010000059.1 coordinate 8,090, forward strand.
AGCCGGTGGGGTCGGTGTAGTCGGTGGGGACGTCGAGGTGGCCGTGGTCGTCGTGGAAGGCCTGTGCGGAGGCGAGGCCTTCGCGGCGGGGGCGGGATTCGGCGGCACGGGGGTTGAAGGAGACCAGGTCCATGGCGCGGGCGATGCGTTCGGGTTGGACGGTGAAGTCGAAGTGCCAGCGGTGCGCGATCAGCTCGCGGGTCTCCTGGGGGAGGCGGTTGGTCTTGTTCGGGAGGCGTTCGGCGATGCGGTGGTCGTGGCTGGCCAGCGCGGTGGCGATCGCCCAGACCGGCTCGTAGGGGGTGCCGAGGATGTCGGCCGGGTCTGCGGTGGGTGGGATGTAGGCGGGGATGACCAGGCTGGCGACCTTGCCGGCGTCGGCGGGCTGGCGCAGGGCGCGGCCGAGGGCCTGGACGACGCGGATGACGCTGCGGGAGACGTCGGCGAAGACGACCGCGTCGACGCTGGGGATGTCGACGCCCTCGGCGACGACCTTGGCGTTCGCCATGATCGCGCACGGGGCCTGGGCGAAGCGGGCGAAGACCTCGGCGCGCTCGGAGGGGGTGTGGTCGCCGTCGACGTACAGCGTCAACGGGTCGAGGTCCGGGCACAGCTCGGGGGCGGTGGTGCGCAGCAGGCGCAGGGTGTGGCCGAGCTCGCGGGTGAACCTCTTCGCATCGGCGACAAGCTGGAAATACACCAGCACCCGCTTCAGGCCGTGCTCGGCCATGGTCTTCAGTACGGCCAGGTGCAGGGCCGTGGTGCGCAGCGCATCCCCTCCCCCGGTCCTGGGGGCGAGGTCGGGGGCGGTCGCCGTGGTGGGCAGGTTCAGGCGGGTGCGCAGCTCGTCGTCGCTGATGGTCGGCACGATCACCCGGTAGTCCGCCAGCACGCCGTCGGAGACCGCCTGGGCAAGCGGATACTCGAAGATCGTCTTGCCGTAAACCGGCTCAGAGTCCATGGAATTCGCCGACGCCTCCAGATCCGGCTCCGCGGCCCGGCGGCGGCGCGGGCGGCGCACGTCCGCGGACTCCGCCAGATCAGGGCCACCGAAGATGCGTGGAGTGGCCGTCATGTACAGGCGGCGGTCTGCGCGGATGCGGGCGTTGTCGTTGACGGCCGCCCACTTCTTGTCCGCGCGGCCGGCGATGCGGTGGGCCTCGTCCATGACCGCAAGGTCGAACGGCGGCACCGTCCGGCCGGTGCGCTGCGCCGCCTCGATCTTGTCCAGGGAGTCGTAGGTGCAGAACACGGTCCCGGCATCGAGGACGCCGGTGCCGACCGCGGAGAGGACGGCTGCCAGGCCGGTGGCGTCGCCGGTGGAGCCGACGTTCGCCTCGGCCAGACCTGGGTGGGCCCGGGTGTCCATCGAGCAGACCGCGACCATCGCCTCGGTCCGGCCGTCCCTCCGCCACGCCAGCGCGGTCTGCGCGATCAGATCCAGCGTTGGCACCACCACCAAGGTGAGCTGCGATCCGAGCGTGCCCGCCAGCCGGATACCGACCAGCGTCTTCCCCGTCCCGCACGCCGACACATACAGCCCCCGGGTGCCCGGACGGTACAGATGTCGCACCGCACGGTCCAGGCCAGCCTGCTGATCAGGGCGTAGCACAGTCGGCCCGGTAAGGCCGGAGACGGCAGGGATGGCAGTGCTCATAGAGGGCATTCTCCCGGGCCGACAGACAGGGTGGGGTGGGGCGGGTGGGGCTCTTCCATCAGAGGTTCGGCAAATACTGGCGGATCCGTCATCTCCATCTTCCTGGGGGTGCCGCCGATGACTGCTCTCACTCGCCCTCACGTTCAGCAGGCTCTTCCCTGGAGTTTGAAGGCAGAGTCCGTTCCGGCTCGTCTTCTTGGATGGCCCTCTTCACACGGCGCCAAGCGATCAGCACGTCAGGCAACTGGTCAAGGAGCCCGCGTACGACGAAGAGCAGAACCGATAGCACACCGGAGGCGGCGAGGAGCCACAGGATGATGGAGTCCACGGTTTGGGTACGCCCTCATAGCCGGGGCCGAACTCGCGTGTACTCACACTCAGCTCGACCACATGAACAGCGGTCAGAACTGAGGTCCACGCCGACGGTAAATCCCAGGTAGAGCGGGGTCCGAAAGGGTCAGGGGCAACGCAAAGGACAGGTGCCCATGGTGGACGGCTAGGAGACAGGTGTCCGGGTCGTGGTTCACGGATCTCACAGACCACCGGTGACATGTCGGCTCGCCGGTGGCTGTCCTGCACTGACAACTGTATGAGGCGAGCTGCACCCCGGTACGGACTTGCGTGAACTCCTGGCGTCTTGGGGGAGCACGTGGTATTCCACTACCACGCAGACCGGAAGCCGCGGCTGAGGAGACAAGCCCACACTGCAGGACTTCGACGGCTGACTCTCCATCGACCGCCGGTAACTCAACACCTCCCGAGTTGCGCCACTGGCTGACAGGCCCCCTACGCGGTCGTCAAGGGGGCCTGAGGTCCAGCTGGGGGCGGCCCGGTTTGGCCTTTGCGGAGGCGAAGAGCCGGGGCGAAGAGCGAGCGGTGGAGTGGCATACCGGCGCGGTCGCAGGGGAACGGTGCGGTCGGTGGGGTGGTGCAGGTGGAAGCCCCGTGGGGTCACAAGGGCCACGGGACCCGTTCAAGGACGTTGCGCGCGGCGCCACGGACGTCTGTGTCCTCGTCTGTCAGGAGCCTTTCCAGCGCAGTGCGAACCGCCTAGCACCCACGCGACCTGGTAGCGGGCCCGGGGGCGGTGTCCTCGGTGAGGGGCACCAGGAGGTCGGTGACGGTCTCGTCGCGCAACCAGGACAGCGGCGTGTGACCTCGGGCACGGGATCGCGGCGGCCGTCGATCAACAGGGTCTGGGCCAGTACCTCGCTGGCACGGGTCGCGCCCCGCGACCTCCTCGCCGAGGGCGTGCCCTCGACCGCACACCCCAGGCAACCTCCACTGATCCCACCCAGGCGGCGAGCCTGCTCATGCAGGTGGGGCCGAAGACGGCGCCGAGCAGGGCGCGGGTGCCGCACTCGAGCAGCGCCACCAGGCGCAGCAGGGGGTAGCCGAATTCGAGCACCTGACCGTCGTGCTTGGGGAAGTGCCAGGTCACCCCGTCCTCGTCGGGGATGCTCAAGGTGGTGCCGTCCACCGCGACCGCCCGCAGACCGCGGTAGAAAGGAGCCGGATTGCGCCCGGACGGCCACTGGACCGGCCAGGATCTCGAACAGGTGGCGCCGTGGGGCGCTGCCCAGTCGGCGCCGGGCTCGTGACAATGAGGAGGCACACGGCCGCGCCACCGCGATCCCGTGCAGTCCCGTCCCGAGTTTGTCCCACACCGCCCGGCAGGACGAGCGTTCGAAGAAGGCGAGAGCGAGCACGAAATACATCACCACCCGCGCAGGCAGCAACCGCACGCGCCGCTCACGCGAGCCTGTGTCCTCGAGGACGGCGTCAACCAGCTGCGGGTCGATGACCTGCGTCAACTCTCCCAGGTGGCCGGGAGCATACACATCGAGAGCTGACGCCACGGGTGGCGGGGTGGCAGAATGCCGCGGCCACGGAACCTCCGGTGCGACGATCTCTGGGCTCGACGCCACAGGGATTTACCAGGGGTCCCGTCCTCTCGTTCATGAACTTGACAAGACGCCGGACGGCCTAGCGCAACGGTGTTGCACAAGAAGGGACGCCATCGAAGACCGGCTGGCGCAGTGGCGCCGCGACGGATCCCCCGCCCTGGAACAGTTTCAGATCACCGTCACCCCCGACGGGCACCACACCTGCACCTGGCCACGCCGCGGGTGAACCGAAGTCGCCGGCCGCATCGAAGAACACGGGAGCCGGAAACCGGCACGGGGCGTGCTCGGGTCGCGTGGACGGTGAGACGAGCTTGGGGCGGCGCTGTCCCGTTGTGCCGCCGGCCCGAAACCCGAGGGTGCCTGCCTGCTCGAAAGCCGGGTAGCGCGACAAGGAGCACGCATCAGCGGTCGTGCAGCGTGGTCCCAGGGTGAGGTTCGGCCGCGGCAACCGCTGGTTCACCGACGCCGTCACCGTGTTCGCCCGTTCCCGTCGGCGTGGAAGCGGGGCTTGCCACCTGCCGGTGCTCCACCGGCCGCTGCCCGCCGCAGCGCGATCGGCTGACGGCTGCCTCCTGCAGGACTTCAATCGGCCACGCCGAGGGGTGTCCGGCCGCGACCTCGCACATAGGGCTGCTCCTTCCCTGTTGCGGGGAGGCCGCGTCACCGTGCGCGGGGTCGCGGACGGCCGCTTCAGATGGCGGACGGGCGTCGAGTGGGCCGGATCCCTGTCCGGTGCCAGCGCAAGTGTCCGCGGGCGCAGCTGCGTGAGGGACGGGAGCGCCTGCGGATGATCTTCACTGAGTATCCGGTCTCGCGGTAAGGGCTGCCCGGGACGGTGCAGCGTGCGATGAGGTGGGTCACCTGGCCCGGCCTCATGTCGTCGGCGGCCGGGGCCGAATGCCAGGCACGGCACCAGGTGCACTTGATACACAGGTAGGTGCCATCGGGGTGGGGATCGAGGATTCCGGCGATGCGCGGGGCTGTGGTCACAGGGTTCTCCTTGGGGCGGGGACGGGTCGAGCGCATGGGGGGCAGGGCCGGCGCCCTGCGCGTGCGTTGCCGGACGCGCAGGGCTGATGCGGGCTTCAGGCCGTGCCGGAGCGTCGGCGCCTGCGGCGGGGACGCCGGGCGGGTGTGACGACGGCGGCGGGCACGGCAGCCGGTGCGGTCTCGGTGGCGGGGAACCGCCAGACCAGGACCTCGCCGATGACGGCCAGGATGACCAGCAGTGCTCCGGTCATGATCCACAGCCACTGGGCGGTCCAGTGTGGCGATGCCGCCGGCACGATGGTCGTTCCCGGGAGTGTGCCCACGCTCATGCCGGCCAGCACGATGACCGCACCGAAGATCCGCGGAACGCGGTCGGCTTTGGCACCGCCCCGGGTCAGCCGGTCCGTCAGGCGCCGCACGAGCACTCCGGTGATCATGCCGAGTGCCACGCACAGCGCGTACAGGGCCAGGCTGGTGACGGTGCCGTCGACGTCGAATTTGGCCTGTGCGGTGTGGGCGATCCCGATGTAGCCGAGTCCGAAGCCGGTGGTCAGCCACTCGGGCTGGCCGCCGTTGAACTGCGGTGCGCCGACGGAACCGCTGTTGCGTACTCCCGGAATGTCTAGCGCCCACCGGCGCGGTGGGCTACCGTCGGTAGAGGAGATAGCAGGCATATGTGCTCCTTGGGCTGTATGCCGAGGGCCCGGGGAGACCGCAGATCACCCCGGATCCGTCTTCGAGATCAGCCCCTGAGGCTCCTGACGGGCCTCGGGGGCTTCCTTGTGTCCCAGGATTCATCCGAAGGACACCTTGCGCCATGGCTTCTGAGGGGCCGTGGGAAGTCGTTCCCGCAGGTCACGACGAGGCCGATGCACTGGCGTACCGGTATGAAAATCTCGGGCAACAGTGGCTTTGCTCTCCAACAACGGGGCTGTTAACGTCACTTCATGGAAGGGGAGCGAAAGCGAAAAGGCTCACAAAACGTTGATCGCGGGTCCGTGCGGCCTGGCGAGGATCGGGTACACGTCCGCGTCGATGACGTCGATGATGCCGGTCAGCTCATCAGGTACGCCGTCGCTGCCCAGTTGGCGCGGCTGGAGCAGTACGGCATATCCCAGACCGCGGTCGCCAAGGGAGCCGGCGCTCACCCTTCGAAGCTGACGCTCACCCTCAAGGGCCGCCCGACGGCTGCCGGCGGCAGCGGTGCGCCCGAAGGCGAGTGGCTGCGCAGTCTGGACAGCTCCATTGTGGGACTGGCTCCGGACACCGAGACGCTGGGCGGGCTCAACTCGCTCGGCATCCGCTTACGCGGGCTGGAAAAGCAGGACACCCTGATCGCCCATCTGCCCGCCAGCTGGGCCTGGGAGATGCTGCAGGAGGACGCCGAGACCGAGTTCGCCGTCCTGACGCAGGCCTCGGCACTGCTGTCGCTGTTCATCCCGATCGGACAGGCCCAGCGCTCTCCGTCGGAGCTGCGCCACAAGTACAAGCACATCAAGATCCAACCGCTGGTGAAGCGGTTGGCACTGATCGGCGGGGCTCCGCCCACATCACGCAACGTCGATGCGCTGGTCTTGCTGGGCGGTCTGACCAAATGCGCCTGGGACAAGGACCTGGCGGACTTGGTCGGCAAGAGGCTCCGAGACTCGCCACTGGGCTTCAGGCTGTGGCGGGCGATCACCAAACTGGTCCACCTGTGTGCCGCGGACCCCGCGGCATACAGCCACGTCAAGGGCTGGGTGGCCACGCTGCTGAAGGACTCCGACGAGCTGCGCGGCAGCAGTATCTACCCCGGCCGGTCACTGGACTTGGAGCTGGCCATCGCGATCCCCTACGCCTGGTCCCGTCCGGACGGGCCCGGGCCGGACGGGCAAAACGGCGACTGGGTCCGCAAACTCCTGCTCGGCCGTGCCCGGGATCCCAAGGCCACCCTGCGGGAACGCGGAACCGCCGCGCTGGGGCTGTGGCAACGCGTGCTGTCCAACAACCCCGCTCATGCAACCAACCCCGTACAAGGAGCGACGGTAGGGCAGACGGAGAGGGAACTGCGGGAGTTGGCAGACCTGTTCGCCCAGCCAGAGACCCGCCCGGACGCGGCAGCGGGCATGCGATGGGTGGCCAGCACCCTGACGTCCGTATTGGATGCCAAAGTCCCGGTGTGCAACCAGTGGCCGCAGCCCGAGCCAGAACAGGATCCCTGGTTCCAGGTGGTCCAGGACGCGACACGAGTGCTGGACACGCAGGAGATCCCCGAGCGCATCCTGGGACCGACCAAAGTCCTCTTCCAGCACATGCTCCTGCAGAACGCCGGCGTGCAACGCCGCCAGGCCACCGACGCCATCCTCGCAGGCGGATGGACCGACGCCGTCATCCACGGTCTCGCCCACGTGCTGCAAGAAGAAAAAAAGGAGTCGTGGCTGCGGGTACGCGCCCTGTTCGCCATCGGCTACCTCCAGTGCCGGGACGACTTCGTCGCCCGCGTCCTCGTCGAAGCCTGCCGCGAGGCCTACAGGAAACTGACGGCCAAAGACCCCACGGACGCGCAGATCACCGAGATGCACGGCGTCCTGTTCGCCATCGGCGACTGCTTCGGAGCCAGTTTCGGCGCACGCGACCGCAGCAAGCTCAAGTCCGTGCGCAGCCAGCTCTCCCCCATCCTGGAGGAACTCGCAACCGGCGGCCTCACCGAGAAGGACCCACGGCTCTACCCGGTGGCCAGAGCACTGGTCTACCTGCTGACCTTCACCGCCCAGGACCGCCGCGCACAGGAAAAGGACCTGGCCGAAAGACTCCTGGAGTCTATGAGTACCCACCCCGACCCGTTGACCCGCGCCTTCTGCCACTGGACCCTGCGATTCCGGTTCACCCACGACGGAAAGGTCCAGTCGCTCCTTCACGCCGCCGACTTCGAAGACGACTGACAGTGATGATGTTCGTGGTGACGCCGCTGGTGGGTCTGACCCTCCAACTGACTGACGTCTCGACTGTCCTGTTTGGGATTTGTCGGCCTGCCGGGCGTCACCACGCACGCGGCCGGACGGGCGTTTGTGACCTCAGAGGGCGTTAAGTCCGTTTCTGGTAGCGGCCTCGTCCGGGCTGGATGAGGAAGCCCCGGCGGGCCACCTCGCTTAGATGGTTCGGCTGTTGATCTGCCGAGGCAGTCGAAGCCGCTGCGCACGCGGTGGACTGTCAACACAGCGGTGTAGATGAATCGGTACCGAGTCACCCACCGGCCCGATCGCAATGGACTTGAAGCAGATCCTCGCCATGTGACGACGAGGCCCGCTACGGGCCCGGCGCAGAGCGCAATCGCTATGGCGAACAGCCGTCGAGGTGTGGAAGGAGGCGACCTGGGTCGAGGTAAAAGAGCCTGGGCGGCCTGCGGAGGCTACATCTGCTTCGAGGACGAAGCGGGTTTCACCTGACGGCCGCCCAAAGGACGGACCTGGGGCCGGCGCGGGCACACCCCGGTTGTGACGGTGAGCGGGCGGCGCTCGGGGCGGCTGTCGGTGGCCGGGCTGATCGCCATGCGGCCTGAGTCCCGCACCCGGCTGTGCCACCGCCTGCGCACCCACCCCGCGGGCAAGGGCAAGCGCCGCAGCATGGGCGAGTGCGACTTCATCGCTCTGATCGACGGCGTTCACCAGTTCGTCAGGGCGCCGATCGTGCTGGTGTGGGACCGGTTGAACACCCATGTCTTCTGCACGATGCGGCAGTTGATCGCCGAGCGGGAGTGGCTGACGGTGTTCCTGCTGCCCGCCTACTCGCCCGACCTCAACCCGGTCGAGGGCGTGTGGGCGCACGTCAAACGCAGTCTGACTAACCTCGCCGTTGTCGCCCTCGACCGCCTGGAGACGCTCGTCCGCAACCGGCTCAAACGCCTCCAGTACCGGCCCGAGGTCCTCGACGGCTTCATCGCCGGATCCGGCCTAGCCCTCGACGACTCGACGTCACCCTGACGAGCCAAAGTCGGGTAAACGGGGACCTCACCAATGGAGCAGCGACTGCCCCGGCGGACCAGTTGCAGTGGACAGGACCCGAGCACCCGGGGCCAACTGGGAGAAGAGGTCCGCTGGGGGTCGTTTCCCGCGACTGCCTCGATGCGCCGTCTGACACCATGGAGCGCTCATGAAAGGAATGGCTGCGGCGACAGTGCCGGAGGTTTCCGCCGTGCCGCTTGCTGCTGTAAGCGGCGGCTGTCCCAGCCGGAGGATCTCGTCCTCCTGCGCCAGGCCCACATCTGGAGCGCTGTCAGCCGGCATCCCCGTATTCATCCGCTCGGCCGCACCCGGCAGCACGGCGGTCGCCACTGGCACGGCCACGGTGCGCTTCAGCAAGCTCGGCCCCATCCTGGATGACGCCAGGGGGCGGACGCTCTACCTCCCCGAGGCCGCCGAGTCGACTACGCCGACCGGCGGCGGAGCATGCGCGTTTGCCTGGCCGCCGCCGCTCACCTCCGGCGCGCCCAAGGCGGCCCCGTTTGCCAGGAGCAACGTGATCAGCACCCCGAAACGCTCCAACGGCAGCAAGTGGCCTACACCGGGCACCCGCTGCACCGCTTAGCGGGTGACACGACGGCCGGTGACACCAACGGCGAGGAAACCAGAGCGTCCGGCGCCACAGTGGTACGCCGTAAACGTATCGGGCAGCAAGATCGAGCCCGAGTGATTGGGGACTGATGACCGGGCACACGGGCGCGCGGATGCAGCGTCCCGCACGAACGGTGGCGGGCCTTTTGGCTGCTTTGCTGCCGGCCGCGGTGGCGGTGGGGGTGTATGCGTTCGGCCGCATGCACACACCCGACTACACCAGTGGCCTGTTCGGGCTGCACGGCGTCGCCGTCATCGATCTCAAGGCGCGCCTGGGTAGCGCTCTGATGGCACTCGCGGTCGTCCAACTGCTGCTCGGGCTCTGGATGTACCAGCGCCTACCGGGAGCGGGGGCGGCGCCGCACCGGGTGCATCCGACACACCGGCTCATCGGCCTTCTTGCCTTTCTGCTATCGCTGCCCATCGCCTACCAGTGCATCACTGCCTACGGAGTTGAGTTCACGAGCAGCCGAGTGGCGGTGCACTCCATCACGGGCTGCGTCCTGTACGGCGTGTTCGTCGCCAAGGTGCTGGTGGTACGCAGCCGCCGACTGCCTGGTTGGGCGCTTCCGGCCGCTGGCGGCGCCCTGGTCACTGCCATCGCGCTGATGTGGTACACAGCCGCCTTGTGGTTCTCCGCCGGCTCCGCCCCCGGCTTCTGACCGTGCTATCAGCGAGGACCGCCATGGCCTGCATGGCAGCGCCCAGTTGCAGATCGGACATCGCATTGCTCCGTGCCATCGCCTCTCTCGGCCGCATTGGCCGCCTGCACGGCCGCAAGCGCCGACCTCTGTCGTTCGTCCTGACAGCCGGACAGGCCGCGGACAGCCCCCAGTTCATCCTCGTGCTGAAGAAGATCCGCGTCCGTCTGCCGGCCGGTCGGCCCCACACCCGGCCGGGCGCGGTCGCCGCCGACAAGGCCTACTCGTCCCGCGCCAACCGCGCCTACCTGCGGAAACGCCACATCAAGGCGGTCATCCCGGAGAAGAAGGATCAGGCCGCCAACCGCAAGAAAAGAGGCAGCCGGGGCGGCCGTCCCGTCACTTACGACACCGATCTTTACCGCGAGCGCAACACCGTCGAGCGCCTGATCAACCGGCTGAAGGACTGGCGCGGCATCGCCACACGCTTCGACAAGACCCCCGAGAGCTACCTCGCCGGCCTCGAACTTCGCGCCTCGCTGATCTGGGTCGGAGATCTCTTACAAACAGCCAATTGATCACGACATCACACAGACCCTAGCCCTTCAGCTGTAGATCCTTGAGGGTGTTGTAGTTCCGGTCTGACCGGGCAGGGCGCGGGGCGTTCGTGGTGCGGTGGCTCGATCCGGAGCGCGATGATCAGTCGACAGATCTCGTAGGCGGTGAACCGGACGGTCGGGATGCTGCTGGTGGGGTCAACGTGGTCCCCCTGTGTGGGCTCCTGCTGGTGCGGCGGCCCGGTCGACGTAGCGGGCGGAGCAGGCAGGGCCCTGTTCGCGCAGGGTGGTGGCGTCCTGGACGGCGAGGAAGGCGGCGGCGAGCTGGGCCAGACTCTGGTGCCGGTACCAGCTGTGCCAGGACCGTACTTCGTAGTCGGCCAGTCCGCTGGCGGACTTGGCGAGCTTGATCGCTTCCTCTACCCGCCAGCGGGCGCCGGGCACCATCACGAGTTCCTCGACGGGTGTGTTCTCGGGCCCCCAGGCCATGTAATAGTCGCGGTCACCGGGCCCCTCGGGGCGGCGCCGGGCGATCAGCCAGCGGGCCCAGGCCCCCTCGCCGATCTCGGTGTCGGGGTCGAGGATGCGCCGCACCCACCACTGCCAGATCCGGCTGCCCAGCTGGGAGGGGCCGGCCGGGAGGGCGAGCCAGTCCTCCTCGGCCGCGCAGCGCTCCACCAGCCGGGCGGCGTGCCGCCAGCCCGGGCGCGGCAGCACGGTCTGGTTGGCCTGCACCGTGACCGCGTACGGCAGGCGGCGCGACTCGAGGAAGGCGCGGAAGGCGCCGTCGCGGCCGTAGAACCTCGTCCGCGGCCACCCCGACGCGGCCTTCGGGAAGATCCGGCAGCGCACCGCATCCTCCTCGGATAGCAGCACACTCCGTCACCACCGAATGTGAGACAGGGCCGTTCTTTTTCCAGTCCCGCTGAATCTTGCAGTACGCAGGCGCTTGCATCACGGCCTGTCCGGTGGCGTACAGGGTCTGAACATCCCAGAGGGGGTGTGTGAAATTAAGCCGACGGCGTTGTCGAGCACGGCGGACGTGGCGTGCGCCGGTGGCTGGACGCCGGCGCGTCGGTTGCGACGGCGTAGCCGCTGTGCGTGATGACAAGCGGGGCCGGGTAGGACGCGGGCGGCACATCCGCCGTGCTCGTCAAGCGCGTCGTGGAGCCGCGGCACGAGGTCGTATCGCATGCGCATGGGCCGCACGGTGCGGGAGGCCCCGGGGGGCGGCGGAATCTTCTCGGCCTTCTCGGCTCACTGCTTGTGGGACGGGAGGGGGATCCCGGGGATCGGTGCCTATCGGGTTTCACGGGTGCCGGGGGCCGCACGGTTCGGCACGTAAGCACCTTTTGTGGAATTTTGAAGATTTGCACTATATGGGATGATTCTCTTATGCCGTGGCGTCTTCCGAAGCGCGATCCCACGAGTCAGCCGGATCGCCCCGGGAATCGCGTCTCCGACAGGGGGACCATTTCCTACGCGGACGAGGAACTGCTCCGCACCCTGTACGCCGAGCATGCCGGGCCGCTGTTCCACTTCGTCCTGCGACTGACCTCGGGAGACTGGCAATGGGCCGAGGACGTGGTGCAGGAGACACTGCTGCGGGCCTGGCAGCATCCCGCGGCGTTCGACCCCGAACGCGGCCCGGCCCGGGCATGGCTGTGTACGGTCGCCCGGCATCTGGTCGTCGACGCCCACCGGGCCCGCCGGGCCAGGCCGACCGAGGTCGACGGCGAGGCGCTGGAACAGGTCGCGGAGCGGACGGCCGGGGAAGACGAGATCGAGCAGGCGCTGCAAAGCTGGGCGGTGGCCGACGCCCTCCAGACCCTGTCCCCGGAGCACCGGGCCGTGCTGCTGGAGACGTACTACAGGGGCCGGACGATGGTCGAGGCGGCAAAGGTGCTCGGCCTTCCGGTGGGCACCGTGAAATCGCGGACGTACTACGCCTTGAAGGCGCTGCGGCTGGCGCTGCAGGAACGGGGTATCGAGCCGTGACAACGGCATGGAGGAGGTGCGGGCCATGACCATGAATGGCGGCCGTGACGCCGTCCGGTTCTTGCTGGGCGGGTACGTACTGGGAACACTGTCCCCGGCGGAGACGGAGCAGGTGCGCGCCCACCTCGCGGAATGCGACGAGTGCCGCGCCGAGCATGCCGAGCTGGCGGGATTGCCCGCGCTGCTCGCGACGGTCAGCGTGGCCGAAGCCGAGGCCGCGGCCGCGCCCGCAGCAAGCGAGGAACTGGCCGACCGGCTCGTACAGCGGGCCGCCGCAAGCGCACAGCCGCAGCTTGCAACCGCTGCCGTACCGGGCACCCCGCGGCCCGAACGAGGCCGGGTCGACCGGTTGCTCCAGCAGGCCGCGTCCCGGCGTCGTACCGCCTGGCGCAGGCAGCTGGGCGGGGTCGCCGCGGCCACGGCGCTCATCGCGGCGGCAGCGTCGGGCGGCACGTGGCTGGCCACCATCGCGTCCACCAGCGGCCAGGTGGCGCAGCCTGCACCGACGTCACCGGCCCCGGTCCGCACTTTTTCCGGGACCGACCCCACCACCGGCGTGTCCGCCTCGGTGAAGGTCTCGCCCGCCGCCTGGGGCAGTGCCGTGCAGGTCTCGGCCAAGGGAGCGCCCCCCGGGATCACGTGCAGGCTGCAAGCGGTCGGGGTCACGGGCACCACAGCGACCGCCGCCACCTGGCAGGCCGGCGAGTACCCGGGCGGCGCCAGGATTTCCGGGACGGTACCCATGTCCCCGGAAACGATCAGTCACTTCGCCATCTACGCCGGCAGCGGCCAGAAGCTTCTCACCATCTCGGCGTGAGGCCTCACCCCGGCTCGTACCTCGTGGCCGGCAGTGATGGTCCGCCATCAGCTCTCGTATCGCGCCGGCGCCCGCACGGCAGGGGCATGTGTGCGGGCCTCGGCGCGGTGGGCGGTTCCGGGCCTTGCACGTATCTGGAAGGCACGGCCTTTGACGGCGCCTGTCGGTCATGTGCGACGCGACGGCTGTGTCCGCGTCGGAGAGCCGACTGGGTGACAAGGCGCAGCACCTCGGACCGGTGTGTGCTCGGCGATGCCGAACGTGCCTTCTCGGGCGGGCTGGTCCAGGAAGCTGGCGGGGGCGAGGGACGGCGTGGCCTTCGGCCATCGCGCGCAGGGGCTCGGTCGTCTGCTCCGGGGGCGCTTGTCCCCGGCACCTGCCGGCCTCCTTTCCCGGACCCGGACATTCCTGCCAGGCGGCCAGTTGGCCATTGCCCGGCCGAAGGATCTCCCCTACCGGCTCCTGCACGCCGCCGCCCGTGTCACCCACGGCGCCCGCCGCCTGCACCTGCGGATCGCCGCCACCTGGCCCTGGCACCACGACCTGGCGGCCGCCTTCGCCCGGCTGCAGACCCTACCCCGGCCCGCCACCTGAGCCGGCACGGACCGTTGCTGCCCACCCACGCATCGAGGCCCCTTGGAGAACCCGGCCTCTGCGGGGTGGGCCCTGGGCATGCCCCGCGACCGCGCGCGGCCGGCAGGACATCACCAGCGCCGTCGTCCCTGCTCGGCCGGAGCCGACCCGAAAGCGGTGGCCAAGTCGTGCTCGGTGATCTCGTCGGCGGGGCGGCGGAGTGTCCAGCGGTGGACCCCGCCGTCCATGGGCAGCACCTCGACGACGGTTTCCCACGGTGGGTAGCCGGGTTCACCACAGCCGAATTGGCGGATCATGACGGCGGTGTCGTCGTCCAGGCCGAGCAGGACGCGGACAGCGTCCCTCAGTTCGCGCAGGTGCGGACTCGGCCAGGCGATTCCTGGGCGTGGTTCCAGGTGCATGGGAGAAACCCCCTTGGTTCCGGGAAGAGTGGCAGGTGGCGTGGACGGCGGGTGGCGCCGTGTTGGTTCAGTCCGGTGATGTGCCGGTGGTGGCCCGGTTCCGGATCGGTGGCGTGAGGGGTGGTCGGGCAGCGCGGTGTTGTGCGGCCACCGTCATCTGCCAGGTCGCCAGGAGCAGCAGCGTTGCGGTTTCGGCGAGGAGGCTGAGGAGGGCCTGTGGTGCGGGCTGCAGACCGCGCTCGGTGAATCCGAACACGCCTACGGTGCGCGAGGCGGCGAAACCGCCGAGGGCCCCGAGCGCGACGCCTGCCGCGGCGGCCCTCAGCAGCAGGGGTGGCGTCCCCCACAGCAGCAGGGCGGCGAGGGCGAAGGAAGCGCCGGCCTGGAGGAGGAACAGGGGGCCGATGACGTGGATGAAGCGGTACTCGTCGAGGTAGAGCTGGGCGTGGATGTATCCGCCGGCGGCGAGGGTTGCGGCGGTCGCCCACCGCAGGACGGGGATGGGCAGTCTTCGGGTGTTCATGCCAGCCTCTGATCCTTGATGGCCAGTTCGCGGTCGCCTTGGTGGTAGCCGACGCTGCGGATGCCCAGTGCGTCCTTGAGCTGCCGGGCGGGGACGACCTGCGGGGTGGGGGCGGGGGCACGGCCCGGCTTGGGCAGGGGGTAGGCGGTGGTGGTGGCGCAGTGGAAGGTGATGTTGCCCTCTGTCTTGGTGAACAGCTGGTGGACGTGCCCGTTGAGACAGGTGACGGAGGAAAAGCGGCGCAGGAGGGCGATGACCTTGAGGGCGTCGTCGGTGCTCCAGCCCCACTGCAGGTACATCGCGAACAGCGGGATGTGGCTGAAGACCACGATGGGGGTGTCCGACGACAGTCCGGCGACGTCCTTGCGGACGAAGTCGATCTGCTCGTTGCCGAGGTGGCCGAGCTTTTCCAGGCTCAAGGTGTTGACCAGGGCGATGAAGTGCACGCCGTGGGTGTCGAAGCTGTACCAGCCGTCGCCGAGCGTGCCCATGCCGAAGGTCCGCCGGTAGGCGCGGCCCGCATCGCCGATGGAGTCGTGCTCGCCCGGCACGGTGAAGACACGGTCTGTCTTCATCGCGGCCATCATCTGCTTGACCTGGTCGAACTGCCCGGTCGTGGACAGGTGGGTCAGATCACCGCTGTGCATGACGAAGTCAGGCCTGAATCCGAGCGAGTTGACCTGGTGGATCGCTTCGGTGAATGAGCCGGCCACGTCCATGTTCGCAGGACCCTGGAACCCGATATGGCTGTCGGAGACCTGCACGAACCGCAGCGCGCCGCTTCCCGCGGCGGCACCGGCACCGGCCCCGGCGTTGGTGTCCCGGGCGTCGGCGATGTGGCTGATCACCTCTCCACCGGCCACGGTCAGTATCACCGCCCCACCGAACCACCCTGCATGACGCATGAGTTGACGACGGGTCATACCGTGTTCGGTACCTGACCGGCCGGCATCGTGGTCCGGCGCTGCGCCGTGACTGTCGTAGTAGTCGGTCATCAGGTCACCTCCACGGTGGCGGTCATGAACGGATGGATGGTGCACAGGTAGGCGTAGGTGCCGGGTTTGGTGAACGTGTAGCTGTAGGTGGCGTGGGTGGCCAGGGCGGCGGACCGCAACGGGCCCCCCTTTGCGGTGCTGGTGACGGTGTGGGCGTCGGTGTCCTGGTTGGTCCAGGTCACCGTCGTGCCCGCCTTCACCTTCAACGTGCCCGGGGAGAATGCGAAGTTCTTGATCGCAACGGCGTTCCCGGTCACCGGCGCGGCCGCGCTCGAGTGACTCGTGGGCATGCTCATGCTGGGCATCGGCGAGGCCCCGGGAGGGGTACCCGCCGCTTTCCCTGGCCCTGTGGCACCGGGCATCCCGGCCGTTTGGTGCTGCCCCGGACCGGGTGTGAGGGCGCCGGCTCCAAAGGACGAGGTATGCGGCGACTGAGCGCATGAGCTGAGGAGCCCAAGCGCGCCAACGGCGGCGATGGTGGCGACGGCCAGCCCGGCCGCAACGCGTGATCCCCGGTCCGGTGTGCGGAAGTTCAGATGCATGGTGGTGGTTCCTGACTGGTCAGGTGGAGACGGGGGCGGCTGCGACGGCAGGCGCGGGGATGTGTGGTGGAGGTCGTGTTCATGGCCTGTCCCGACCGCTGCACGCGTCCAGCGCCGCGCAGAGCCGTCGCCGTGGCGTGCGCCGGGTACGGGCCGAGGCCACACGGTGGCGCCGACTTCGATGTGCGACGAGGGCACGGCGAGCGCGGCGCCAGGAACACATGCGTCGCGGGGTGCGTCTCGGTCGCCTGCGATCCGTCCTTTGGCACGTGGGGCATCGATGAGGAACTGCGTGAAAGCCGGCTTCTGCCCGGCTCCACGGACGACGAGGGCCATACGGTTCGACATATCTGCACTTTTGTGAAGTTTTCTGGCATCGCCGCAGATCGGCCGGCCGGCCCGGGCGCTGTGCACGAATGGTCCCGGTGATGTCGCCAGACCAGCCGCTGACGCACCTCCCGCGGCGCTCACAGAGTGCCGTCTGCGCCTGTCTGTGCGTTACAGAAAAAATCTGTGTATATGCGCGGTGATCGGCTTATGTCGCGGAGTTCTGAAAACGTGACCTGAAGACCGATCCGGATCGCTCCGCGCGCCGTGTCTTTGGTAAAGGGACTCTTTTGGCCGCGGATGAGGAACTGCTGCGCACCCGGTACGCGGAGCACGCAGGGCCCCTGTTTCACTACGTGCTGCGAGCGACCTCAGGAGATCGGCAATGGGCCAAGGACGGGGTGCAGGAGCCACTGCTGCGGGCGTGGCAGCATCCCGCCGCATGCGATCCCGCACGCGGCCCGGCCCTGGCATGGCTGTGTATAGTCGCCCGGCATCCGGTCATCGACGCGCACCGGGCCCGGCAGGCCAGGCCTGCCAAGGCCCGCGGCGACGTACCGAAGCAAGCCGCCCAGACGGCACCGGGCGAGGACAAGACCGAGCAGGCACTGCAGAGCCGGGTGGTGGCCGACGCCGTGCGGACGCCGGCCCCGGACCACCGCGCGGTGCTGCCGCAGACCCACTACCGGGGCCGGACCATGATGGTGGCCGCACGGGTGCCGGGCAGCGCGCCGGCACCGTGACGTCACGGACGTACCCCGCCACACCCTGCGGCCGGCGCTCGAGGAGCGGGGGGATCGAGCCATGACCGTGGTGTGCAGGAGGTGGCGACCATGAGTGCGAAGCACCACGCCCTCCGGCTGGCGCTGGGCGGATACGTCCTGGGCACACTGCCCCCGGCAGAAAGGGAACAGGCGCGCGTCCACCTCACCGAATGCGACGAGTGCCGGGCCGAACACATCCGACTGTCGGGACTGTCCGCGCTGCTCGCGACGGTCAGCGTGGCCGAGGCCGCGGGCCGGACGGCGCCGGCGGCGGACGGGGAGCCGGCCGACCGGCTGGTGGCACGGGCAGCCAAGAGCACGCAGGGCCCTTCGCCCGCACGGCCTGTGGCGCCGGCAACGCCGGCACCACAGGCGGGTGCCCTGGACAGGCTCCTGGGGCAGGCCGCAGCCCGGCGCCGCAGGACCTGGCGTCTGCAACTGGCCGGCGCCGCCGCCTGTCTGACGTTCATCGCGGCAGCGGCCGGCGGCACATGGCTGGCGGCTACCGGATCCCCGAGCAGTCAGGCGACGCCGCCCGGGCCGACCGCGCCGGCTGCCTGGCGCACGTTCTCCGGAAGCGATCCCACCACCGGCGTCTCGGCCACGGTGAAGGTCTACCCCTCCGCCTGGGGCAGTGTCCTCAAGGTCTCCGCCAAGGGCGCGCCCGCCGGCATCACCTGCCGGCTGCAGGCGGTGGGGCTCGGCGGCGCCAGGACGGACAGCGCCACCTGGCGGGCAGGCCACTACCCTCCCGGCACCACGATCCCAGGGGCGGTTGCCATGCCCCCGGGAGCCATCGAGCACTTCGAGATGCTCGCAGGCAACGGTCACAAGCTGGTCACCATCCGAGCGTGAGGCATTGACGACCGCCGCCATCACGCCGTGCCGCTGCTTCGCCCGCACCACCTGCCATCGGGGGGACCGTGCCGGCACCGGGGCAGTTCAGCGGCTCGGGCGCCGGGCCGTGGCTCGCTCCCGTCACGCGGCTTCGGCGTGACGGACCGGCCACCTTGGGCCGGGACCTCCCGGGAGCCGGGCACGCACCCTCCTGACCGTCGGCTCCCGCGAACCGGCCCGGTCTGGGGCCGGCTTGATGCGTGAAGTGCGCCGACGATCACGCGAGGGGACCGAGCCACCACTGTCCTGCCCGGCCGGGTACGGCATCGATCAAGCTCCGGCACCGGCGCACGGGGCCCAGCCAGGCCACCGTACTGACGTGACCCACAAGAAATCGAGCAAAAGGTGCGAATGGTTCGAACCGGTGGGCATGCGCCGTCCGTGGAACTCAATGAGCGCGCCCCTTTGAGGACCGGCCCACCGGCCCACCGGCCGCCCCGACGTTGCCGGCGGTCTCCCCCGTTCCGAGCTCCGCACCTCCACGGAAGAGCCAGAAGACCATGTTTGTGACCGATTCGCCCCGCCCGAGTCCGCTGCCCGACCAACCCTGCCGCCACCAGGCGCTGCTCACCCTGCCCGCGCAGGAGGCGCACGTCTCCGCCGCCCGTCACTTCGCGGCCGATCTGCTCCAGACCTGGAGCGTGCCCACAACCGAGCGGGACTCCGCCGTTCTCATCGTCGACGAACTCGCCACCAACGCCGCCCAGTACGGCCGCGAGCGCATGACCTTGGTGCTCGTCCTGGACCACGGCACTCTTCACATCGTGGTCACCGACTCCGGCATGACCGTGCAGCGCCCCCGTCGCGACATCGCCCCCGACGAACACGGCCGCGGCACCGGCATCGTCCAAGACCTCGCCCAGTCGACCGAGGTCCACCACACGCGCAGCGGCCGCGAGGTCCGCGCCTGCCTGAGGTGTCCGGCATGACCGGCCCGGGCGTTCCGTGCGTTGCGCGCGGGCTGCGGCGCCGGGTTGCCCGACGACCCCGCGCGTGGGCCTGTGCGACCCAGGGGCCCTGCCCCGTCGACGGCCGCCCAGACCCGGCCCGGGTTCCCTCGCGGTCCGCGGCGCATCCACCGGCCCTCGGTCACCGCGGCCCCGACCACGACAGGGTGCCCTCTGGGCGCTGCGGCGCCGGCCCGTGCGTACCGGAGCAGTGGTGACCGTGGACATCACCTCGAACAGCCATGAGGACATCGGCGCCGCGCCTGCGCGCGAGGCGTACACCAATGCGCCCGATCTGCACCGCGAGATGCACCACGTACTCGCTCTCGAGGCCGAACGCGACGGCCGCCAAGCACGGCCCGTCACCGGCCCCCCGCTCGACGCGACGGCCGCCGAACGGGCCCGGCTGCTACGCCGGGCCGCCCTCATGGACCGCATGGCCCTGAACGACCCCCGCCCCGGCCCCCTGGCAGCAGCCGCGCAAACCGCCGAACAACTCCTCCTGCACGACCGCCGCCATCCCCACCTCGTGGCCGGCCCGCACCACCCCGACGCGACCACGCCCGCCCCCAGCCGCCGCTTCTACGTCCGCCAGGAGTACGCCGCCTGGACAGCCGCCGGGCGCCCCGGAACCTGAATTCGACACCGACCCGACAGGAAGAAAGACACATGACCGCCACATACACCGGCACCCGGCACACCCCCGCAACAGCCGGCCGACTCCACTCGCCCCGACTCCCCCGCCCGGCCGCCA
Organism: Streptomyces sp. NPDC001070; assembly: GCF_053598835.1. Lineage (NCBI taxonomy): Bacteria > Bacillati > Actinomycetota > Actinomycetes > Kitasatosporales > Streptomycetaceae > Streptomyces > Streptomyces sp. NPDC001070. Next base: position 27,990 of record NZ_JBSFLB010000059.1, read on the forward strand.
CGCGTGAACATCGCGCCACCCGGCGACAGGAACACTCACACCAGAAAAAGCCGATGAACGCCCCGCGGCCGAACACCAAGACGCACCGGCTGTTCCCGGTGCCCGAACGCAGGTGCTCCCAGAGGCAGCAGGCGGGCCTCCATCCGGCCCAAACGCCCCCGCACACTCCACGGGCCGGGCAGCCGGCGCCAGCGGCCACGCAGGTCACAGGCGGCGAACTGCGCCACGCCACAAGCCCGCCTGCGGTCCGGCGCCCTGCCGTTGCGCCGGCGACGGGCGACGAATTCACTGACCAGGCCCGGCCGGACGACGCCGTGGGAATCTCCCGATGGCGCGGGCGGCGGACACCGGTGAATCCCCCGTGCCCAGTGCACCGGGAAACCTCCTCCCAGGCGCCCGCGCACAAGACCGCCGGCGCGGGCACGGACGCCGGTCTGCCCGGCCACCTCCTGCGGACCGCCTTCCGCGACGACCAGTGCCGGCCATCCGCGGGTGCACAGCCCTGCCGGGCCGTGGACATCGACCGCGTCCAGCAGCGTGATGCCCCGGCCGAGCACTGCCCGGACACCGAAAGGAAACTCCTCACCCCACCGGCGGACGGGCAACCGTACCGGACACGCCCGCCCACGGCAGCAGGCCGTCCTCCGCGGCCGAAGGTGCGGGCCTCCCGCGGCGTCAGCCTTCCGCACGACCCGGTCGCAAGCCGGACGCTTCCTCGGGCAGCAACCGGCGCCCTGCGCCCGCCCGCACAGCGCCGGGGCCATGCCCGGGGCAGCACGACACGACGCGCCGCGGACGCCCCCGTCCCCACCACCGCCTCGCACGAACAAGCGGCACCGATCGCCGAGGCAGGCATGAAGGCCGACGCGTTCGAAGGGGTGGTGTGACGATGTTCCGCAACGCACTGGAACCCTGGCACCTGCTGATCCTGGTCGCGGCGGTGGTCTTGATCTTCGGCTCGAAGAAACTACCCGACACCGCCCGGGCGCTCGGCAAGTCCATGCGCATCCTCAAAAGCGAGACCAAGGCCATGAACGACGACGGCGCCCCAAACAAGCCACGCCCCGAGCCTGAACCCGCACCGGGACCACGCACCATCCCGGACGCCCCCGAAGACACCACCACCACCCGCACCGCGCCAGCGGACAACACGACCAACCGCTGAGACCGAGCCCGGCCGTACGCGCCCCTGCCTCATCCCCGCACCAGACGCCGCCCGAAGCCTGGCCCGCCGGCTCACCTCACGCGCTGCCGGGCCGCCCGCACCGCTGACCGCGGTCTCGGCCCGCGCCCGGGCCAAAACAGCGATGTTTCCCGGCCCGAGCCCGGCGCGTGACAGCCGACGGCCAAAGGACCCTCGTGAGCCGCCCACCCCCGGGCCAGGCAGGACAGATCAGACCACGGTAAGCGGTACCGACCCGCACCCACCGCCCCCTGAACGCGCCACCGGCCACAACCGGCGCCACGGCAAGCCGTACTGACGCAGGGCCGGCACTCCCCGGTCCGCCGCACGAGATGAGGACATGGCGTGCCCCCACCGGCCCGCAACAAGAAAAAGGATCCCGAGCGGCGGATGCCGCTCGCGGAGCACCTTCGGGAGATCCGCAACCGCCTCGTCAAGGCCCTCCTTGCCATCCTGGTCCTCACGATCGCCGCGGCCTTCCACTACAAGGGCATCATCAACTTCTCCACCAAACCGGTACTGGACTCGGTCGGCTGCCCGACGTCCTTCGCCGACCTGGCCAAGCGGACCGCACACACCACCTGCGCGCGGATCACGATCAACGGCCTGCTCGCGCCCTTCACCCTGACGCTGAAGGTGTCCCTCATGGCCGGCGTCGTGCTGGCCTCGCCGGCATGGCTGTACCAGCTGTGGGCGTTCGTCGCCCCCGGCCTGCACAAGCACGAGCGCAGATACGCCTACGCATTCGTCGGCGCGGGCGTCCCGCTGTTCTACGGCGGCGCCTTCTTCGCCTACAAGGTACTGCCCACCACCGCGAAAGTACTGATCGACTTCACCCCGCACGCAGTGGACAACCTGCTACCACTGGACGATCTCCTCGACCTCGTCACCCGCATGGCGGTCGTCTTCGGCCTCTCCTTCGAAATGCCACTGCTGCTGGTGATGCTGAACCTCACCGGAGCACTGTCCGGCCGGCGGATAACCGGCTGGTGGCGCAGCATGACCATGGGAATCACAGCCTTCTCGGCCGTGGCGACACCCAGCACCGACCCCCTCACCATGCTGGCGCTGGCCGCGCCGATCTGGGTGCTCTACTTCGCCGCCGCTGTCTTCTCGCTTCTCAACGACCGCCGCAAAGCCCGAAAACAGGCAGCAGAACCCAGCGACCACGAACCCTGCGACCTCGACCTCACACCACAGGACATCGGCCAGGTGGAACCAGTACCCGCCAACCAGACCCCACCCGCACAGCCCGACACCGACGACGACCGCTCCGACCGTGACACGACATGACCCCAGGGACCTTCAGCACGATCGACGACCGGCGCGATGACCTGCAAAGGCGCTGCCCATCAGACGGCGGTAAATCCAGGCCGGGACAGGTCAAGGCCAGGGCAAGAGGGCGTGCCGGTACCGAGGCCAGACCGCGACAGACACTCCCGCGCCGACTTCCTTCAACCTGCAACCCGCGGCAGACACCCTTCCAGGAAACTGGTCACACACGGCCGATCGTCGTTCACCGGTCCGTACGTCAGCGCGCTCCGGTACGGCCCGCAACCCCGCACACTGAACCCGGCACCGCCGCTGTGACAGGCCGATTCTCTACTAGACGGTGTCGGCGATGCACCCGGCCATCGCTCACCAGTCCGAAACCCTGCGCGCAGCGTCTGGCGTCCCCTCGCAGCCCACACTTGGGCAGGGGCGCGATCGGCAGCCCTGCTGTACCCGGCGCTGGCAACGCCGAACTCAACGGTCTGAGACTTCACAGCCTCTGGGGGAACGCGAACGGGCCCAGTTCCGTGGCGCGGGACTGGGCTCGCTGCTGCAGGTACCCGACCCGTGGCGGTGTCCCTTTTGCTGTGGTTCGCGGGACTGTGAAAAGAACGGTGTAACTCCCGATCAAGGAAGAACACCTGATGAGCGACGTGACTGCCTCCATCGAGGCGGTTGAAGAGGTTCGGCCGGTCGAGCTGTCGGCGGACCTGCTGGATGACCAGTTGATCGGGCAGTTGG
>NZ_JBSFLB010000060.1:0-27331 GCF_053598835.1 Streptomyces sp. NPDC001070
CCCGCGGGGGGGCCCCCCCCCCCCCCCCCCCGCGACCGGGTTCACTTCACCCGGCCGTACCAGACACTGCGGCTCCAGATCTTCTCCAGCCGCACGCGCCCCCCGGGCCTGGGGGAGTGCCAGATCTTGCCGTGCCCCGCGTACATCCCCACGTGGTAGATGCTGCTCCCGTAGTGGAAGAAGACCAGGTCACCACGGGTCCGGGCGGACTTGCGGATGTGCCGGACGCTGTTGTACTGCGCCGCCGCGGTGCGCGGGAGCTTCTTGCCCGCCTTCTTGAAGGAGTAGAAGGTGAGCCCCGAGCAGTCGAACCTGCGGGGGCCGGCGGCCCCGTACTGATACGGCGCGCCCTGCTTGGACGCGGCGATCCTCAGCGCCTTTGCGGAGATCGTCGCCGCGTCGGCCTGCTGGGCGAGATCCGGCAGCACCGCGGGACCGGCCACGGCGGCCGCCGTCAGGGCGGAGGCCGCCCCCAGTCGGCAGAGCACCGCGGACATGGCTGTTGGCGCACTCATGCGCAACCCTTCGTCGTCCGCCTGCGAAGGATGACCTGTCGGGTTCGGGCAGGCGAAGATGCCCGGCCGCGGCTGCGGCTTCACCCCAAGGGAACGGCGACGGTCGCCGGTCCCGTCCTGCTCGGGTCCTCCGCTCCTGCCGATGAGTCGTCGTCGACCTGGCATCCGCGGCGGCGGCAGGATTCGGCGTCCGCGCGGACCGCCCCGCCGGGATGACGGGGGCTTGTCGTCGAAGGGATGATCACCCACCGAAGCGGCCGATTCCCAGCGCAACCGGTCGAATGTGAGTCTGTTCACTACTCACCTATTCGGGTGGACTCCGGGGCGAAGGCCTTCGCCTGACGAGTCGAAAGGAGTCGAACACCTGGGATGGAGCGTCGGATTCCGCGTGTGTGCGGCCATATTGCGCAAGTCGACGCCACTCGGCCGTCCACGGCAAGTACAACGATTGGGCGAGTCCATTCGGTTCGACTTCCCGCCGCCCGAACGGCGCAGTGTCGTGACGCTCCGTCAGTGCCGCTGGGGCGTCGGCAAAGTGACCTGGGTTGTGCGCCGTTCACCGTCCAGTACGCGCAGTGCCCGTTCCATCGTCGCCGTGTGCACCTCGTTCTCGCCACGCAGGTGCATCAGCGTCAGCGCGTCACGCAGCTCCGTCGCCCGCCCCACCAGGGCCTGCGCGGCGCGCAGCGCCCCGTAGGTGTCCCGGGAGCGGGACGGGTTGATCCGGCCCAGCAGGTCCACGACCTCCAGATAGGTGTCGATGAGTTCGCCCTCGGCCCGGGTCAGGGCCGGGAGCGGGGGCAGTTCGGGCACCACGGCCGGTCACCGTACGGCGCGCGGGGCGCGGCCGGCGCTGTCCTTGCGGCTCACCGTCAGCCGGTCCACCAGGCCGTAGGCGAGAGCCGAGGCGGCGTCAAAAATGGTGTCCCGCTCGATGTCGGCCCGGATCCGCTCCGGTTCCCGGCCGGTGTGACGTACCAGCAGCTCCTCCAACTGCTCACGTCGGCGGAGCAGTTCCCTGGCCTGGATCTCCAGGTCCGCCGTGGTGCCCTGGATCGCCTCCGCGAACGACGGCTGGTGGATCAGCACCCGCGCGCCGGGGGTCGCCAGCCGCTTGCCGGGTGCGCCGGAGGCGAGCAGGACCGCCGCCGCCGAGGCCGCCTGGCCGACGCACACCGTCGACACGTCGCAGCTGACGAACTGCATCGTGTCGTAGATCGCGGTCATGGCGGTGAAGGACCCGCCGGGAGAGTTGATGTAGAGCGAGATGTCCTGCTCCGGGGCGGCGGCCTCCAGATGGATCAGCTGCGCCATCACGTCGTTCGCCGAGGTGTCGTCGATCGGTGTGCCGAGCAGCACGATCCGCTCCTTGAGGAGCTTGGAGTACGGGTCCATGGTGCGCACGCCCTCGCTGGTGCGCTCGGTGAACTCGGGCAGGACGTAGCGGGCGGTCGGTCGAAGCATCGCTGCACCTCCGTGGGCATGGGTGCCCGTCCATGTAAAAAATGTACAGGACGTACATCTCGTTATGATGGGGAGCATGGCCCACGAAGTCCCGGTGACACAAGCGCGTGCGGAGCTGGCGGAACTCATCAACCGCGTCGTCTACGGCGGTGAGCGGGTGGTCGTGACCCGCCACGGCAAGCCGTTGATCGCCCTCGTCTCCGCCGCTGACCTGCGACGACTCGAAGAATTGGACGCCGCGTCCGAGGAGGCGGTGGTCAGTACGGTCTCCTCGGTGCGCGGGGTGGTGTCCGCCACGGGCGAACGCGGCCGCTTCGGCATCGCCGCCGAGCACCGGGGGACGACGAACGCCCGCCGCGACGGAGCCTGAGCGGCCCGTCGCGGCGGCCGCCGGTGCGCGTTCGATGAGGCGGGATCCGCCGCGCCGCCCGGCCGGTCACGCGGCGCGACACGGGCGGCGGGTCGCCGGGCGACCGCGGCAGGGCTACTCCAGGGCGGTCGCCGAACCCGTGTCGTACGCCGGGAAGCCGAGACGCCGTGGCATGCTGCCGGAGGACGCCGACCCCGGCAGGGTGGCCCGGACCTTGATCGGCGCCGTCCCTGGGCTCGTTCCCCAACAGGCGATCCTTCCCGACGTGGACGTCGCGAACTTCCGCGGCGGACCGCGCGCTCGCCGGCTTCACCCCGGAGGCCACGAATTAACGCGGACGAAACGCCGCCGAACTAGCCTGCGGCTTCCGGACAACGGAAGAGCGGATCCGCAGGTCGGGGACGCCCCGCGGGCCGTTCACCGGGACGACTGTGAGGTGTGGCCATGCAACTGACCCCCCACGAGCAGGAACGCCTGCTCATCCATGTCGCCGCCGACGTGGCCGAGAAACGGCGGGCCAGGGGCCTGAGGCTGAATCACCCGGAGGCGATCGCCCTCCTCACCACGCACATCCTGGAGGGTGCCCGCGACGGCCGCACCGTGGCCGAACTCATGGCCTCCGGCCGCAAGGTGCTCACCCGGGACGACGTCATGGAGGGCGTGCCGGAGATGATCCACGACGTCCAGGTCGAGGCCACCTTCCCGGACGGCACCAAACTCGTCACCGTCCACGAGCCGATCGTCTAGGAGCCGCCGCGTGATTCCCGGGGAGATCCTCCACGCCGACGAACCGGTCGTGCTCAACGAGGGCAAGCCGGTCACCCGGCTGACCGTGCTCAACTCCGCCGACCGGCCGGTCCAGGTCGGTTCCCACTACCACTTCGCCGAGGCCAACCCCGGTCTCGACTTCGACCGCGCCGCCGCCCGCGGCAAGCGCCTGGCCGTCCCCGCCGGGACCGCGGTGCGCTTCGAACCCGGCATCCCCGTCGAGGTCGAGCTGGTGCCGCTCGGCGGCGCGCGGGTCGTGGCGGGGCTGCGCGGGGAGACCGCCGGCCCCCTCGATCCGGTCGGCCGAACGGACGGAAACGGGGAGACCCCCCAGGCGCCGGCGCCCGGGGAGAAGGGAGACCGCGATGCGTGAGATCTCGCGTGCCGTCTACGCCGACCTGTTCGGGCCGACCACCGGCGACCGTATACGGCTCGCCGACACCGATCTGCTGATCGAGGTCGAGAAGGACCTGTCGGGCGGCGCCGACGGCTCCGGCGACGAGGTCGTCTTCGGCGGCGGCAAGGTGATCCGCGAATCGATGGGACAGTCCCGTGCCACCCGGGCCGAGGGCACTCCGGACACCGTCATCACCGGTGCCGTCGTCCTCGACCACTGGGGCGTGGTCAAGGCCGACATCGGCATCCGCGACGGGAGGATCGCCGCCATCGGCAAGGCGGGCAATCCGGAGACCATGGACGGCGTCCACCCGGACCTCGTCATCGGCCCGGAGACCGAGGTCATCGCGGGCAACGGGAAGATCGTCACCGCCGGGGCCATCGACGCGCACGTCCACTTCATCTCCCCGACGATCGTGGACGAGGCACTGTCCTCCGGCATCACCACGCTTGTCGGCGGCGGCACCGGCCCCGCCGAGGGGACGAAGGCCACCACCATCACGCCGGGGCCGTGGCACCTGGCGCGGATGTTCGCGGCGCTGGAGCACTACCCGGTCAACATCGGCCTGCTGGGCAAGGGCAACACCGTCTCGCACGAGGCGATGCGCTCCCAGCTGCGGGGCGGGGCCGTCGGATTCAAGATCCACGAGGACTGGGGCTCCACACCGGCCGCCATCGACGCCTGCCTGACGGTCTGCGAGGCGACCGGCGCCCAGCTCGCCATCCACACCGACACCCTGAACGAGGCCGGTTTCGTCGAGGACACCCTCGCCGCCATCGCCGGGCGGGGCATCCACGCGTACCACACCGAGGGCGCCGGGGGCGGGCACGCGCCCGACATCATGACCGTCGTCGCCCACTCCAACGTCCTGCCGTCCTCGACCAACCCGACCCGCCCGCACACCGTCAACACCGTCGAGGAGCACCTCGACATGCTGATGGTCTGCCACCACCTCAATCCCTCCGTGCCCGAGGATCTCGCCTTCGCCGAGTCCCGGATCCGGCCGAGCACGATCGCGGCCGAGGACGTCCTGCACGACATGGGCGCGATCTCGATCATCTCCTCGGACTCCCAGGCGATGGGGCGGGTCGGCGAGGTCGTCCTGCGGACCTGGCAGACCGCGCACGTCATGAAGAGGCGGCGCGGCGCCCTGCCCGGCGACGGACGGGCCGACAACCTGCGCGCACGTCGATATGTCGCCAAGTACACCATCAATCCCGCCGTCGCCCAGGGCCTCGACGGCGAGATCGGCTCCGTCGAGAGCGGCAAGCTCGCCGACCTCGTGCTGTGGGACCCGGCGTTCTTCGGCGTCAGACCGCACCTGGTCATCAAGGGCGGCCAGATCGCCCATGCGCAGATGGGCGACGCCAACGCCTCCATCCCGACCCCGCAACCGGTGCTGCCCCGGCCCATGTTCGGTGCGATCGGCGGCGGCCCCGCCGCCAACTCCGTCAACTTCGTGACGCGGACCGCCATCGACGACGGCCTCCCGGAACGCCTGGCCCTCGGGAAGCAGTTCGTCCCGATCCGCAGCACGCGCGGCGTCACGAAGGCGGACATGCGGGAGAACGACGCCATGCCGCGCGTCGAGATCGACCCCGACACCTTCACCGTCCGCATCGACGGTGATGTCGTCGAACCCGCACCGGCCTCGGAACTTCCCATGGCCCAGCGGTACTTCCTGTTCTGAGACGGGAGCGGACACGATGAACCGCGCCGCACTGCTGGTGCTCGCCGACGGCCGCTTCCCCGCCGGGGGCCACGCCCACTCGGGCGGGGCGGAGGCGGCCGTCAAGGCGGGCCGGATCAACGGCCCCGGCACGCTCGAGGAGTTCTGCCGGGGCAGGCTGCACACCACGGGCCTGGTGGCCGCCGCGCTCGCCGCCGCGGCCGCCGCGGGCGCCGACCCGCTCGCGCTCGACGAGGCCGCCGACGCCCGCACCCCCTCGCCCGCGCTCCGGACGACCGCCCGCCGGCTCGGCCGCCAGATGATGCGGGCCGCCCGCGCCGCCTGGCCGTCACCCGAACTCGACACGCTCGCCGCCGCCCGGCCGCGCGGCGCCCACCAGCCCGTCGTGCTGGGCGTCACCGCCCGCGCCGCGGGCCTGGCCCCGCTCGACGCCGCCCACACGGCGGCCTACGAGTCCGTGACCGGCCCGGCCACCGCCGCCGTACGCCTGCTGAGCCTCGACCCCTTCGCCGTGACGGCCGTCCTCGCCCGGCTCGCCCCGGACCTGGACGAGATCGCGGACCGGGCCGCCGAGGCCGCCCACCGCTCGCTGACCGAGGGCACCGGCGCCCTGCCGGCCGCATCCGCACCGCTCCTCGACGTGTACGCGGAAGCGCACGCCCAATGGCCCGTACGCCTCTTCGCCTCCTAGGGGGACGCCCACATGCACCTCGAACACGACCACACCGTCTTCCCCCAGCGGCACACCTACGCCACCTCCGCCGCCCGCCCCGACGGCAGCCGCCGCGCCCTGCGCGTCGGGCTCGGCGGCCCGGTCGGCTCAGGCAAGACCGCCACGGTCGCGGCCCTGTGCCGCGCGCTGCGCGACGAGTTGTCCATCGCCGTCGTCACCAACGACATCTACACCCGCGAGGACGCCGACTTCCTGCTGCGCGAGGCCGTCCTGCCGCCCGAGCGGATCGCCGCCGTGGAGACCGGAGCGTGCCCGCACACCGCGATCCGCGACGACATCTCCGCCAACCTGGAGGCCGTCGAGGAACTGGAGGACACGGTCGGCCCGCTCGACCTCGTCCTGGTGGAGTCCGGCGGCGACAACCTCACCGCCACCTTCTCCAAGGGCCTGGTCGACGCGCAGATCTTCGTGATCGACGTGGCCGGCGGCGACGACATCCCGCGCAAGGGCGGCCCCGGCGTGACCACCGCCGACCTGCTGGTCGTCAACAAGACCGACCTCGCCCCCTACGTCGGCTCCGACCTGGGCCGCATGGCGCGCGACGCGAGGGAGCAGCGCGGCGACCTCCCGGTCGTCTTCACCTCCCTCGTCGCCGAGAACGGCGTCGCCCCCGTGGCCGAGTGGATCCACGCACGGCTGGCGGCCTGGGCCGCGGTCCCCGCGTGACGGCCGTCCACGCCTCCGCGCGGATCACCGCGGTCCCGGACGGCCGGGGCGGCACCGCTCTGCCCGAACTCACCGGCGAGGGGCCGCTCGCGCTGCGCCGTACGCGCTCCGCCGACGGCCGGGCGGCCCGTGTCACGGTCGTCGGCGCCATGACCGCCCCGCTCGGCGGCGACCGGCTGGCCGTGCACGTCACCGTCGAGCCCGGGGCCGTGCTGCACGTGGACGCGGCGGCGGCCACGGTGGCGCTGCCCGGCCGCACCGGGGAACGGGCGCGGTACGACGTGCGCCTGACCGTCGGTGAGGACGCCGAGCTGCACTGGCTGCCGGAGCCGCTGATCGCCGCGGAGGGCAGCGACCTGCGCATGACGACGACGGCCGAACTCGCCCCGGGCGCCCGCCTCGTGCTGCGCGAGGAGCAGATCCTCGGCCGGGCGGGAGAGCGGCCGGGCCGGCTCGCGACCCGTCTGACGGTGCGGATCGGCGGGCGGCCGCTGCTGGACCAGGAGCTCTCCTTCGGGCCCGGCGCGGCCGGCTGGGCCGGGCCCGCGGTCCTGTACACGCACCGGGCGGCGGGCCAACTGCTCCTGGTGGACCCGGCGTTCGGCGAGAAGCCGGTGGAGGCACGGATTCCGGCCCGGGACGCGGAACAGGGCGAGGCCGTGCTGACCCCGCTCGCCGGGCCGGGGGCGCTGCTGACCGCCGTCGCCCCGGACGGGCTGTGCCTGCGCCGGCTGCTGTCGGCTAGCGTGGCCCCGTGACGTCGATAGACACCGAGAACCCGGGCCGCTACGGCCCCAGCGCGACCACCGAGGCAGAGCCGGAACAGGTCGGTCCCGTCCGCACCGAGTACGCGCCCGACCACGACGGCGACCCCGATCCGGGCGAGATCGTCTGGACCTGGGTGCCCTTCGAGGAGAACGACGGCCGCGGCAAGGACCGTCCGGTCCTCGTCGTCGCGCGCGAGCGGGCCGACACCCTGCTCGCGGTGCAGTTGTCCAGCAAGGAGCACAACGACGACCGAGAGTGGGTCGCCATCGGCTCCGGCCCGTGGGACAAGTCCGGCCGCCCGTCCTGGGTCAACGTCGACCGGGTGCTGCGCGTGCACCCGGACGGCATGCGCCGCGAGGCGTGCGCGCTGGACCGGGGCCGCTTCAACATCGTCGTGAACCGGCTCAAGGAGCTCTACCGCTGGCGGTGACGCGCCGCACCGGCGTGCGCAACTGACGCGCACACTGCGGCCGGCCCCCGGGACGGGCACCGTCCCGGGGGCCGGAGGCGTCAGGACGTCAGGTCGGTGACGACCGTGTACTGCGCCGACTCGTGTTCCAGCACGCGGTCCCGCATCCCGGCGCGCCGCGCCTTGAAGTCCTTGCTCTGCACGAACGCGAGGTACTGCTCGAGCGACCGCCACTCGCTGGTCACGATGAAGCTGTCCGGGTCGGCGACGGACCTGCACAGCTGGGAGCTGATGAAGCCGTCCGCCGTGGTGATGTCGCGGTGCACGAGATCGTATGCCGCCGCATACTCGTCTCCGGAGCCTTCCTGGAGCCGAATCCGCAGAACGACGCGTGTCTTCGGTGTGCTGTTCATGGGACCTCGATCCTTGGGGCGCGAGGGCCGTGCGCACGCCGCAGTCGCGCCGAGCAGGGGTACGGGTCCGTGCTCAGGACGATGGCGTGGGGCCCGGACGGGCCGCTGGACCGCACGGGGCGGTGCGGGAGCCGTGTGGCAGGCGCCGTCGAGCGCGAGTCCCGGGACGGTCGCCCGGGGCGTTCGCCCCGTCCATCCCCGGGGGAGATGGGGCGCCCTGATACCGCCGTCCCTCGACTGTGCCGCCATCACCCGGGCGGCGCAAAAGGCGGTGGGCCGAACGGGTGAGGGCGCGCCCGCGCGCCCCTGCGGGACAGGGGTTCCGGTCAGCAGGCGATCAGAACCGCCACCGCCCGCCCACGCCGCCGTGGTGCAGCACCTCCGTACGGGGGACCGGCCGCGGCGCGGTCAGCGGCACCGCGGCGACGCCCGCCGCCCCCTCGGCCACGGTGAGCGGCAGAAGGGCGGGGCCGAGCCCGGCCCGGACCAGCTCCGGTACCGCCCGGACCTCCGGCCCCTCGTGCCGTACCCCCGCCCGGTAGCCCCTCCCCGGCGGCCGCCGGGTGCAGCAGCGCCGGAGGCACCGCGGCGGACGGGGCGTCCACCCACACGGCGTCCGCGAGGCCGGCCGGCCGCAGCCCGCGTCTGCGTGCCGGCGGATGGTCCCGCGTCAGTACGACCGCCGGATCCTCCTCCGCGCGGCGCACCTCGTGCAGTGGACCGGCCTCCGGCAGCCGCAGCGGGGCGCCGGCGCCGCCGTGCCGTCCACGAGCCCGAGGTCCCGGCGCCGGGGACGGCGCGCTGATCGTGCCGCTCGCCTTCTCGCTGTTCGGTCACGAGGGCGCCTCCGGCTGATCGCCGGCTCGCGCGCGCAGCGGCTGCCCGGCGCCGCGGACACCGTCGAGCGCTACCACCGTGCCTTCGGCCCCGACCGCGACCGGCTCGACGGCCTGACCGCCCACGGCCTGCGTTTCACCGGCCACGACCCCGGCGGCGAACCTCGGGCCGCCTAACTCCCGGACCACCTGTTCTACTTGACGACCCTGTTCCAGCCGGAGCCGGCAGGCGACGGCTCCGTGCCGCACCCGTTCGTGCGGGGCCCGGCCGAGGCGGCGGTGGCGCACGTCGTCAACCGGAGGGCCAGTCTCATGGATTGGTAAAGAAACACTCATAAGATCTTCTCCCGGAGGCCCCCGGGACGAAAGGATCCCCTTGCAGTTGCGTGATCAGGCCGCCACGAGCGGCACCAACAGCAGGGGGAGTTCATCGTGAGACGCACAGCCGTGCTCGGGCTTACCGCAGCCCTGATAGCCGGCACCGTCGCCGCAGCAGCGCCGCAGACCGCGATCGCCCGCAGCGCGCCGACCCACGGACACGGCGGCACCGCCGAGGCCTACGGGGTACGGATCGCCGCCGCGCGCGCCGCCCAGGCGGGCATCGACTGGGCCGCGTGCCCGGCGGACTGGGGCATCGCGACCCCCGTCCAGTGCGGCTGGGTGACCGTCCCGGTCGACTACAGCCGGCCCTTCGGCAAGACGATCAAGATCGCCGTCGACCGGATCGGCAACACGGGCACCGCCGCCGAGCGCCAGGGCGCCCTGATCTACAACCCGGGCGGTCCCGGTGGCTCCGGCATGCGCTTCCCGCTCCGCGTGACCACCAAGAACCCCATCTGGGCGGCGACCGCCAAGGCCTACGACTTCGTCGGCTTCGACCCGCGCGGCGTCGGCCACTCGGCGCCCATCTCCTGCGCCGACCCGCAGGAGTTCGTCAAGGCGCCCAAGGCCGACCCGGTGCCGGACAGCGAGGCCGACAAGCGGGCGCAGCGCAAGCTCGCGGCGGAGTACGCCGAGGGCTGCAAGGAGCGCACCGGCGCCGCGATGCTGTCGCAGATGACGACGGCCAACACGGCCCGCGACCTCGACGTGATCCGCGCCGCGCTCGGCGAGCGGAAGCTCAACTACCTCGGCGTGTCCTACGGCACCTACCTCGGGGCCGTCTACGCCACGCTCTTCCCGTCGCACGTGCGCCGCATGGTCGTCGACAGCGTCGTCAACCCGGCCCGCGACCAGATCTGGTACCAGAACAACCTGGACCAGGACGTCGCCTTCCAGGGCCGCTGGGACGACTGGAAGGCGTGGGTCGCCACGTACGACTCCGTCTACCACATCGGCGACACCCCGGCGAAGGTCCAGGCGAAGTGGGAGCAGCTGCGGGCCACCGCCAAGGCGAACCCCATCGGCGGCGTGGTCGGCCCGGCCGAGCTGCTCGGCCTCTTCCAGAGCGCCCCGTACTACGACTCCGCGTGGGCGACCGTGGCCGGCGTGTGGAGCAAGTACCTCGCCGGTGACACCCAGGCCCTGGTCGACGCCGCGGCCCCGGACCTGTCCGACACCACGGGCAACATCGCCTCGGAGAACGGCAACGCGGTCTACACGGCGGTGGAGTGCACCGACGCCAAGTGGCCGCGCGACTGGCGCACCTGGGACCGCGACAACACCCGGCTGCACGCCAAGTACCCCTTCCTGACATGGTCCAACGCTTGGATGAACCTGCCGTGCGCCACGTGGGGCGTCCCGCAGCAGAACCCGGTGGAGGTGCGGACGGGCCACGGTCTGCCGCGCGTCCTGATCGTCCAGAGCACCCGTGACGCGGCGACCCCGTACACCGGCGCCGTCGAGCTGCACAAGCGGCTCAAGGGCTCGCTCATGATCACGGAGAAGGGCGCCGGATCGCACGGCGTCACCGGTCTGGTCAACCCCTGCATCAACGACCGGGTGACCGGCTACTTCGTGTCGGGCACCCTCGACGGCTCCGACGTGACGTGCGACCCGCACGCCACGCCGGTGCCGCCCACGAGCTGACCCGCCGCAGCGCACGTACGGACGGCCCCGCCGCGCCCTCAGGGCACGGCGGGGCCGTCCGGCGTTCCGGGGGCGGGGCTATTCCAGCCGTACGCCGGTCGTGCCCGCCTCCTCGTTGCCGTCGCCGGTGTTGACCGTGCCGCGCGGCTCGAACATCAGGATGCGGGTGCCCTGCTCGGCGCGCGGCCGGTGCGGGACTCCCCTGGGCACGGTGAACACCTCGTGCGGGCCGAGGCTCACCGTGCGGTCCGGCAGCTCCAGGTGCAGCCGGCCCGCGAGGACGAGGAAGAACTCGTCGGTGTCCGCGTGGGCGTGCTCCTCGAAGTCGCCCTCGACATTGGCGACCTTGACGTCGTAGTCGTTGACCTCGGCGAGGACGTGCGGCAGCCACTTCCGGTCCACGGCGTCCATCACGGTGTCGATGTTGCGCTTGTCGTCCATGAGACTCCTCTACCCGGGGAAGGCGGCGGCGAAGGCCGCCCGGGTGGGCGAGTCCGCGCGCCGGTCCAGCACGGCGAAGACCACTCGGCCGAAGCGGCCCGCGAAGCGTCCGCCCGGCCCGAGATGGGCCCGGAAGGCGGCCGCGACCCGCACCGGGTCGTTGCGGAAGACCCCGCAGCCCCACGCGCCCAGCACCAGCGACGGGTAGCCGTGGGCCGCGGCGACCTCGAGCACCCGGCCGGCCCGCACCAGCAGCGCGGCGGGCACCCGTCCGGCCGCGTCGGGATCCTGACCGAGGATCACTCCCGCGTTCGGGGCGGCGGAGGTCAGGAAGCCGGCCGTGAAGGGCTCGTCGAGCAGGACGCCGTGCTCGTTCCGGAAGACCGGGACGGCGGGGGAGTGGATCACCCGGTCGCTGTAGAAGGGGCTGCGGTCGGCCCGGTGCCAGTCGTAGAACTCCCGTGCCGCGAGCAGCGTCGTGTAGAGCGCCGAGGCGCGGCAGAGCGCCTCCTCCTGGGCCTGCGCCCCGTTGAGGTAGCCGCCGCCGGGGTTGCGCGCCGAGGCGAAGTTCAGCACGGCGACGGCCGCGTCAGGAGTCTCCCGGACCAGGCGGCGCGCTGCGTGCAGACTGTCCTCGCCGGTCACCTCGACGACCGTGGACCCGCCGCCCCGGCCGGGGCCCGGATCGACCGGTCCGGGGCCGTACATCCGCGTCCCCTTCACGGCCCGCGCGACGGCGTCCGTGATCTCCACGTCCACGCCGCGTGCCGTGCGGTACCGGCCCGCCGCGACAATCGCCTCCGTCTCCCGGGCGACGGCCCGCAACCGGGCACTCATGTTCGATCCTTTCGCACGCCCCGAGGCTAGTTCGGGTCCCGCGGCCCGGCGAGCGGTTTTCCGGCGGCGAGCCAGCGGTCCTCGGCCTCGTAGTCGAACAGGTCGCCGAACCGGTCGTACGTCGAGGCCAGTACGGGGAACGCCTCCCGCCAGTCCCGTCCGCCGAGCCGCTCGACCAGCCCTGCGACGCTCTCCGGCAGGGACTGCGTGTAGCCGGTCACGGCCCGGTAGCCCAGCTCGCGCTCGGCGGCCGCCATGTCGAGCACGAAGGGATGCCGGGTGCTCCACGGGGTGTCGCCGACGTTCTTCGCCGGAGGAGGGCCGTCCACCGGGAAGGTCTCCGCCTCGTGGCCCAGCACCGCGTCGATCGCGTCCGCGATCTCCGCCACCGTCGGGGCGTACGGGTCCCCCGCGTTGAGTACGCGGGAGCCGGGGCGGCGGGCTGCGAGCCGCACCAGCTCGGCCAGGTTCGCGGAGTGCACCGGGTGGAAGCGGCTCGCGCCGTTGTAGGCGAGCACGCGGAACGGCCGCCGGTCCACGGCGCGCTTGACGAAGTACAGCTCCCTCGGGCGCAGATCGTGCGGGCCGTGGATCGCCCCGGCGCGCAGCAGCGTCACGGGCAACCGCTCGCCCGCCGAGAGGAGTTCACGCTCCAGCGCCACCTTGCGGGTCGAGTAGCTGCGCTCGCCGGGGGCCAGGACGGCCTGCGCCTCCGTGACGGGCACCGGGAAGGCGGGGGCGCCCTCCGGTTCCTCCTGGGTGTCGAGGCTGCGCCCTCGGCCGTCCTCGTAGACGGAGCAGCTGGACACCACGACCGCGGAGCCGACGCGGTCGGCCAGGCCGGTCAACTGCCGGGCGTGCTCAGGCCCGTACGCCACGCAGTCCAGCAGCACGTCGCAGCCCTCGCCGAGCGCCGCGCCCAGCGCCGCGGTGTCCTCCCGGTCGACGGCCACCGTGCGCACGCCGTCGGGCCATCGCGGGTCGGCGCCGCCGCGCCGGGAGGCGGCCCGCACCTCCCAGCCGTCCCCGGCGAGGGCGCGCACCGCCGCCCGCCCGATCTGTCCCGTGGCCCCGATCACGAACGCTGTTCCCGTCATGGCAGGGACGCTAGGCGGTCCGGGGGCGGCGGGACCAGGGGTGTTCGCCGTGCGCGGATCCGCCGAGGGCGCAACCGGTCAGGCGCTGCGGCGCAGCCGGGAGCCGATGCCGGACTGGCCCTGCTGCTCCGCCTTGACCTCGGCGGCGTAGCGGTCGACGTACTCCTGGCCGGACAGGGCGAGGATCGCGTACATGATCTCGTCCGTCGCGGAGCGCACGACGTAGCGCTCGTTGTCCATCCCGTCGAAGCGGGAGAACTCCATGGGCTCGCCGAAGCGGATGGTCACCGGCTTGATGCGGGGCAGGCGCCGCCCGGTGGGCTGGATCTCGTACGTGCCGATCATCGCGCAGGGGATCACCGGGACCCCCGCACGGATCGCCATCGTGGCGACGCCGACCTTGCCCTTGTAGAGGCGTCCGTCGTGGGAGCGGGTGCCCTCGGGGTAGATGCCGAGCAGTTCGCCCTTGCGGAGCACCTTCATGCCCTCGCGGATCGCCGACTCGCCGGCCTTGCCGCCGGAGCGGTCGACCGGGATCTGCCCGATGCTGCGGAAGAAGGCCGCGGTCAGCCGCCCCTTGAGGCCGGTGCCGGTGAAGTACTCGGCCTTCGCCAGGAAGGTGATCCGGCGCGGCAGGATCGCGGGCATCAGGAAGTGGTCGGAGAAGGACAGGTGATTGCCCGCGACGATCGCCGCCCCCTCCTCCGGGATGTTCTCCATGCCCTCGATCCTCGGGCGGAACAGCAACCGCAGCAGCGGGCCGAGGATCACGTACTTGAGCACGTAGTAGAACACGGGCTGACTCCCAACTGGCGCCGGTCGGCTCCGGGGCGGCGTTCTGCCAGGTCACAACGCGATTCGCGGATGGTCAGTCTAGGCGCGGGAGACACCGCGCGTCACCGGGACCGCACGGGCGCGGCCCGCGGCGGGTGGGCGGGGCGCATTTCGGCCGCTCCTGACGGCGATGGCGGTCAATCCGCGGGCGGGTGACGGCCACTGACGGCGCGGTTGGTATGGACATGACTCATCGTCACCTCTAGGCTCGCGGCGACGTCAGTCGTGAGAGCGCTCTCAAGCCATCCCCTGTTCCACCTCCTCCCACACCAGTTAGGGGAACTGCCATGAGACGCAGGACCAGCGCGCGTGCCGCCCTGTCCGCGCTGCTCGTACTGGCGGGCCTGGGCGCGAGCTCCACCGCGCTCACCCCCGCCGCCGCGTCACCGGCCTCCGGGGCCGCCCCCGCCGCGGGCCCGGCCTCCGCCGGCCTCGTCCGGGCGCTCGCCGGCGACCTCGGCCTGACCGACGACCAGGCACGCCAACGCCTGCGCGACGAGGCCGCGGCCACCCGTCTGGAGCCCACGGCGCGCCGCGCCGCGGGCGCGGACTACGGCGGCTCCTGGTTCGACGCGCACAGCGGCGCACTCGTCGTCGCCGTGACCGGCGACCGCTGGGCCGCCGCCGTCCGAAGGACCGGGGCGGCCGTGCGGGTCGTCGAGCACCGCGCGGGCGAACTCGACGCGGCCAAGGCCGTCCTGGACCGCGCGGCCAGGGCCGGGACCGCTCCGGCGGCCGTGACCGGCTGGCGCGTCGACCCCCGGGCCAACCGTGTCGTCGTCGACGTGCGCAGCGGCTCCCAGGACACCGCCGCGGTGCGCGCCTTCGTGGCCCCCGCCCGGCGGGCCGCACCCGGCGCCGTCGTCACCTCGGTACGCCAGGCCGCGCAGGCACCGGCGACGCTCGCCGCGGGGACGGTCGGCGGGGACCCGTACCACAGCCACAACATCCGCTGCTCCATCGGCTTCTCCGTGTACGGCGGCTTCGTCACCGCCGGGCACTGCGCCCAGCTCGGGGCCGCCGTGTACGGCTGGGACGGCTCCTACGTGGGCGCCTTCCAGGGCGGCACGTTCCCCGGCAACGACTACGGCTGGGTCAACGTCGGCAGCGGCTGGTGGACGGTCCCGGTGGTGCTGGGCTGGGGCACCGTCCCCGACGCCCTGGTGCGCGGCTCCGCCGAGGCGCCGGTGGGGACGTCGGTCTGCCGCTCCGGGTCGACCACGCACTGGCACTGCGGCACGATCCTGGCGAAGAACGAGACCGTCAACTACAGCCAGGGCAGCGTGTACGGCCTGACCAAGACGAACGTGTGCGCGGAACCGGGCGACTCCGGCGGCTCGTTCATCAGCGGTGACCAGGCCCAGGGTGTGACCTCCGGAGGCTGGGGCGACTGCTCCTCCGGCGGTCAGACCTGGTTCCAGCCCGTGAACCCGATCCTGTCCCGTTACGGACTGACCCTGCAGACCGCCTGATCTCAGTGCCCCGTCGCGCCTTCGCGGGCGCGGCGGGGCATCAGGAAGGCGGCCGCCAGCGCCGCGACGAAGGCCGCCGCGGCCATGAGTGCCGTCCACTGGGTGGCGGGCACGGTGCCCCCGTCGGCCGCGTAGGAGAAGAACGCCGTGCCGAGCACCGCGACGCCGACCGAACCGCCCAGCTGCTGCACGGCGTTGAGCACACCCGAGGCCGAGCCCGTCTCGCGCTCCTCGACGTCGGCGAGGGCGATGTCGAAGAACGGCGCCATGACCAGGCCCATCGCGAAGCCGTTCACCAGCAGCGCGGGCAGCAACTGCCACGTCGTCGCCCCGTGACCGGCGAGGTGGACGGTGAGCGCGAGCGCGGCGACCCCCGCGGCGGACAGTGCGAAGCCGGCCTGGATGGTGCCGCGGCCGTACTTCGGGCCGAGGACGGCACCGGAGAGGATCGCGCCGATGACGGTGCCGGCGGACCAGGGGATCATCGAGGCGCCCGCGTGCAGGGCGCTGTAGCCGAGGCCGACCTGCAGGTGCAGCGTGAGCACGAGCATCAGCCCGCTGACCGCGGCGAAGAAGACGACGCCCACGACGAGGGCGGCGGTGAAGCCGCGGTGCCGGAACAGCCCTGGTTCGACCAGCGGTGAACCGCCCCGCGCCACCAGCCGCCGCTGGTACCGGGCGAAGAGCCCGAACACCGGCAGCGCGCCCGCCATCGACAGGTACGTCCACAGCGGCCAGCCCAGGTCGCGGCCCTGAACCAGCGGGTACACCAGCATCAGCACACCGAGGCTGACCAGTGCCGAACCCGGCAGGTCCAGCCGCGGGGCGTGCGGTGCCCGGCCCTCGGGCAGGATGCGCAGCGCGGTGACGAAGGCGGCGACGCCGAGCGGGACGTTGATCAGGAAGACCGCGCGCCAGCCGGAGCCGAACAGGTCCGCGTCCGTCAGGAATCCGCCGAGCACCGGTCCGGCGACCGCGGCGAGCCCCATGACCGGCCCGAAGGCGCCGAAGGCCGCGCCCTGCTCCTGCGGTGGGAACATCCGCCTCAGGATACCGAGGCCCTGCGGGACCATCAGCGCGGCGAACACCCCTTGGGCGGCCCGCCCGCCGATCAGCATCCCCGCCGATCCGGCGGCGGCGCACAGCGCGGAGCAGACCGTGAACCCGGCGAGGCCGACCAGGAACATCCGGCGGCGGCCGACGATGTCGCCGAGCCGCGCCCCGGTGATCATCAGCACGGAGAAGGCCAGCGTATAGGCGGCGGTGATCCACTGGATCTGCGTGGAGCTGCCGCCGAAATCGGCGCGGATCGAGGGCGAGGCGACGCCGACGATCGTGGCGTCGAGCAGGTCCATGATCTCGACGGCCAGGATCACGGCGAGCCCGAGCCTGCGCAGGGGGTGGCCACCGGACGTGGCCTGGGCTGTCGGAGGGGAGAGGGCTGCTTCAGTGCTCACGGGCGGTTCCTTCGAGTGGGCGAACGGCGTTCGTTTAAGACGAACAGTGTTCTAAAAGGCGAACGTCGTTCGTGTCAAGTACGCTGTCCGTGTTCCGCACCTGGAGGTACGCAGCACGTGTCATCGGTTCCCGTCCCGCCCTGGCGCGCCGAGCGCAGGAAGGCCCCCCGCCGCAGCCTCAGCCGCGAGGCGATCGTCACCGCGGCCCTGCACGTCGTCGGCACCGAGGGCCT
This sequence comes from Streptomyces sp. NPDC001070, assembly GCF_053598835.1. Lineage (NCBI taxonomy): Bacteria > Bacillati > Actinomycetota > Actinomycetes > Kitasatosporales > Streptomycetaceae > Streptomyces > Streptomyces sp. NPDC001070. Next base: position 17,429 of record NZ_JBSFLB010000060.1, read on the forward strand.
CGACGCGCTGAGCATGCGCCGCGTCGCCCAGGAACTGGACACCGGCGCCGCCTCGCTCTACGCGCACGTCGCCAACAAGGAGGAGCTTCTGGAGCTCCTCCTCGACCGCATCCAGGCCGACGTGACCCGCCCCGAGCCCGATCCGGAACGATGGCAGGAGCAGATCAAGGACATGGCCCGGCAGGGCCGCCGCATCCTGGTCGCCCACCGCGACCTGTCCCGGGCCGCCATCGGCCAGGGCATCCCCTTCGGCCCCAACGCCCTCCTCAACGCCGAGGCCATGCTGGGCATCCTCAAGGCCGGCGGCCTGCCCGACCAGGTCTGCGCCTACGGTGTGGACGCGCTGGTGCTTTTCATCACCGCCACCGCGGTCGAGGAATCCCTGCGCGCCCAGGGCACCGGCGGGACGGAGACCACGCTCGCCGAGCAGATCGCCCGCGTCCGGGAGTACTTCGTCTCACTGCCGCCCGCGAGCTTCCCGCACATCACGGGCATGGTCGACGCGCTGATGCGCGACGAGGGCGACGAGCGCTTCGAATTCGGCCTCGACCTCCTGGTGTCCGGCCTGGCGCGCCACGCGGCCGCCTGACGGCGGGGTCCCGATCCACGGCCGGCGCCGGCCGAGGCGTGGCCGGCCCCGCCGGTCCCGTGAACGGCGGGGCCCTGGCTCGCGAGCGTGACGGCGGCGGAAGGTTGGGGCCGGTCCCGGCAGCCCTCCCCGAAGCCCTCGCGTGAGCTGCACCGTCGCGAAGCCAGGGCAGGCGATCCCGTGAAGAGCAGCGAAGTGCGCCATGCGGGACGGCCGGAGTCGTTCCGCGACCTGCTCTTCGTCGTGCTGGTGGCGCAGCCCGCCCATCCGCTCCTGGCGCGACCGGGCTGGGAGGCGGGGCTGCGGCTGCCGCCGCTCTTCCTCCCGGCGTGGTCGGTGCGGGGCGGCTCGACTCTCCACCCGAACCTGGCGGGGGAGGCCGAGGCCGAGCGGGCCTGGACGTGCTCCCGCAGACGGCGATCCTCACCGTGATGGCCGGCGCGGCGACACCCGCGGCACACGGACACGTGGCGTTGTTCGCCGGCGGGTACGCGACGACTGGAGCATCGCACTGGTGCCGGCCGGCACCAGGACACGGGTGGTGCAGACCTACCGGATGAGGGACACCCCTCGCTGGTTCCGATGGACCGTGGGCGCAGTGGTCCCGGCGCACCTCGACCGGGTGGCGCGCTCACCGGGGACCTGCGTCGGATCGGGACGATCGCCGCCCGCGACCGGCACGGCGCCATGACGCGAGGCTGAGGGCGAGCGGGTCGCCTCGGCGATGACCCGTGCCCGTGCCCGTGCCCGTGACCGCTGTGAGCACGACGCCGGGCGCCCCGACCGCGACCGCCGCGCACCCGGCACGGTCCTCACCGGGGCGTGCGTATCGCGAACACCCCGATCGTGGCCAGGGTCAGCACGACCCAGGCGAACCACACCCACCCGTTCGGGCCCAGGGCAACCGTGTACGCGGTCGCGGCGACCAGGCAGGCCACCGTGCACGCGATCATCGCCTTCGCAGGTGCGGGCATCCGCGGCCTCCTCCCCGGGGGCCGCGGGGCGGCGGCCCGGACTCCATGGTCCCGCCGCCGCCCGCCGTGCGCTACCAGTCGCCGTCGGTGACCTGACCCTCGTCCTTGAGCTGCTTCACCTGGCCGGGGTGCGGCGCCACCCACGGCGACTCGTCCTCGCCCAGCCAGTCGCCGACCGGCTTCACCTGTGCGAGCGTGTCCGGGGCCGCCAGGTCCTCGGCGTCGGCGTCGTAGTAGTCGAACCACGGGAGTCCCGCCGCCGTGTACGCGGCACGGTTGACGGGGGAGGGAGGGGGCGCCTCGCCCGTGATGCGGCGCCATTCCGGCGCGGTCGTCAGGTGGACGAAGACCCGGCCCGAGGGCCCCTCGCGCCAGTCGGAGGGCTTGCGGTCGTCGCGGTACACCTCCTGCCGCATCCGGCCGCCCGCGCCCAGCCCCATCGCGGCCGCACGACGGGGAGCGCCCCCCGGCGCGGGCGGCGGGGCCGCCGCGGGGGCCGCCGGCGCGGCCATCGGCATCGCCGCCGGATATCCCCCGTACCCCCCGAACGCCCCGCGCGACACATTGACCCGGCGCCGCTGCTCGGCCTGCCATGCCGCCAGCTGCTCCTCGCCGAGCTCGAACACCTGCAGCTGAACCCCGCCCCAGACCTCCTCGCCGGAGACCTGGCCCTCGACGGTGGCGCCGAGTCCCAGGGGCACGGCCACGAACTGCCGGATCGTCCCGGAGCCGGAGTTGATCCCGTCCAGCCAGGGCTGGCGCGGCAGGACCACGTAGTTCTGCGGGTCCTGCGACAGCCGGTCGCTCCAGGGCCGCCCCGACACCGCGCACACCTTGCCGACGCCCACCTGGAGGGCGGCGGGGGCCGAGGCGGAGAAGCTGAGCCACATGGCCTCGCGCTGGTAGACCGGCAGCATGACGCCGCCGCGGGCGAGCCACTGCTCGGGCGCGGTGTCGGGGAAGTCGGCGACCCGGCGCAGCGGGAAGGCGCCGATCCCGGGTGGCAGTGGGTGCGTTCCTGTTTCCGGCAGCCGCAATGTGCGCATGAAGCGCACCGTCACGCCGCCCGGCAGCTGCAGCGCGTCGCCCGATATCCGTACCTGGTCGCCCATCGCGGGCCTCCCTTCGCGGCGGGCGGGCCCGGTCAGCCGCGACCCCGCGCCTCCAAGGATGCCAAGTACGCGTTGTAGGCTGCCAGTTCCGCGTCGCCGTCACGGTCCGCGGCACGGTCCTTCCGGCGCGCCTGGCGCTGGTCCGAGGTGTACCACTGGATCAGCAGCGCGACGAGCACGATCACCGACGGGATCTCGCTGAACGCCCACGCGATGCCGCCCGCCGCGGTCTGGTCGCCCAGGGCGTCGATCCCCAGGGATGCGGGCGGGTTCTTGAAGGCGCCGATCATCGGCTCGCTCGCCATCATCAGGGCGATGCCGAAGAAGGCGTGGAACGGCATCCCCGCGAACAGCTCCAGGATGCGCATCACATGGCCCGGCCGGTTGGGTCCGGGATCCACGCCCATGATCGGCCAGAAGAACACCAGGCCCACGGCGAGGAAGTGCACCATCATCGCGATGTGCCCGGCCCGGCTGCCCATCAGGGTGTCGAACAGCGGGGTGAAGTAGAGCCCGTACAGGCTCGCGATGAACAGCGGGATGGTGAAGGCCGGGTGGGTGACGACCTGCATGTACCGGCTGTGCAGCAGCGCGACGAGCAGCTCCCGCGGGCCCTTGCGTCCGCGCCCGGCCGTCGGCAGCGCGCGCAGCGTCAGGGTGACCGGTGCGCCGAGCAGCAGCAGGATGGGGGAGACCATGCTGACGACCATGTGCTGCACCATGTGGACGCTGAACATGACCATGCCGTAGTCGTTCAGCGCGGTGCACATCACCAGGGCGATGGACAGCACACCCGCCGTGAAGGCGACGATCCGTCCGGCCGGCCAGCGGTCGCCGCGGCTCCGCAGTCGTACGACTCCCCAGCCGTAGAGCGCGAGCGCGAGCAGACAGCCGGCCAGGAAGACCGGATCCCCGCTGAACTCGAGCCCCCGGCCGAGGGTGAACGGCGGGAGCTCCGTCGTCATCCCGTGTCCGCCGTGGTCCATCCCGTCACTCTCCTGTCGTGCCTGCCGCATGCCCCGCGCCGTCGGCAATGTGCCGGTTGGGGCGGGTGCGCCCGCACCAGACTAGAACCGCCCCCGGCCGCGCTTGCGACCGGGGGCGGTTCGGGGAGCGCGGTCAGCGCGTCACAGCACGCACTCGGCCTCGACGTAGCGCTCGGCCGGGACCGTCTTGAGGTGCTCGACGGCGTGCGAGAGCGGCACCAGGGTGATGTCGGTGCCGCGCAGCGAGGTCATCATGCCGAAGTCGCCGTTGTGCGCGGCCTCGACCGCGTACCAGCCGAAGCGGGTGGCCAGCACCCGGTCGTACGCGGTGGGGGTGCCGCCGCGCTGCACGTGACCGAGGATCACCGGGCGGGCCTCCTTGCCCAGACGCTCCTCCAGCTCGATCGAGAGCCGGGTGGCGATGCCAGTGAAGCGCTCGTGGCCGTAGACGTCCTTGACGCCGGACTCGAAGTCCATGGTGCCCTCGCGCGGCTTCGCGCCCTCGGAGACCACGACGATCGCGAACTTCTTGCCCGCGGAGAAGCGCTCGCCGACCCGCTGGGTCAGCTCCTCGATGTCGAAGGGGCGCTCCGGCACCACGATCGCGTGCGCGCCGGCCGCCATGCCGGAGTGCAGCGCGATCCATCCGGTGTGCCGGCCCATGACCTCGACGATGAGCACACGCTGGTGCGACTCGGCGGTGGTCTTGAGGCGGTCCAGCGCTTCGGTGGCCACCGTGACGGCCGTGTCGAAGCCGAAGGTGACGTCGGTGGAGGCGATGTCGTTGTCGATCGTCTTGGGCACGCCCACGATCGGCAGACCGTTGTCGGACAGCAGCCGGGCGGCCTTGAGGGTGCCCTCGCCGCCGATCGGGATGATCGCGTCGAGACCCAGGTCGGCGACGTGGCCCCTGGCCCGCTCGACGCCGTCCCGCAGGTGCTCGGGGCGGACCCGGGAGGAGCCGAGGATGGTGCCGCCACGGGCCAGGATGCCGCCCACCGCGTCGAGGTCGAGCTTGCGGTAGTCGCACTCGAGGAGGCCCTTCCACCCGTCGTGGAAGCCTATGACCTCGTCCCCGTGGTCCACGACCGCGCGGTGCACGACCGACCGGATGACGGCGTTGAGGCCGGGGCAGTCGCCGCCGCTCGTCAGCACACCAATACGCATTTGCTCGTTACTCCTGAAAGATCGATCCGGGCGCCGGACGCCGTCGTCCGGATGGACCCGCGGCGACGCGCACCGCTGCTCACTACGTTATCGAGCCGGGCGCGGGCGGCGGAAACGCCGCCCGCACTGCGGACACAACCCGGCCCTGGCCCCGTTTCCCCCGGTCGGACCCGCGACGCTGCGGACCTCAGGCGGGCTGGCTCGCCGCCGCGATGCGCTCGGCGCGCAGCGCCTCGTACCACTGGTCGTCGACCGGCGGCAGGGCCCTGACGTCCATCGCCAGCTTGATCAGCATGTCCGCGATCTGGGGATTGCGGGCCATGACCGGGCCGTGCATGTAGGTGCCGAAGACGGTCTCGTTGTAGGCGCCCTCGGTGCCGTCGCCGGTGCCGTTGCCGTTGCCGAAGCGGGTCCGGGCGAGGGGGCGGACGCCCTTGCCCAGGTGCGTGACGCCCTGGTGGTTCTCGAAGCCGGTCAGCGGCGGCAGCCCGAGCTCGGGGTCGATGTCGGCCAGTACGTCGCCGACGCAGCGCGCGCCCTCGCCGCGGACGCTCACCACGTCCAGCAGGCCCAGGCCCGGCTCCGGGCGGCCGAGGTCGTTGACGAACTCGTGGCCCAGGATCTGGTAGCCGGCGCACACCGAGAAGACGATGGCGCCGTTGTCGACCGCGCGGTTCAGACCGCCGTCGCGGCGCAGCCGCTCGGCGGCCAGCCGCTGCGGACGGTCCTCGCCGCCGCCGATGAGGTAGATGTCGCCGGAGGTGGGGATCGGCTGGTCGGACCGTACGTCGATCCGGGTGACCGGCACCCGCCGCTGGCGGGCCCGGCGCTCGGTGACCAGGGCGTTGCCCTGGTCACCGTAGGTGCTGAGCAGGTCGGGGTAGACCCACACCAGACGCAGGCTGGAGTCGCTCACAGCGTGTTCTCCTGTCGAAACGGGTCGCCGGGTCAGTTGCCGACGCGGCGGCGCAGATCCTGGAAGGCGGTGTAGTTGGCGATGGCCTCGATCCGGCCGGCCGGTGAGGTGCGCACGGCCTCGTCGAAGTCCCGGCACACCTGGAAGTCCAGGCCCGCGACTTCCAGGCGGACCGCGAGGTCCAGCTTGCGGTCGCCGATGACCCGGATCGGGTGCCCGGCCAGACGGGTGTAGTCCACGTCCCACAGCCAGGAGGTGTCCGTGCCGTCCGCCGAGCGGGCGTTGACGGACAGGACCACCGGTGCGGGCGGGCCGTCGATCAGCGAGAAGGTCTCCAGCCAGCCGGCCGGGTTCTTCGCCAGCAGCAGCCGTACGTCGCGGCCCCCGAACTGCACCACGTCGTAGCGGCCCGCGACGGCCTGGACCTTGTACATCCGCTCCAGGGCGACCTTGGGGTCGACGCCGAAGGCGGCCGCCGCGGCGGCGGACACGGCGGCGTTCGACTTGTTGGCGCGGCCCGGCAGCTGGAGCTGGATCGGCCACGCGGCGCCGTACGGGTCGATGACGTGGTCCCCGGACAGGGCCCAGGTCGGCATCGGGCGGCGGAAACCGCACTCGCCGCAGAACCAGTCGTCGGAGGGGCGCTGCAGGACGCCGCCGCACGAGGGGCAGGACCAGGCGTCGTCCTTCCACTCCTGGCCCGCCGCGACCCAGACGACGGTCGGGCACGAGGAGGCGGCCCAGGTGATCAGCGGGTCGTCGGCGTTGGCGATGATGATCGCGTCCGTGCCGGCCAGGCCCTCGCGCCACTTCTCGGCGAGCATGCGCGTCTCGGCGGCGCGGTCCAGCTGGTCGCGGGAGAGGTTGAGCAGGGCGATGGCCTTGGGCCTGACGTCGCGGGCCACGCCGGCCAGGTACTTCTCGTCCACCTCGATCACGCCGTAGCGGGCCTCGGAGCCGCCCGCCAGCGCCGAGGTGATGCCGGCCGGCATGTTGGCGCCCAGCGCGTTCGAGACGACCTCGCCGTTGGCGCGGAGCGCCTCGGCGAGCAGCCGGGTCGTCGTGGTCTTGCCGTTGGTCGCCGACACCAGCACGACGTCGAGATGGGTCGCCAGACGTGCCAGAAGATCGGGGTCGAGTTTGAGGGCCACCCGGCCGCCGATCACCGATCCGCTGCCGCGACCCGCCGCCCGTGACACCGCCGCCGCGGCCTTGCCCGCCGTCACGGCCAGCTTCGCCCGGGGCGACAGTGGCTCCGTGTTGCCTGCCATCGTCTCCACATCCTCCTCGCGTCCGGCCCCGCCCGCCGTCCCGACGGCCGTCCGGAGTGCGCGCCTCCGGCCCGATCCGTCAGCCGGGAGGCAGCGGTCGCGGATCAGCCTATCCACTTCCCCTACCGGCGCAGAAACGAGCCGCCCCCGTACGCTGGCCCGCATGCGACACGCCACCATCCCGGGCAGCTCCGGGACCGTCCGCCCGATGCGGCTGCTGGGTGATCCGGGGCTCCGGGAACCCTGCCGCGACGTGACCGTGTTCGACGCCGAACTCGCCTCGCTCGTCGAGGACTTGTTCGCCACGATGTACGCGTACGACGGGGTCGGGCTGGCCGCGAACCAGGTCGGCGTGCCGCTGCGGGTGTTCGTCTTCGACTGCCCCGACGACGAGGACGTCCGGCATCTCGGTCATCTGGTGAATCCCCGCGTCGTGCGCAACGGCGGGGTCGTGGTGACCGGCCACGAGGGCTGTCTGTCGCTGCCGGGTGTGCACGCGGGGACCGCCCGGCACGACGAGACCGTGGTCGAGGGCGTCGACCTGCGGGGCGAACCGGTACGCGTGGAGGGCGCCGGGTTCTTCGCCCGCTGCCTCCAGCACGAGTGCGACCACCTGGCCGGCGGTCTGTTCACCGACCACCTCACCGGCCTGCGCCGCCGCCGTGCCCTGCGGGCCGCCCGCCGCGCGCCGTGGGCGCCCGGGCGTGCTTAGAGCCGCGGCGCGCCCGGGCGGTCGCCCACGGCCGCGAGGCGGCCCCACAGCAGGTCCGCGAGGTGGCGGACCAGGACGTCGCGGGAGGCGGGGCGTTCGCCCAGCCACCAGTCGCCGGCCGCGTACATCATGCCGACGATGCCGTGCCCCCACACCCGGGCCGCCACCTGGCCGTCCGGGCCCAGGTCCAGGCGTTCGGCGATGACGTCGGCCAGCTCCTCGCCCATGCGCCGCAGCACGGGGGCGGAGTGGCGGCCGATGTCGAAGCCGCGGTCGGCGGCGTCGGGAGCGTTCTCGGCGGGGTGCATCAGGAACCGGTAGACCTGCGGACGGGCCTCGATGGCCGACAGGTAGGCGTGCAGGGTGGCCTCGACCCGGTCGCGGCGCTCGTTGGGGGCGTCGAGGGCGGCCCGCAGGTTGGCCAGCAGGGCGTCGGTGTGGCGTTTGGCCAGGGCACGGTAAAGCCCGCTCTTGTCGCCGAAGTGGCGGTAGAGAATGGGCTTGGTGATGCCCGCCTCGGCGGCGATGGCGTTCATGGATGCTTCGGGGCCGTCCCGCAGCACGACACGGTCCGCGGCCTCGAGGAGCTCCCTGCGCCGCTCCTCCGCCGCGGAGGTCGTCCGCTGCTCCTGCCGCTGGCTGGTGTCCACTCGTGCCTCCCCGCCCGTTCGATTTCGTCGCGCCTGCGCAACGTAACACCCCTCGTCCGGTTGACATCCCTTACCCGTCGGTAACACACTGGCGTTACCGCAAGTAACAAGCACGTGGAGGGGACGATGGGCGAGTTCACGCTCGAACTCAACGACGACCAGAAATCGGTGCGCGACTGGATCCACGGCTTCGCGGCCGACGTCATGCGCCCGGCGGCGGCGGAGTGGGACGAGCGCGAGGAGACCCCCTGGCCGGTGATCCAGGAGGCCGCGAAGATCGGGCTGTACTCGCTGGACTTCTACGCCCAGCAGTACTTCGACCCGACCGGCCTCGGCATCCCGGTCGCCATGGAGGAGCTCTTCTGGGGCGACGCCGGCATAGGCCTGTCCATCGTCGGCACCGGCCTCGCCGCCGTCGGCGTCCTGGCCAACGGCACCGAGGAGCAGATCGGCACCTGGATCCCGCAGATGTACGGCGACGCCAACGACGTCAAGGTCGCCGCCTTCTGCTCCTCCGAGCCGGACGCGGGCTCCGACGTCGGCTCGATGCGCACCACCGCGGTGTACGACGAGGCCAAGGACGAATGGGTCCTCAACGGGACCAAGACCTGGGCGACCAACGGCGGCATAGCCAACGTCCACGTCGTCGTCGCGGTCGTCGACCCGGAGCTCGGCTCCAAGGGCCACGCCTCCTTCATCGTGCCGCCGAACACCCCCGGCCTCTCCCAGGGCCAGAAGTTCAAGAAGCACGGCATCCGCGCCTCGCACACCGCCGAGGTGGTCCTGGACAACGTCCGTGTCCCCGGGAGCTGCCTGCTCGGCGGCAAGGAGAAGCTCGACGAGCGCCTCGCCCGGGCCCACGAGCGGGCCAAGGGCGGCGAGCGCGTGAAGAACGCCGCCATGGCCACGTTCGAGGCCTCTCGCCCGGCCGTCGGCGCGATGGCGGTGGGCACCGCCCGCGCCGCGTACGAGGTCGCCCTCGACTACGCCATGACCCGTACCCAGTTCGGCCGCCCCATCATCGACAACCAGGGCGTCGCCTTCCAGCTCGCCGACATGCGCACCCAGATCGACGCGGCCCGCCTGCTGGTGTGGCGCGCCTCCTGGATGGCGATCTCGGGCAAGCCCTTCACCTCGGCGGAGGGCTCCATGTCCAAGCTCTACGCCAGCGAGACGGCGAAGAAGGTCACCGCCCAGGCCATCCAGATCCTCGGCGGCAACGGCTTCACCCGCGAGTACCCGGTGGAGCGCATGCACCGTGACGCCGCGATCTACACGATCTTCGAGGGCACGAGCGAGATCCAGCGCCTCGTCATCGCCCGCACGCTCTCGGGCATGCCGATCCGCTGACGCCCCCGGCGGCTCCTCACACGGCGGACGGCCCTCCCGTGGCACGGGAGGGCCGTCCGGGTCGTGACGGGCGCGGCACCCCATGGCGCGCAGGTGAAGACGGTGGTCAGCCTCAATGACCGCAGCAAGTCGTAGGTCACACCGTGGACGGTCGATTGCTTGCTCATGGTGGGCAG